>NZ_CP088297.1:2749166-3098333 GCF_024666615.1 Aquabacterium sp. J223 | reverse complement strand
TGCTCGCGGTGGTGGGCCCGCACGGCGAGCACGCGATGGATCACCGTGGGCAGCAGCGCCAGCTTGTCCTTGGGCACGTAGTCGTGAGCGCCGTTGCGCAGCAGCTGCACCACGGTGGCCTCGGCGATGGCGCGCGTCACCACGATCACCGGCGGCGCGCGGCCGGGACAGCGCTGCAGCAGCGCCAGGGCGCGCTCGGCCGAGAAGCCCGGCATGCTGTAGTCGCACAGCACCACGTCGGGCGGGCCGGCCAGCGCGTGCATCAGCCCGCGTTCGTCGGCCACGCGTTCCAGCGTGGCGTCCAGCTCGGCCCGCGCGAGCGCCAGGCGGACGAGTTCGACGTCGTCTTCTTCGTCATCGATGCAAACGATGTTCAGCATGTTCATTCCTGCGGGTCGAGCGGCAGCGCCTCGGGCGGCGGCGCGGATTCCTGGCACAGCGGCAGACGCACCTGGAACACCGCGCCGCCGCCTTCTCGGTTGTGTCCTTCCACCGCGCCGCCATGCAGCTGCGCGATGCGCGCCACCGTGGCCAGGCCGACGCCGGTGCCACGGAAGTCGCGCTCGCTGTGCAGCCGCTGGAACGGCCGGAACAGGCGGTGTGCGTGGTCCGGGTGGAAACCCACGCCGCGGTCCGCCACCTCCAGCAGCACATGGTCGACATGCCGCGAGGCCGACAGCTCCACCACGGCGGGACCGACGGGCGAGAACTTGACCGCGTTGTCGACCAGGTTCTCCAGCATCACCTGCGCCAGCCCGCGGTCGGCCATCAGGACAAAGGCCTGGGGCGCCTGCAGTTCGACGACGCGCCCCGGGTGCCGCTCGCGCACCGCGTCCGCCACCTGGCGGGCGAGTTCGCCCAGGTCGAAGCGCTGCAGGCGCAGGGCCGAACGCGACAGGCGCGACAGCGCCAGCAGGTCCGAGATCAGCTCGTCCATGCGCTCGGCGTTGCGCCGCACCCGCTGCAGGTAGCCGCGCGCCACCTCGTCCACCTCGCCGGCCTGGCCCCCGAGCACCGCCTCGATGAAGCCGTGGATCACCTGCACCGGCCCGCGCAGGTCGTGCGACACGGTGTACGAAAAGGACTCCAGTTCCTGGTTCAGGTGCTGCAACCGTTGCTGCTGCCGTTCGAGCTCGGTGATGTCGGTGCTGACGCCGACCCAGAACTCCACCGCACCGTCGGGACCGCGCACCGACGTGCCGGCCGCCAGGAAGCTGCGGTAGCCGCCCTGCCAGCTGCGGATGCGGTAGCGGGTGCGGTAGGGCACGCCCTCGTCCACGGTGCGCTGCACCGCCGCCAGCGTCGGCGCCCGGTCGTCCGGGTGCAGCGCGTCCAGCCACCGCTCGCCCATCCAGCCACCGGCACGCGGGCCGACCAGCGCCTCCCAGGCATGGTTGAAGTAGGTGGTGCGGCCTTCGGCGTCCGCCTGCCACACGATCTGAGGCGACAGGTCGGCCATGGTGCGGTAGAGCTTCTCACGCTGCGCGAGCGCGGCGCTGCGTTCGGCCACGGTGGCCTCCAGTTGCGCGTTCAGCTGCCGCAGGGCTTCGGTGGCGGCGAGCTCCGCGGTGCGGTCCACCGGGCAGACCATCCGATGGTCGGGCCCGTCGAAGCCGGCATCGCTGGCGTGGATCTCCACCATGATCCTCTCGCCGGTCGCGGTGACGTGGCGCCAGCGCGGCCGGACGGCGAGGTCGCCCCGGTCCCAGCTGGCCCGGTGGCGCTGCGCGTCTTCCCGATCCTCTGGCGCCACCAGGTGCAGCACGGGCAGCGACAGGAAGGCCTCCCGGCTGTAGCCGTACATCGCCAGCGCCGCCTGGTTCACGTTGACCATGCGGCGGCTGGCGCGGTCGTAGGTGAACAGCGGCAGCGGGTGCTGGTCGAACAGCAGGCGGTATTTCCGCTCGCTGTCGTGCAGCCGGTCCAGCGCCTCGTGGCGCGCCTGCACGTCCCGCAGCACGAGCAACCACTGCACGCCGCCCATCTCGTGGGACAGCGGCGTCAGGTCCGCCTCCATCCAGCGGCGCCCGTGCCGCAGCTCGACGGCACACTCGATGTGTAACGGCTGGTGATGCCTGCAGGCCTCCTGCACCTGAGGCGTCACGTCGCGAAGCAGTCCGTGGAGCGGATCGAACAGCTGTGCCTGCGCCTCGTGGAGCGAGGGCGCCTGCAGCGCGTCGAACGCCGCGTTGCCCCAGACGCGGGTCCAGTGGCCCTGGTGCGACACGCTGGCCAGCAGCACCGCATCGCCGCTGGGGAAGACGGCGCCCGACAGCGCCTGCGCCAGCGATGCCGTGGCGAAGGCCTCGGTCACGTCCTGCACGGTGCCCACCAGGGCGGCGGCCCGGCCCGCCGCGTCCCGGGCCGCCACCCGACCGCGCACGTGCAGCGCCCGTTCGGCGCCGTCCACCGGCCGCACGATGCGGCAGACGACGTCGGCGTCCGAGTCGCCGGCGGCCAGGCGTGCGGCCTGGTGCCGCACCCGTTCCTGGTCCGCCGGGTGGACGAGGGCCAGCATCGTCTCGAAGGGCATCCGGCTCCCCTCGGGCAGCCCGAACATCGTCATGGCCTGGCTGGGCCACTCCACCGCGCCCGTCGTGAGGTCGTGGCGCCAGAAGCCGACGGCACCGGCCCGCTGCACGTCGTCCAGCCCCTGCAGGCTGCGGCGCAGGGCCTGGTTGAACCGTCGCTGTCGGCGCGCCGAAAGGGCCACCAGAACGGCCGCCGCGCTGGCCAATGCGCCGGCGGCGATGACCGCACCACCGTGCCACGGCACCTGCGCCGCGTGGGCCTGGAACGCCGCGCCGAGCACGGCGGCCAGCCATGCGGTCGACAGCAGGAGGACCGCACGCATCACCTTGCGCGGCAGGGAAGACGTCAAAGGGGGAGCTCGAGCTGTGCGGCGCGGAGTCCGCTGCGGAGACAGCGCAGCAAGCGCTGCGCCTAAGGACATGCGGCAGGTGGGGTCGTCGGTCACGGGATCAAGGTCCGCCCCAACGCACGATCTCCGCGGCCAGCGACTCCAGCGGCAGCGAGCGCTCCACCGCGCCGCGGCGCACGGCCTCCTTGGGCATGCCGTACACCACGCAGCTGGCTTCGTCCTGCGCCAGCGTGCGCGCGCCCGCCTGCCGCATTTCCAGCAGGCCGGCGGCGCCATCGTCGCCCATGCCGGTCATCACGATGCCCAGGGCGTTGCCGCCGGCGGCGCGGGCCATCGATCGGAAGAGCACGTCCACCGACGGCCGGTGCCGGTTGACGGGCGGGCCGGCGATCACGTCCACCATGTACTGCGCGCCGCTGCGCTTGAGCACCGTGTGCTTGCCGCCGGGCGCGATGAGCGCGCGACCCGGCAGCACGCGGTCGTGGTGCCGGGCCTCCTTCACCTCGATCTCGCACAGGCCGTCCAGCCGCGCCGCGAACGCGGCGGTGAAGTGCTCCGGCATGTGCTGAACGATCACCAGACCGGGGCTCACCCGGGGCAGGCGGGTGAGCACGGCTTCGAGCGCCTGCGTGCCCCCGGTGGAGGTGCCGACGGCCACCACACGCTCGGTGGTCTGGCCCATGGCGCGGGCGCCCGTGGGTGGCAGCACCGCGTCGGCGTTCAGCTTGGCGGCCGGCACCGCGGCCGCCACCCGGCATGGCCGGGCGCGCGCCGCGGCGCGCACGGTGGCGGCGAGCTCGCCGCCGCTGTCGAGCAGGAACTGCTTCAGGCCGAGCCTCGGCTTGGCCACCACCGCCACCGCGCCGGCGGCCATGGCCTCCACGGTCGTGCGGGCGCCCTTTTCGGTGAGGGTGGAGCAGACGACCACCGGCGTGGGCCGCTCGGCCATCAGCTTGCGCAGGAAGGTGATGCCGTCCATGCGCGGCATCTCCACGTCTAGCACGATGACGTCCGGCCACTGCTGCTTCATGCGGTCCATCGCCAGCAGCGGGTCGGCCACGGCGCCGATCACCTCGACGCCGGGGCTCTCCTGCAGCAGGCCGGTGAGCACCTGCCGCACCACGGCCGAGTCGTCCACCACGAGCACGCGCACGGTCCGGATGGCGTCGTTCATGGCTTGCGGTAGATGGACGGCGCCAGCGCCGCGACCGCACCGCTCACGTCGCCGAGGCTCTCGGCATGGCCGATGCAGAAATGGCCGCCCGGCCTGAGCAGCGACAGCACGCGCGCCACCACCTGGCGCTTGGTGTCGCCGTTGAAATAGATCATCACGTTGCGCAGGAAGACCAGATCGAAGCTGCCCAGCTGCGGCAGCGTGGTGTTGAGGTTGACCTGCGCGAACCGCACCCGCCGGCGCAGCGCCTTGTCCACCAGCAGGGTGCCTTGCTGCGTGCCCGTGCCCTTCAGGCAGAAGCGCTTGAGGTAGGCGGGCGGAATGTGGCGCGCACGCTCCATCGGGTAGTGCCCGCTGCGTGCCTTGTGCAGCACGCGCTGGCTGATGTCGGTGCCCACCACCTCCCATGGCGCGTCGCCCATGCGGTCGGCCAGCACCATCGCGATGCTGTAGGCCTCCTCGCCGCTGGAGCTGGCCGCGCTCCACACCCGCATGGACTGCCCGCGTGCGGCCGCCTCGTTGGCCAGCCGGTGCAGCAGCTCGAAGTGGCGCGGCTCGCGGAAGAAGTAGGTCTCGTTGGTGGTGAGCAGGTCGATGGCGGTCTGCACCTCCTCGGCGTTCCGGCCCTCGCGCAAGATCTCGAAGTAGGCGCCGTAGCTGGTGCATCCGTGCGCCGCCAGCCGCTTCGACAGGCGCCCGCTCACCAGCGACTTCTTCGCCTCCGACATCGTGATGCCGGCACGGTCGAAGATGAAGCGCTGGAAGCGCTGGAACTCGGCGTCCGTGATCGGTGTCATGCGTCGCCGGCGCCGGTGTTCACGCCGCCGCCTCTTCCTGTTCGGCGGCCGGTTCGCCGAGCGCCCCCAGTTCGTCCATGGCCAGCACCCGGTCCACGTCGAGCAGGATCACGAAGCGCCCCTTCACCTTGCCCATGCCGAAGATGAAGTCGGTGCGGATGCGCGCGCCGAAGGCCGGCGGCGGCTCGATGTCGGCCGGCGCGATCTCGATCACCTCGTTGACCGCGTCCACCACCACGCCGATGACCTGGCGCTCGTCGCCGGCCTGCACCTCCACGATGACGATGCAGGTGCGCTTGGTCACCGGCGACGGCGGGCGGCCGAAGCGCGCCTGCGGGTCCATCACCGGCACCACGGCGCCGCGCAGGTTGATCACGCCGCGCACGCTGTCCGGCATCATCGGCACGGCCGTGAGCTGGGCGTATTCGATGATCTCCTTGATGCACAGGATGCCGATGGCGAAGGCCTCGCCGGCCAGCATGAAGGTGAGGTACTGGGCCGGTTCCTGCGCCGGTCGCGCGCCGTTCGGCACCCCTTTCGTCACTGCGTTCATCGCGCGCTCCCGTTAGAACCTGGCGAACTGCGATTCGTCGACCACGTCGGTCTGCGCCACCTGCGCCGCTGCCCTGCGCTGCGACGAACGCGTTGCGCCCTGGATCAGGCGGCGGGCGGCGACGGCGTGGGCCGTGCGCTGCGGCGCGGCGGCGCCGTCGCCCAGCTTGAAGAAGGCCATGGTCTGCTGCAGCTGCTCGGCCTGGCTGCTCATCTCCTCGGCGGTGGCGGCCAGCTCCTCGGAGCTGGAGGCGTTCTGCTGCGTGGTCTGGCTGAGCTGGCTCACCGCGCCGTTGATCTGGCCCACGCCCGAGCTCTGCTCCTGCGAGGCGGCGCTGATCTCCTGCACCAGGTCGGAGGTCTTGCGGATGTTGGGCACGATGGCGTCCAGCAGGGTGCCGGCACGCTCGGCCAGTTGCACGCTGTCGCTGGCGACGGTGCCGATCTCCTGAGCGGCCACCTGGCTGCGCTCGGCCAGCTTGCGCACCTCGGCCGCCACCACCGCGAAGCCCTTGCCGTGTTCGCCCGCCCGCGCCGCCTCGATGGCGGCGTTCAGCGCCAGCAGGTTGGTCTGGTAGGCGATGTCGTCGATGATGCCGATCTTCTGGGCGATCTGCTTCATCGCGCTGGCCGTGGCCTTCACGGCCTCGCCGCCCTCCGTGGCCTCGGCCGCGGCCTGGCTGGCCATGCCATCGGTGACGCGGGCGTTCTCGGTGTTCTGCGCGATGGAGGCGGTCATCTGCTCGATGGAGGCGCTGGTCTGCTCGACGCCGGCGGCCTGCTCGCTGGAGGCCTGCGACAGCGACTGCGCCGTGGCGCTCACCTCCTCGGACGCGCCGGCCAGCGCCTCGGCGCCGGCGTTGACGTCGGCCACGACGCTGCGCAGGCGAGCGATCATGTTCTGCATCGCGGCCAGCATCTGGCCGATCTCGTCCTTGGAGGCGTTGTCGATCTGCACCGTCATGTCGCCTTCGGCCAGCCGGTTGGCCGCGTTCAGCGCCTGGTTCACCGGGCGGGTGATGGAGCGGGTGACCAGCAACGCGCAGACGACGGCGATCAGCAGCGCGCCCGCGATCACGGCCGTCATCGTCGTGCGCGCCTGGTGATGCGCCGCGGCCGCCTCCTTGGCCGACGCGTCGTTCAGCTTGCTCTCGAGGTCGACCAGCTCCTGGAGGACGTTGCTCCACTCGAGGACCTTCGGTCCGCTGTCCTTGACCAGCACTTCCGCCGCTTCGTCGTTCTTGTTCTGCAGGGCCAGCGGGATCACCCGGTCCTGACTCGATTGCGCGGGGCCCTTCATGGCCTTCAGCCTGTCCCACAGCGTGCGCTCGGCGTCGGTGGTCCCGGGCAGCTCCCTGAACATCCGGTCGAGGTCCGCCTCCAGCGCGTCGTAGCGCTTGCGAGCGCCCGTGAGCAGATCCTGTTGCTGGCGAATGCCGGCGTCGTCCGTCACGAGCACCATGTTGCGCAGGCGCACGCCCGACTCCTTCACCTCGGACATCATCTTGGCCGCCGTGATGAGTTCGGGGTTGTTCACCTCGGTGATGGTCGTCAGCGCCGAGTTGAGGGCGCCGAGCTTGTCGAGCGCCACCGCGTACATGCCGCACAGCAGCGCGATGAGCAGGAGGAACGCCAGGCCGAGCCGGACGCCGATCTTGAGATTCGAAAACATGGGTCTTCCTTGAAGATTCAATGGGAGGCGAGCGCCGGGACGGCGCTGCCGTCGGCGGGGCCGTTCATCAGGTTGAAGAGGGCGGGCACGTCGAGGATGAGTGCGACTTCGCCGTTGCCCAGGATGGTCGAGCCGCTGATGCCGCGCACCTGGCCGAACATTCGCGACAGCGGCTTGATCACCGTCTGCGCCTCGCCGAGCAGGGCGTCCACCATCAGGCCGGCCTTGGCCTGCCCGTGGCGCACCACCACCAGGTTGTCGCGGCTGCCCCGCGCGCCCTGCACGTCGAACAGCTCGCGCAGCCGGATGACGGGCAGCACCTCGCCGCGCAGGTCGGTGTAGCCCCGCGCGTCGTCGCAGGCGAAGGCCACGCACTCCTCCACCATGTCCAGCGGCAGCACGAAGACGGACTGGCCGATGCGCACCTGGAAGCCGTCGATGATGGCCAGCGTGAGCGGCAGCCGCACCGTGACCGTCGTGCCCCGGCCCGGCGTGCTCGCGATGTCCACGCTGCCGCGCAGCGCGGCGATGTTGCGCTTGACCACGTCCATGCCGACGCCGCGGCCCGAGAGGTTGGTCACCTTCTCGGCGGTGGAGAAACCCGGCTCGAAGACGAGCGCGAAGGTGTCGGCGTCGGACAGGTGCTTGCCGGGTTCGACCAGGCCGCGCGCCACGGCCTTGGCGAGGATGCGCTCGCGGTCGAGCCCGCCGCCGTCGTCCCCGACCTCGATGACGATGCTGCCGGAGTCATGGAAGGCGTTGAGCCGCACCGTGCCCTGCGCCGGCTTGCCCTGCGCCGCGCGAACGTCGGCCGGCTCGATGCCGTGGTCCATCGCGTTGCGCACCAGGTGCGTCAGCGGATCGGCGATGCGCTCGACCACGGTCTTGTCCAGCTCGGTGTCCTCGCCGCTCACTTCGAGCGCGATGTCCTTGGCGAGCTCGATCGCGACGTCGTGCACGACGCGCTTGAAGCGGTTGAAGGTCGATCCGATCTTCACCATGCGCAGCTGCAGCGAGGCGTCGCGGACCTGCTCCACCAGCGTGGCCACCGTGGAGTGGCTTTCCTGCAGCTCCACGATGCGCGTGCTGCGCGCCACCAGCTGGGCACCGGCCGCCGCGATCACCAGCTCGCCCACCAGGTTGATCAGGCGGTCCAGCTTGTCGGCGTCCACGCGGATGGAGTGCGTGTCGGCGCCACGGCCGTCCTTCGGCGCCCTGGGCCTGGAGGGCGCGGCGTCCGCCACCGGCGTGGCGCGGGCCGGCCCGCCCGGGGTGCCGGCCAGGCCCGACGCTGCCGCTGGCAGCGCCGGCGAGGCCGGCGGCCGCGGCACGATCCGCAGCTGGCAGTCGTCGCGCACGAACTCGAACACGTTCTCGATCGCCGCCCGGTCGGCCTGCGTCTGCAGCCCGATCTCGAAGCCGAGGTAGCAGCACTCCGGGTCCATCGCGTCGGCGCCCGGCATCGCGTCGGCCAGCGTGGCGATGTTCACCACCCGGCCGAGCGTGTCCAGGTAGCGGATGAACGCCATCGGGTCCATGCCGTTGCGCAGCACGCCGGGGCCGAAGCGCAGCGACAGGTGCCAATGACCGCCGTTCGCGTCGGCGCCGTCGGCCGGGCGATCGCCCGGCGCTGCGTCGCCGTCGTCGGGCGGCGTGGTCTCCGCCGCACCCAGGTGCTGCCGCAACTGCGCCAGCAGCGGTGCGCCCAGCGCGGCCACGGCCGGGTCGGCGTCGGTGCGGCGCAGGTCCACGTCCGCCACCAGCGCGGCGACGTGGTCGCCGCAGGCGAGCAGCAGCGAGACCAGCGCGGCGTCCAGCACCAGGGTGCCGGCGCGCACCTCGTCGAGCGCGCTTTCCACCACGTGGGTGAAGGTCACGATGCGGTCCAGGCCGAACAGCCCGGCCGATCCCTTGATGGTGTGGGCGGCGCGAAAGATGGCGTTGACCAGCTCGGGCCTGGCACCGGCGTCCGCCTGGCACACGGCCAGCAGCGCGCTCTCCATCTCCGCCAGCAGCTCGCGGCTTTCGACGATGTAGGTCTGCAGTGCGTCTTGAAGGCTCGTCGGCATGTCAACCTCCGGCCGGCGCGGGGACGGCGATTGCATCGCCGAAGTGCGGCAGCAGGTCCAGCAGCCGCAGGGCGTCCATCACGGCGGTGCTGGGGTTCACCAGGTGCAGGGCGCGCTGCCGCTCGACGGCCGTGCGCCGGGCCAGCAGCAGCAGCTGCACGCCGGCGGTGTCGATCTCGGCGACGCCGCGGAGGTCCAGCGCCACCGCGGGCGCCTGGTCCAGCGCGGCCATCAGCTGCGGCTTCAGTTCGGCCGCGCGGTAGATCGTCATCTCGCCGTCCACGCGCAGGTGGACCGTCTCCGGCGGGCTCATGGCGCGACCACCTTCTGCACCACGGCGAGCAGCTGCTCGGGGCGGAAGGGCTTGACCATCCACGCCTTCAGGCCGGCCTCCTGGCCGGCGCGCTTCTTGGCCTCGTCGGTCTCGGTGGTGAGCATCACGATCGGCGTGAAGCGGTACGCCGGCAGCTGCTTGACGGCCTTCACGAACGACAGGCCGTCCATGTGGGGCATGTTGAGGTCGCTCACGATGAGGTGCACCTTGTCGCCCTTGAGCTTGGCGAGCGCGTCCCGGCCGTCGCAGCCCTCCAGCACGTGGTAGCCCGCGCCGCGCAGGGCGATGCCCACGACCTGCCGCAGCGAGGCCGAGTCGTCGACGATGAAGATGGTCTTGGCCATGGCGTGGCTCCTGGTTCCTAGAAGAAGGTGACGTCGGCGGCGGTCGACGGCGCGGCTTCGGCGCCGCCGCGGTGGACGGTCCGTTCCTCGGCGGTGGCGTAGCTGTGCTCCAGCGCCACCAGCAGCGGCGCGGGGTCCGCGGGCTGCAGCGCGCCGGTGTCCCGCCAGCGGCGGCGGCTGTCGTCCCAGGCGGTCGGCAGCCGTTCGATGTTGGCCTTCACGTGGCCCATGATCTGGTTCACGCGGTCCTGGAACTGCAGCTGCACCAGCGCCTGCGACACCTCTTCGCGGATCTCCACGCCGCGCCGCCGCAGCAGGTCCGCCGAGGCCACGACGCCATCGGTGGCGTCGCGCAGGCTGCCCATCACGTCGCCGATGCGCTGCTCGCATTGCTGCACCGTGTGGCCGTCCTCGCGCGACGCAGCCTCGGCCGACGCATGCGTCTGCGCGATGGCTTCGTTGACCTGGGCCACCCGCTCGGCGATGCGCTTGCCGGTGTCGCCCGACATGGCGGCCAGCTTGCGCACCTCTTGCGCCAGCACGCCGAACCCGCGGCCGAGGTCGCCGGCATGGGCGGCCTCGACGGCCGCGTTGATGGCGAGCAGGTTGGTCTGCCAGGCGATGTGCGCGACGTCGCTGGCCATCTCCTGCAGGTCGCCGATGAAGCCGGTGAGCTGCTGGACCTGGGCCATCATCGCCGCCTTCGATTGCAGCGTGGCGTGCATCGCGTCCACCACCGCGGCCAGCTCGCGCTGGCTGTCGGCGAAGAGCACGGACAGGCGTTCGCCGCCTTGCTCGCCGCGGGCGTCCAACGCCTGCTCGAGCCGGACGACGATGGCGCCGAAGCGCTCGGCGAGCGCGGCGACCGCCTGCTCCATCTGCGTGCGGGAGCTTTCCAGCTGGCCGGCCCACACCGGCGTCAGCTGTTGCGCAAAGCGCAGGCTGCCGTCCAGGTACGCCGTCAGGCCTTCACGCTGCCGCCGCTGGGCGGTGAGGAGCGCACGCGTGCTGACCGCGCCGGCGATCACCACCATGGCGGCCAGCAGGACGCTGGCCAGGTGCGCGGGACCCATGCACAGCAGGGCCGCGCCGGCCACCCCGCCCAGCAGGGCGGGCGCGGCCAGCAGACGGCGTGAAAGGGAAGTGTTCATGCCTGCCCATTTCGGCAGGCGCTTCCACCAGGCGCATCAGGCGATCGCCACCACCGGCTTAAGAAAATGCCCTAACGGGCGGGCTCGCCTTTCAGTCCTTGGACGGGGACGGCGTCACGGTCGTGCCTCGCCCATCACCTCCTGCACCAGCGCCGCGAACTGCTCGCAGGCGGGCGACAGCAGCCGGCCGCGCTTCCTCACCAGCGCGATGCCGCGGTGCACGGTGGGGTGGGTCAGCGGCCGCACCACCAGCTGCGCATCCGCCGGCGCCACCAGCGCCGCCGGCAGGACGGAGAGGCCCAGCCCGCAGGACACCATCCACAGCGCCGTGGCCAGGAAGGCCACGTCGTTGACGACCTGCAGTTCGAGGCCGGTCCGGGCGGCCGTGCGCTCGATGAGGCCGCGCACGCCGTAGCCGGCGCGGATCAGGATCAGCGGCTGCTCGCGCAGCTGCGTCCAGCGGACGGTGCGCTGCGCGGCGAAGGGGTGCCCGGCCGGGCAGACCACGCAGAGGCGGTCGAGCACCAGCGGCTGCAGCGTCAGCCCGACGCCGCCGCGCTCCGGCGTGCCGATGCCCAGCTCGGCCTGTTCGCTGACCAGGCGGTCGACGAACTGCTCGGGCGCGCAGTCGTCCACCACCACGCGGATGCCGGGATGGGCCTGCACGAAGCGCCGCATCAGCGGCGGCAGCAGGGCCAGGCCGACGCCGGGCGTGACCGCCAGCCGCACGCTGCCGCGCCGGTGCTCCTGCCACTCTCGCACGTCGCGACCCAGCAGCGACACGTCGGCCAGGATGCGCTCGGCCGTGGGCAGCGCGTCCAGCGCCGCGGCGGTCGGCCGCAGCCGCCCGGCGGCACGGTCGAACAGCGGGGCTTCCAGCGCCGATTCGAGCTGCTTCAGCAACACGCTGACGGCGCCCGGCGTCACCGCCAGCTGCTCGGCCGCGGCGCTGAGCGTGTGAAGCCGGCAGACGGCGACGAAGGCGCGCAGTTGCTTGAGGCTCACGTGGCGGTCGAGGTTCACTTGAAGGCGCCTCAAAGATCGTTTGGAAGATTTCGATTTTCATGAATCTTCCGCCGACGCCCAATGCAGCGTTCAGAACACTGAGGAGACAGGCATGCGAAGCGGCATGACGCGGCGGGCGGCGCTGGTGGCCGCGGGCCTCGCGGCGACGGCGCGGCCGGGCGTGGCGCAGGAGGGCGCGCGCTACCCCAGCCGGCCGGTGAGGCTGGTCGTTCCCTTCCCGCCGGGCGGCTCCACCGACGCGGTGGTGCGCATGCTGGCGCCGCCGCTGGCCGACGGCCTGGGGCAGCCGGTGCTGGTGGAGAACCGGCCGGGGGCCGGTGGCGGCCTCGGCCTGGCCGCCGTGGCGCAGGCGCCGGCCGACGGCCACACGCTGGGCATCGGCGCGGCGGGCGGCCTGGCCGCCAACAAGAGCCTGTACCCCAAGCTGCCCTACGACCCGGTGCGCGACTTCGCGCCGCTGTCGCTGATCGCGCACATCCCGTTCGTGCTGGTGGCCCACCCCGGGGCGCCGGCGTCCACGCTGGCCGACCTGCTGGCGCAGGCGCGGCGGGCGCCGAAGGAGGTCGCCGTCGCCCACGGCGGCAACGGCACCGCCATGCACCTGTCGATCCAGCTGCTGGGGCAGCTCGGTGCGGTCGGGCTTTCGGAGATCGCCTACAAGGGCACCGGCCCGGCCACGCTGGACGTGATGGGGGGGCAGGTGCCCTACGCCATGCTGGACCTGCCGTCGGCGCTGCAGGCCATCCGCAGCGGCAAGCTGCGGCCGCTGGCCGTCACCGGCCGGCGCCGGCTGTCGGACCTGCCCGACGTGCCGACGGCGGAGGAGGCCGGCGTCAAGGGCTACGAGTCGACCGGCTGGTTCGGCCTGGTGGCCCCGGCGCGCACGCCGCCTGCCGTGCTGGAGAGGGTGCAGTCGCAACTGCAGGCGGTGCTGGCCGACCCCAAGGTGCAGGCCAGCGCCCGCGCGGTCGGCGTCGAGCTGGAAGGCAGCACGCCGGCGGAGTTCGGCCGCTTCATCGGCAGCGAGATCGACAAGTGGGGCCAGGTCATCAAGGTCTCGGGAACGCGACTGGAATGAGCACCAACGCCCATCAGCACCACGAGGCCGACGTCGCGATCGTCGGCGCCGGCCCGGTCGGCCTGACGCTGGCCATCGACCTGAGCCGGCGCGGCCACCGCGTGCTGCTGCTCGAATCGCGCGCGTTCGGCGAGCCGCCGAGCGTCAAGTGCAACCACGTCTCGGCGCGCACGATGGAGCAGTTCCGGCGCCTCGGCCTGGCGGAGCGCATCCGGTCCACCGGGCTGCCGGAGGACTTCCCCAACGACGTGGCCTTCCGCACCGCCTTCACCGGGCAGGAGTTCGGCCGCATCCCCATTCCCTGCCGGCGCGACCGCTTCACCGACCGGTCCGGCCCCGATGGCTGGTGGCCGACGCCGGAGCCGCCGCACCGCATCAACCAGATCTTCCTGGAGCCGCTGCTGCTGGAGCACGCCGCGTCGCGGCCCGGCGTGACGCTGCTCAGCCGCGTGCAAGCCGACGGGGTGGAGGCCGACGACGACGGCGTCACCGTGCAGGCCGAGGACCTGGACGGCGGCGGCCGGGTGACGGTGCGCGCCAGGGTGCTGGTCGGCTGCGACGGCGGCCGCTCGGGGGTGCGCAAGGCCATCGGCGCCACGCTGTCCGGCACGCCGGTCGTGCAGCGGGTGCAGTCCACGCTGATCCGCGCGCCGCAACTGCTGTCGCGGCTGCAGGGCCCGCCGTCCTGGGGCAGCTACTCGCTCAACCCGCGCCGCTGCGGCACGGTGTTCGCCATCGACGGCATCGAGCGCTGGCTGATCCACAACCACCTGGCGCCCGGTGAGGACGAGACCAGCGTCGACCGCGACGCATCGATCCGCACCATCCTCGGCGTCGAGGACGACTTCCCCTACGAGGTGCTCAGCCAGGAGGACTGGGTGGGCCGGCGCCTGGTGGCCGACCGCTTCCGCCAGGGGCGGGTGTTCATCGCCGGCGACGCCGCGCACCTGTGGATTCCCTATGCGGGCTACGGCATGAACGCGGGCATCGCCGACGCGATGAACCTGTCCTGGCACCTGTCGGCCTGGCTGCGCGGCTGGGCCGACGCCGCGGTGCTGGACGCCTACGAGCGCGAGCGGCAGCCCATCACCGAGCAGGTGGCGCAGTTCGCCATGGACCATGCGCTGCAGATGATCAAGGCCAAGGCCGCGGTGCCCGCCGGCATCGAGGACGACGGCGCCGACGCCGACGCGCTGCGCGAGCGCTACGGCCAGGAGATGGTGGCGTTGAACGTGCTGCAGTTCTGCTGCGCCGGCCTCAACTTCGGCTACTTCTACGACCGCTCGCCGCTCATCGCCTACGACGGCGAGGCCGCGCCGGCCTATTCGATGGGCGGCTTCGAGCCGTCCACCGCGCCGGGGTGCCGGGCGCCGCACTTCCACCTCGCCGACGGGCGTTCGCTGTACGACGCCTTCGGCGACGACTACACCCTGCTGTGCTTCGGTGCCGCCGACGCCGCGGCGCCGCTGCAGGCCGCCGCGCGCGCCGCCGGCCTGCCGCTGGTGCGGCTCGACATCGACCGCACCCGGGCGCCGGTGCCCGACGTCTACCGCCACGCGCTGGTGCTGTGCCGCGCGGACCAGCACATCGCCTGGCGCGGCGATGCCCTCACCGAGGCCGAAGCGGCCGCCCTGGTGGCGCGCTGTTGCGGCCGACCTTGACGCGCTGACGCGCGTCCGATTCCAAAGCCCATCAGAGGAGACAACATGAAGACACAGCACCGCCTGCTGCTGCTGGCGCTGGCCGGCCCGATGGTCACCGCCTGCGGCGGTGGCGACGACGGCGTCCCCGTCGCGCTGCCGCAGCTGTCGGCGGCCAGCGGCGCCTCCCGCACCGCCTGCACCGAGCTGGCCTCCGCCTTCACCTTCCCCGGCACCCGCATCACCGGCGCGTCGGCGGTGGCGGCCGGCGCGCTGCAGGTCGCCGGCAAGGCGGTGGCCGACCACTGCCTGGTCACCGGCGTGATGAACGAGCGCACCGGCGCCAACGGCAACTACCGCATCGGCTTCGAGATGCGGCTGCCCACGGCCTGGAACGGCCGCTTCTTCCACCAGGCCAACGGCGGGGCGGACGGCGCCGTCGTCACCGCGGTCGGGCCGCAGAGCGGCGGCGGCGGCCTGAGCCACGCGCTGCACATGGGCTTCGCGGTGCTGAGCTCCGACGCCGGGCACAACGGCGCGCAGAACAACACCGGCGCCACCCACTTCGGCTTCGACCCGCAGGCGCGGCTGGACTACGGCTACCAGGCGGTCGGCACGCTGACGCCGATGGCGCGGGCGCTGGTGCAGCGGGCCTACGGCAAGGCGCCCGACCGCATGTACCTGGGCGGCTGCTCGAACGGCGGGCGCCATGCCATGGTGGCGGCGGCGCGTTATGGCGCGCAGTACGACGGCCTGCTGGCCGGCAACCCCGGCTTCAACCTGCCGCGGTCGGCGGTGGGCGGCATGTGGGACGTGCAGCAGTTCGCCAGCATCGCCACCCCCGGCAGCACCAGCGCCGCCACCGGCGGCCTGCTGGACCTGAGCACCGGCTTCACGGCGGCCGAGCGCAACCTCGTCGCCGCCCGCATCCTCGAGCGCTGCGACGCGCTCGACGGCGCCACCGACGGCATGGTGCTCAACGTCGCCGCCTGCCAGCAGAACTTCAGCCTGGCCAACGTGCCCGACTGCGGCAGCGGCGGCCGCACCGGCAGCTGCCTGACGCCGCTGCAGAAGGGCGCCATCGGCCGGGTCTACTCGGGCGCGCGCAACAGCGCGGGCACCGCGCTGTACACCGGCTTCCCGTGGGACCCGGGCGTGGCCGGCGCCAACTGGGCGACGTGGAAGTACGTGCTGAAGATGACGCTGAGCGCGCCGTCGGTGGCGCAGCTGTTCACCACGCCGCCGCAGGTGCCGTCCAACCCGCTGGACTATGCGCTGGGCTTCAGCATGGACAGCGACGCGCCGAAGGTGGCCGCCACCAACGCGACCTTCACCGAATCGCCGGTGAGCTTCGCCACGCCGCCCGCCAGCGACCTGGCCACGCTGCGCGACCGCGGCGCCAAGCTGCTCATCTACCACGGCACCGCCGACCCGACCTTCTCGTCGGACGACACCGCCCGCTGGTACGAGGAGCTGCGGCGCGCCAACGGCGGCGACGCCAGCCAGTTCGCGCGCTACTTCGAGGTGCCCGGCATGAACCACTGCTCCGGCGGCCCGGCCACCGACCAGTTCGACATGATCACCGCGCTGGTCGAGTGGGTGGAGCAGGGCCGCGCCCCGGCCCAGGTGGTGGCGAACGTGCGGGGGCGGGCAACGCCGGCGGCGTCAACACCGAGCTGCCCGCCGGCTGGTCCGCCACCCGCAGCCGGCCGCTGTGCCCCTACCCGCAGACCGCGCAGCGGCGCGAAGGGGCGACGGACCTGGAGTCGGCGGCCAGCTTCGTCTGCCGCTGACCCCGGCGACCGGTGCCCGCTCGGGCACCGGTCGGAGGTCGGTCGAAGGTCAGTCGAACTTCAGGCCGACCTTCTTGATCAGCGCCGACCACTTGGCCATGTCGCTGCGCATCAGCTCCTGCAGTTCGGCCGGGGTGCTGGGCGCGGCGTCGGCGCCCTGGGCGGCGATGCGGGCGCGCACGGCGGGGTCGCGCAGCACGGCGTTGAGGTCGTTGTTAAGCCGGCGGATGACCGCCGGCGGCGTGCCGGCCGGCGCCACCATGCCGAACCAGCCCAGCGACTCGTAGCCCGCCAGGCCCTGCTCGTGCAGGGTCGGCACGTCGGGCAGCGATTCGCTGCGGGTGCGCGTGGTCACGCCCAGCGCCTTCAGCCGGCCGGCCTTGATCAGCTGCAGCGCCGCCGGCGGGTCGCTGATGGCCAGCGGCACCTGGCCTGCGGCGGCATCGGCCGTCGCCGGCCCGGTGCCCTTGTAGGGCACCAGCACGGCGTCGATGCCGGCCATGTTGCGGAAGAGCTCGGCCGACAGCTGCATCAGCGTGCCGTTGCCGCCGTGGCCGATGGTCAGCTCCGACGGGCTGCGCTTGCCCAGCGCGATGACATCGTTCACCGTCGACGCCTTGAACTGCGGCGAGGCCACCAGAAGGAACGGGCTGGTCGCGACGCGGCCCACCGGGGCCAGGTCCTTCAGCGGGTCGTACGTCATGCGCTGCCCGATGACGCTGTTCAGGCCCAGGGCGCCGGTCGCACCGATGCCGACGACGTAGCCGTCGGGCGGGGCCTTGGCCACCGTGTCCATGGCGATGTTGCCGCCGGCGCCAGGCTTGTTCTCGATGATCACCGGCTGCCCCAGCCGTTCGGCCAGCCCCGGTTCGATCATGCGGATCACCGCGTCCACGCTGCCGCCGGGCGGGAAGGGCAGCACGATGCGCACCGGTTTGGCGGGGTAGTTCTCCTGGGCGAGGGCGGGCGTCAGCGCGAGCGCGCAGCACAGGCCGATGGCCGTTCGGCGGAACATGGGTGTCATCGGGGTCTCCTTCGGATTTTTGCTTCAGTCCAGCACCAGCAGGGCGTCCAGTGCCACGCCACCGTCGCCGTAGGCGACGAAGGGGTTGAGGTCGATCTCGCGCAGGCGCGGCTGGGCCTGCATCAGGTCGGCCAGGCGCCGGGCGGCGTGCGCCACCGCGCCGGTGTCGACGGCCGGACGGCCGCGCAGTCCGCTCAGCAGCCGCGCGCCCTTGAGCCGCCGCAGCGCGTCGGCGATCTGCGCCTCGTCGAGGTCGGGCGCGAGCAGCAGCACGTCCTGCAGGGCCTCGATCCAGATGCCGCCCAGGCCGACCATCAGCACCGGGCCCCACTGCGGGTCGCGCCGCGCACCGAGCACCAGCTCGAGGCCCGGTGGCGCCATCGCCTCGACCAGCACGCCCTCCAGCACCAGGCCGGGGGCGCCGCGGGCCACGTCGGCCTGCAGCCGGTCCCAGGCGGCCCGCAGCCGGGCCGCGTCGGTCACGCCGGCCACCACGCCGCCGACATCGCTCTTGTGCAGCAGCGCATCGGCCTGGGCCTTCAGCACCACCGGCCAGCCGATGGCCTCGGCCGCCTGCAGCGCGTCGTCGACGCTGACCGCCAGCCGGCCCTGGGGCACCGCGATGCCGAGGCTGCGCAGCACCTGCTTGCCCTTGTGCTCGGCCAGCGGGCCGGGCGTGGCGGGCAGCGGCAGTTCGCCGACGTCCGCCGGCACGGCACGCCGCCCGGCCTCGCGCAGCAGCGCCGCGCGCCGGTGCACCTGCGCCATGGCGCGCAGCGCCCGGTCGGGCGAGCGGAAGAAGGGCACGGCGCTGCCCAGCATCGCCTGCCGGAAGGTGTCGTCGAGCGGATCGTCGTCGCCCATGATGACGAAGGCCACCGGCTTGTCGGTGGCGCCGAACACCGGCAGCAGCACCTCGCCCTTCCGCTGCTGGTCGCGGCCCAGGCCGCCCATCAGCGCCATCGTCAGGCTGCCGACGTTCGGGTCGTCCAGCATCGCCGCCGCGACCTGGCCGAACACCGCCGGGTTCTGCATGCCGGCGGTGGTCATGTCCAGCGGGTTGTCGGGGTGGACAAAAGGCGGCAGCACGCCGGCCAGCCGGTCGGCCGAGGCCGGCGCCAGCGTGCCCAGCGGCAGGGCCAGCGATTCCGCCAGGTCCAGGCTGAGGCCGCGCAGCGCACCCGAGTTGGACACCACGCCCGCATCGCCGCGCGGCGGCTGCGGGTAGCGCGCCAGCAAGGCGACGGTGTCGAACAGCTCGTCGAGCGTGTCGACCAGCACCACGCCTTCGCGCGCCACCAGCGCGCGCATGACCGCATGGTCACCGGCCAGTGCTCCGGTGTGCGAGGCCGCCGCCGCCTGCGCGCGTTCACCGCGGCCGGGGTGCAGCAGCACGATGGGCTTGCCGGCGGCGCGTGCCCTCGCGGCCACCGCGAGGAAGGCCTGCGGCCGGCGCAGCGTCTCGACGAAGACGGCCAGCGCATCGACCTCCGGCGCGTCGACCAGCGGCGGCAGCAGGTCCTCGATGCCGACCACCGCCTCGTTGCCGGTGGAGACCGCGAAGCTCACACGCAGGCCCTTGCCGAGCATGGCCTGGCGCACGTTGCCCATCATGGCGCCGCTCTGCGCCACCACCGCCACCCGCGGTCCCTGCAACGCGGGGCCGGGCAGGAAGGGGCCGAAGGTCAGGGCCGCGCCGTCGACGGCGTTGATCAGGCCCATGCAGTTGGGGCCAAGCAGCGCGATGCCGTTCGCGCGGGCCACCTCGGCGATGGCCTGCTGCAGCGCGGAGCCCTCGTCGCCCAGCTCGGCGAAGCCGGAAGCGAACACCACCGCCGCGCCGATGCCGCGCCGCGCGCAGGCCTCGATCGACGCCTGCACCGCGGCCTGCGGCACGTTGAGGACCGCGGCGTCGATGCCCGCGGGCAGGTCGTCGATGCTCGGCTGGCAGGGCCGGCCGTCCAGCTCGGTGCGGCTGCGGCTGACCAGGTGCAGGTCGCCGCCGTAGCCGAAGGCGCGCAGGTTGGCCAGCAGCCGCGCGGACACGGACTGCGGCTCAGGCGACGCGCCGACCACCGCGACGGACCGGGGGCGCAGCAGTCGATCGATGGCGCCGGCGGGCAGGGCGTCGTGCATGCGGCGGCCGGTCAGCGTTCTTCGCGCCGGTACGCGCCGAGGCCCGGGCGGTAGGTCTTCTCGTCGAGGAACTGCTTCATGCCCTGGGCGCGTCCGCGCTCGGGGTCGGCGAAGGTCGACTGGTCGGCCTTGGCCATCAGGTAGTCGCCGGCCTGCTCCCAGGGCATCTCCGCGGCCTGGCGGTAGGCCTGCTTGGCGGTGCGCAGCACCGTCGGGTTCTTGTCCATCAGCACCTTGGCCAGTTGGACGACACGCTCGCGAAGCCGGGCGCGTGGCACCGCCTCGTTCACCAGGCCGATCTCCGCCGCGCGCTTGCCGTCGAAGGGCTCGCCCGTCATCACCAGGTACATGGCGTCGCGCTCGCGCACCAGCTGCGCCACCGCGCGGCTGACGATGCCGGCCGGGATGATCCCCCAGTTGATCTCGGACAGGCCGAAGGTGGCTTCTTCGGCGGCGATGGCGAGGTCGCACGACACCAGCGGCGTGAAGGCGCCGCCGAAGCACCACCCGTTGACCATGGCGATGGTGGGCTTGGCGTAGAAGCGCAGCTGACGCCACTGCCACTGCGCGTTGGCGCGGAACAGCTTCAGCTGCGCGTCGCGGTCGCCGTCGGTGGCACGGAAGTAGTCGCGCAGGTCCATCCCGGCGGAGAAGGCCTCGCCGGCGCCGGTGAGCACCAGCACCTTGCAGGCGGGGTCGGTCTCGAGCTGGTTGAGCACCTCGCACATGCGATAGACCACCGGCGGGCTGATCGCGTTGCGCTTGGACGGGCGATTGAGGGTCACCCAGGCGATGCCGTCCTGCAGATCGACCAGGACGGGGTCCTCGCTGGGAGAGGCGGTGTTGACGTCGGACACGGGTTTCCTTTGCTGTCTTGGACTTGTGGGGTCCAGTATTAGTAAATAGACTTTATATAGCGACCCTTGAGAAGGACACAGGGACAACCATGACACTGCCCTCCGTTGAAGCCTCCACGTGGCGAACGCCGGCGCTGGCCCGGCTCGACGCCGCGGCGCGGCGCTGGCAGGACAACGACCACGGCATCGTGTGGCGCTCCTGGGGACAGGGCCGGCCGCTGCTGCTGCTGCACGGCAGCGCCGGCAGCTGGACGCACTGGCTGCGCAACATCCCCCCATCTGGCGACGACGCATGCGGTCTACGTGCCCGACCTGCCGGGCTGCGGCGACTCGGCGGCGATGGCCGAGCCCTGCACCATGGGCCGCATGGCCGATGCCTTGCACGCCAGCCTGTTGGGCAGCGGCCGGTGCACCGGGCCCTTTGCGCTGGTCGGTTTCTCGCTCGGCTCCTTCGTCGCCGAAGCGATGGCGCTGCGCCATCCGGCGGCGGTCGACGCGCTGGTGCTGGTGCGGGGGTCCTTCGACGGCGTGCTGCCGCCGATGCCGTCGGGCCTGGTGCGGTGGCGGCATCTGGTCGACGACCCTCAGGCGCTGCGCGAGGCGCACCGCCACAACCTGGCCACGTTGATGTTCCACGACCCGGCACGCATCGACGAGGCCGCGCTGGAGCTGCACGCCGTCAACCAGTCGCGGGCCCGCCTCGACGTCTTCTCGCTGATGGACACGCGCGAGGCGCAGGCCCTGCAACGCCTCGCGCTCACGCCCGGGTGCGTCTGCGGCGAGCACGACGTGCTGGGGTCCTGCGACCCCGCCGCCCAGGAGGAGGCCCTTCGCCGGCTGCGTCCCGAGGCAGGTCTGCACGTCGTGGCCGACGCCGGGCACTGGGCGCCCTACGAGCAGGCCGAGCGGTTCAACCGGCTGCTCGACGGGCTGTTGCGGTCGTCCGGTGGTGCCGAGCGTGCCGCCGCATGAGGGCGCCGCCGCTGGGCGGTGCGATACGCTCCCGTCCCGGAGACCCCATGGCCAGATCCAGCGCATCGCCACGCCGCAAGGCGCGCACGACCTACCTGCTGTCGCAGGCCCATGTCGTGGTGCGCGCCCACGTCGACAACGGCCTGCGCGAACTCGGCGCCACCAGCCTGCAGTACACCGTGCTCGCGACGGTGGCCAAGCACCCCGGCTCGTCGTCGGCCGCCCTGTCGCGTCGCTTCTACCGCACGCAGCAGGCCATGGGGCAGCTGCTGTCGGCGCTGGAGGAACGCGGCTGGATCGAGCGGTCGGAAGACGCCGCGAACCGCCGCATCCTGCGCGTCGGCCTGACGGAGAAGGGCGCGGCGCTGGTGGCCGCCGGCGACGCGCTGATGGACCGGCTGGAACGACGGCTGTTCAGCGCCGTCGGTCCCGCCGACATGGAGGTGTTCCGGTCGGTGCTGGCCGCCCTCGTGCTGCAGGGGGCGGTCGAAGAGGAAGGGCTGCTCGCCACGGGCTAGGCGCGACCCGCGCGTTGCAGGCCACTTCAACGCGGCTTCGATTTTTTTCACTTCCTCTGGCCACGCAATCGCGGTGGAATCCGCCGCTCCGACCCACGGCCACCCCATGACGACTGCGTCACCCCTTGCGCCGACCGACGAACGCCAGGTGCGCGTCGACCTCGCGGCCTGCTACCGCCTGCACTCGCACTTCGGCTGGACGGATTTGGTCTACACCCACATCTCGGCCCGCGTGCCGGGTGTGCACGACCACTTCCTGCTCAACCCCTTCGGCCTGCGCTTCGACGAGGTGACGGCGTCGAACCTGCTGAAGATCGACGTCGACGGGCACCTGGTCGAGCCGTCGGACCATCCGGTGCACCGGGCCGGCTTCGTCATCCACAGCGCGGTGCACATGGCGCGGCCCGATGCGGTCTGCGTCATCCACGCCCACACCCGGGCCGGCATGGCGGTGTCGGCCATGCAGTGCGGACTGCTGCCGCTGACCCAGCACGCCATGCTGTTCCATGACCGCGTGGCCTACCACGACAGCGAGGGCCTGGCCAACGACGTCAGCGAGCGCGAGCGGCTGGCGCGCGACCTGGGCGACAAGCCGGTGATGATCCTGCGCAACCACGGCACGCTGGTGGTGGGCAAGACCATCGCCCAGGCCTTCAGCATGATGTGGCACCTGGAGCGCGCGATGCAGGCCCAGGTCGATGCGCTGGCCAGCGGCCAGCCGCTGACGATGCCGTCGCCGGCGCTCGCCGCGCGCATCGCCGACAACGGGTTCACCACGCCCGGCGTGCCGCGCGCCAACGGCACCTTCAGCCCGGTCGGCGTGGCCGAATGGCCGGCCATGCTGCGGCTGCTGGACGGGCTCGACCCGTCCTACCGCGACTAGAACACACCATAACCCCACAGGAGACATCCCATGCGCCGCTTCGTCCGCTTCCTGTCCGTGCTGTGGCTGCTGGCCTCGGCCATGGCCGCCACGGCGCAGGCGCCGTCCTACCCCACACGGCCGGTGCGCATCGTCATCCCGTACGCCGCGGGCGGCGGTGCCGACGCGCTGTCGCGGCAGATGTCGGTGGCGCTGGACCGGTCGCTCGGCCAGCGCTTCGTGGTCGAGTCGCGGCCCGGCGGCAACACGTCGATCGCGGCCGTCGCGGTGGCCAACGCGCCGGCCGACGGCCACACGCTGCTGATGACCGGCGGCACCACCATGGCGCTGCAGCCGCTGGTGCAGGAGAAGCTGGCCTACGACCCGATGGCCGACTTCGTGCCGGTGAGCCTGTTGACCACCTCGCCCTTCATGCTGGTGGTGTCCACCGAACTGGGCGTGAACTCGCTGGACGACCTGCTGAAGCTGGCCCGCTCGCAGCCGGGCAAGCTGGCCTACGCCTCCAACGGCATCG
The DNA here is from genome assembly GCF_024666615.1 of Aquabacterium sp. J223. Taxonomy (NCBI): domain Bacteria; kingdom Pseudomonadati; phylum Pseudomonadota; class Betaproteobacteria; order Burkholderiales; family Sphaerotilaceae; genus Aquabacterium; species Aquabacterium sp. J223. The sequence goes on along the minus strand of NZ_CP088297.1, from coordinate 3,074,918 downwards.
GCGGGCCGGTGCACCTGTTCATGGAGCTGCTGGCGCAGCGCGCCGGCGTGCAGCTGAACCACGTGCCCTACAAGGGGTTCGCGCCGGCACTGCCGGACCTGGCCGCCGGCCGCACGCCGCTGACGATGATCGACTCGGGCTCGATCGAGTCGCTGGTCAAGGCCGGCAAGGTGAAGGTGCTCGGCATCACCTCGCCGCAGCGCTCGCCGCAGTTCCCCGACGTGCCGACGGTGGCCGAGCAGGGCTTCCCCGGTTACAGCGCCGAGACCTGGTTCGCGCTGTACGCCCCGGCGAAGACGCCGCCGGCGGTGGTGGGCCAGCTCAGCGAGGCCCTGCGCGACTGGCTGGGCCGCACCGAGGCCCAGGACGCCCTGCGCGCCCTCGGCCAGAACGCGCGCTGGGCGGCGCCGGAGGCGGTGCGCCAGCGCATCCTGTCCGAGCAGCAGGCCTACGCGCCGCTGGTCAAGGCGGCCAACATCCGCGCGGAATGAGGCGGGCCGCGGCGCTCAGTCGAGCACGATGGCGTCGCGCTTGACGATCTCCGCATAACGCGGCGATTCCCGGGCCACCAGCGCGGCGGTGTCGGCGGGCGACAGGGGCAGCGGCTCGTAGCCGAACTCGGTCATCTTGCTGCGCACGGCGGGGTCGTTCAGCGCCTTCGCCAGGTCGGCGCTCAGCCGGTCTTCGACCGCCCGGTCGGTGCCCCTCGGCGCAAACAGGCCGACCCAGCCGCTGGCCTCGAACTGCGGCGGGCCGCCGGCCTCGGTCACGGTGGGCACGTCGGGATGGGTGTCCAGTCGGCGCGGGCCGGCCAGCGCCAGGTAGCGCAGCTTGCCGGCGCGCTGCAGCGGGCCGGTGCTGCCGGCCGAGCCGAAGGCCCAGGCCACGTCGCCGCTGGCCACCGCGCCGTACAGCTGTGCGTTGTCGCGGAACGGGATGTGGTTCATCCTCGTGCCGGTGGCCGCCTCCAACATGGCGCCGGACAGGTGGGCCACGCTGCCCACCTGCCAGGAGCCGTAGGTCACCTCGTTGGGTCGCGCCTTGGCCGCGGCGATGAGGTCCGCCAGTGTCCGGTGCGGCGAGTTGGCCGCCACCGCGATGAAGAAGAAGCTGCGGTGGATGGGGGTCACCGGGTCGAAGTCGCTCACCTGGTAGGGCAGCTTTTTGTACAGGTGCGGCACGGCGGTGAAGTTCAGGCCGTCGGCGTGCAGCAGGGTGTGGCCGTCGGCCGGCACCTTCTTCACCTCGGCCACGGCGATGAAGCCGCCGCCGCCGGGCCGGTTGTCGATCGTGACCGGCTGGCCCCACGCCTTGGACAGCCGCTCGCCCACCAGCCGCAGCATGGCGTCGGGGCCGGAGCCGGGCGAGAAGGCCGAGACGATGCGCACCGGCCGGCCCGGGAAGGCGCCCGGCTGGGCCTGGGCGGCCGCGCCCAGCGGCAAGGTGCCCAGCGCCATGAGGGCGAGTCGTCGGTCCATGGAGGTCTCCTGTGGGGATGTGCGTCAGGCCGCCGGCATGCGCACCACCGGCTTGATGACCCGGCCCTGGGCCAGGTCGTCCGCGGCGTCGTTGATGCGCGCCAGGTCGTAGAAGCCGAGCAGCCGTTCGAAGGGGAAGCGCCCCGCCCGGTGCCAGGCGATGAGCTGCGGGATGAACACCTGCGGCACGCTGTCGCCCTGGTGGATGCCGACCACGCCGCGGCCGCCGACCATGAGGTGCAGCGCGTTGACCGGCACGTCGGCGCCCTTGGCCGAGCTGATGAGGCCGAGCACGCCGCGCGGCGCCAGGCGCTGCACCGCACCGCGCAGGGTGTCGAGGCGGCCGCTGGTGTCCAGCGCGAAGTCGGCGCCACCCCCATCGGCGCCGCCGAGCGCCGCCTCGATCTGCGCGTCGGCCTCGGGGTCGCGGGCGTCGACGACATGGGTGGCGCCCAGCTCGCGGGCCAGCGCCAGGCGCTGCGGCTGCACGTCGACCGCCAGCACGGTGGCCGCGCCGGCGATGGCGCCGGCCATGGTGGCCGCCAGCCCCACCGCGCCGGTGCCGTAGATCGCCAGCCGGCTGCCCGGCCGCACCTTCAGGCTGTTGAGCACGCCGCCGGCGCCGGTCTGCAGGCCGCAGCCCATCGGGCCCAGCGTCTCCAGCGCGACGCCGGCGTCCACCGCCTCGGTCACCCGCACCAGGTTGCGCTCGTTCACCACCGCCCGGGTGGCGAACGACGACTGGCCGAAGAAGTGGCTGCGCACCGGCCGCGGCTCGGCCGCGGCGGGGGCCTCGTGCAGGGCGGTGCTGCCGTCGGGCCGGCCGCCGCCGAAGTTGAGCGAGCGGGTGTGCGCGCAGTAGGCCGGCTCGCCGCGCAGGCAGGCGCTGCAGCGGCCGCAGGACGAGAAGCTGATCACCACCGCGTCGCCGGGGCGGACCCGCGTCACCCGCTCGCCGATGGCCTCGACGATGCCGGCGCCTTCATGCCCCAGCACCGCGGGCTTGGGCATCAGGGCGGGCGAGTCGCGCACGGCGAGGTCGGTCTGGCAGATGCCGCAGGCGACGATGCGCACCAGCACCTCGTCGTCGCGCGGGCCGTCCAGCGTCAGGCGGGCGAGGGTGAACGGCGCGCCGGGGAGGGTGGTGAGGGCGGCGGTGACGGAACAGGTGCAGCGCGGTGTCATGCAGCGGTCGCGACAGTGGGACGTGCGGCGGTCGCCGCGGCGTCATTCAACGGGCAGGGCGCCGCGCAGGCGATCGAACAGCGCGGCCGGCGGCACGTCGTCGCCGCGCCAGGCGATGTGCTGGTCCGGCCGGCACAGCAGCCAGCGGTGCCGGTACTCCGGCGGCAAGGCCTGGGCCTGCACGTCGAGCAGCTTGACCGGCACGCCCGCCTCGGCCGCTCGCTGCAGCAGCGGCCCGGGGTCGGCGCCGCCGCGCGTCATCAGCAGCGTGTAGTCGGCGCCGAAGGCGTCGTACAGCGAGCGGCCGTCGGCCAGCCAGAAGTGCGGCGCCCGGCAGCCCGGCACCGTGGACGACGTGAAGGCGCCCATGCTGTACGGCGGCGGCGCCCTCGCCGTCGTAGGCGATGACCGGCGAGCCCTCGTAGAAGTAGCCGAAGTTCAGGCCGGCGCAGCAGAACTGCTGCACGTTCAGCTCGTAGGCGCTGCGGCCGAACTCGGCGCGCAACGCATCGCCGGCCGGCCCCTCGGCCTCGATGTCGGCCGGCACCCCGCCGCGCATCTTGATCAGCGCGTGCGCCTGCTCCATCGCGAAGTGCGACACCTGCTCGGTGATGGGCTGGCGCTCGCGCTCGTAGGCGTCGAGCATGGCCGGCCCGGCCCAGCCGGCCAGCGTGGCGGCGAGCCGCCAGGCCAGGTTCAGCCCGTCGGCGATGCCGGCGTTCATGCCGTAGCCGGCGTAGGGCACCCACAGGTGCGCCGCATCGCCGGCGATGAAGGCGCGGCGGTCGCGGAAGCGCGTGGCCACCAGGCGGCGCGACACCCAGTCCTCCTTGCTGACCACCTCGTAGGCGAAGTCGTCGCCGACGCCGAGGATCTGGCGGATCGACAGGTCGCGGTCGACGCTTTCCGGGTCGTCCTCGCCCGGCTGCAGGTGGTTGTGCACCAGCCAGGTCTCGATGCCGTCGATGGCGTACAGCGTGCCGCTGCGCCGCGGGTTCATCGCGTAGTAGCCCCAGGCCGGCTGGCGCACCAGGCCGAGCAGGCTCGGCGCGCGGATGCAGGTCGACTGCACGTGCTGGATCACCGGCGTGCCTTCGAGCTGCGCGCCGATGGCCTTGCGCACCAGCGAGCGGCCGCCTTCGCAGCCGACCAGGTAGCGGGCGTGGAAGGTGTGCTCGGTGCCGGTGTCCAGGTCGGTGGCGGTGGCGTGCACGCCGTCGTCGTCCTGGGTGAAGCCGGTGAACTCCACCCGATTGAGCAGCGTCACGTTGGGCAGCGCCGCCGCGTGCGCCAGCAGGATGGGCTCCAGGAAGATCTGGTTGATGCGGTGCGGCGGCTCCGGTGTGGGCCAGTTCCCGTCGGGGCCGTCGGTCTCGATGAAGCGCTTGGACCGGGCGGGGATCGGGATGCGCGCCATCTCGATGCCGGTCACCGTGGTGCGGAAGGCGGCGTCGTGCGGGTAGTCCGGCGGCAGGCCGGCGTCGCGCACCTGCTGCACGATGCCCAGCCGGCGGAACTGCTCCATCGTGCGCGCGGCGACGTGGTTGCACTTCGGGCTCGGGGGCTCCAGGTACTCGCGTCGTTCGAGCAGGATGGTGCGCACGCCGCGGGCGTTCAGGTCCATCGCCATCGTCAGGCCCACCGGGCCGGCGCCGACGATGAGCACGTCGGTGGTGGTGGAGGGGGTGGTCGCTGCCATCGCCGGTCAGTCCGCCTTGTAGCCGGTGGCCGCCACGGCCTTGCCCCAGACCGCGGTGTCGGACTGGATCAGCCGCGCGAAGGCCTCGCGCGAGGTGCCGGTGGGCGCGAAGCCGGCGGCCTCGATGCGCTGGCGGGTGTCGGGCGACTGCAGCACCTTGAGCAGGTCGGCGTTCAGCCTGTCGACCAGTTCCATCGGCGTGCGCGCCGGCACGACGATGCCGAACCATGAGGTGATCTCCAGGTCGATGCCCTGCTCCTTGAGCGTGGGCACCTCCGGCATGGCCGGGTTGCGCGCCGGACCGGTGACGGCCAGCGCCGACAGCCGGCCGGCCTTGACGTTGGGCGCGGCCACGCCGACGCTGGCCAGCACCGCGTGCACGTCGCCGTTGACGAGCCCGGTGATGACGTCGCCGGTGTTCTTGTAGTGGATGACCTCGGGCTTGACCTTGACCGCGTCGCCCAGGATGAAGGCGCCGAAGTGCCCCGGGGTGCCGGCGCCGAAGGTGCCCATGAAGATGCCCTTGGGCTGCTTCTGCGACCAGGCGGCGAACTCCTTGACGTCGCGCACCGGCACCTTCTCGGTGTTGCTCATCAGCACGAAGTCGGAGGTCACCACCTGGCTCACCGGGACGAAGTCCTTCAGCGGGTCGTAGGGCAGCTTGCGGTAGGTGGCCGGCGCGATGACCAGGTTGCCGGTCAGGCCCAGCAGCAGGGTGTGGCCGTCGGGCGCGGCGCGGGCCGCCTCGCTGGCCGCGATCAGGCCGCCGGCGCCGGGCTTGTTGTCGACCACCACGCCCTGGCCGCCCCAGTGTTCCGACAGCTTCTGCGCCAGCAGCCGCGCCAGGATGTCCGGGCCGGCCCCGGCAGGGAAGCCGACGATGAGCCGCACCGGCCGCTGGGGGTAACCTGCGGTGGCGGACGGTTGCGCCGCCGCGGGCGCGAGCAGGGCAACGGCCAGGGGCAGCGCCACGAGGGTTGGCAGCAGGGCGGGCAGCAGGCCGCGGCGCGCGAGCGTCATCGTTGTCTCCATCATTGTTCTTGCGAAGGACCGCAACGGGCAGGGTAGACCGGCCGGGCGCCGGCCGCAGTCGTCCCAGAAGACGACGCCCTGACCTCAGCCTCGACGACCATGAGAACCTGGATCCCCGATGCCCAAGGCCCGGTCGGCGCCGCCGCGCTGGCCGAGTTGGTGGCGCAGCTGGCCGAGCCGGGATTCGGCGCCACCGTGCTGCACTTCGTGCGGCGCATCGTGCCGGCCACCTCGCTGTCGGTGTACCGCACCGCGGTCGGCGCCACGCCGGTGCGCTTCCTCGGCCTGAGCAGCCGCGACCCCGACACCACCGCCGACTGCTGGCGCGCCTACGTCTCCGGCCCGCACCGCCACGACCGGACGCTGGGCCAGGGCGACACCGACGTGCCCGGCGGCGTGGCGCTGGTGTCGCACATCACCGCGGCCGAGGTGCCCGCAGAGCACCGGTCGAAGGTCTACGACCCGCACGGCATGGTCGAGCGCGTGTCGGTGCTGCGGCGCGACGACGACGACTCGGTCTTCGCGGTCAACTTCTACCGTCACCGCGACACCGGCCCCTTCACCGACCGCGAGATCGGCGACTTCGGCGCGGTGGCGCCGGTGCTGCTGGCGCTGATGCGGAAACACGTGCAGCTGACGCGCGGCGCCGACGGCGAGGCCTCGCCCCACCGGCGCCGGCTGCAGGCCCTGGCGCCCGGCATGACGGCGCGCGAACTCGACGTCTGCGAGCGGTTGCTGCAGGGCATGACGCAGGAGGGCACCGCGGTCGACCTCGGGCTCAGCCTGTCGACGGTGAAGACCTACCGCAACCGTGCCTTCGGTCGGCTGGGCATCCACTTCCGCAGCCAGCTCTTCGCCCGGCTGCTGGAGGGCGGCGGGCACTGACGGTGCGGCGCCCGGGTCGGCGTGGTGTCGGCGCCCCCTTCGGATCCAACGGCACGTGAACGTCAGCGTCGAACCCATCCCTCACCTATGGTAGACGGCGGGCTGAGCTCGCCGCGCTAGGGGTAAAACAGGATCCCGTGAAGGGTGTCGTCGGTACGCTGAATGCTGCCGCGTCCGGCCATCCCAACCACGAGGAGACCCCCTGATGGACCGTTCCACCCACTTCCTGGCGGTGCCGCTGTGCGTGCTCGCCGCCGCCGCCCTGACCGCCTGCGGCGGCGGCGGCGACGACCCGGCCCCGACGCTGAGCGCGCAGGACGCCTGCACCGCGCTGCGCGGCCTGGCGCTGCCCGCGTCGGCCATCGGCCTGCCGACCTCCGGTGCGGTGGTGCAGACGGCGACGCTGGTCGCCGCCGACGCCAGCGGCAACACGCTGGGCGAGTACTGCGCCGTCAAGGGTCTGATCCTGCCGGTGTCGGCGGCGGCGCCGAACACGGAGTTCCAGGTCAACCTGCCCACCGCCTGGAACGACAAGGCGGTGCAGCTGGGCGGCGGCGGGCTCAACGGCTCGCTGGTCACCGGCCTGGGCGCCGCCGGCATCCAGCCCTCGACCGTGCAGCCGCCGCTGCGCCAGGGCTACGTCACGCTGGGCAGCGACGGCGGGCACAAGGGCTCGGGCGGCTTCGACGCCACCTTCGGCCTCAACGACGAGGCGCTGCTGAACTACGGCAAGGAGTCGATCAAGAAGACCCACGACGTGGCGGTGGAGATCGTCAAGCGGCGCTACGGCCGCGCCCCGGCGCGCTTCTACTTCGTCGGCAACTCGCAGGGCGGGCACGAGGCGCTGGACGCCGCGGCGCGCTACCCGGCCGACTACGACGGCGTGGTGGCCAACTACCCGGCCTACAACGTGACGCTGCTGCACCTGGGCTCGCTCAACGTCGGCAAGGCGGTGTACGGCAACGGCGGCGCCGGCTGGCTCAACGCGGCCAAGACCAAGCTCATCGTCGATGCGGCCTACGCGGCCTGCGACACGGTGGCGATGGACGGCGCGGTGGACGGCATCATCAGCAACGTGGCGGCCTGCAACGCGGCGTTCAACATGACCACCGTGCGCAGCACGCTGCGCTGCCCGGGCGGCACCGACACCGGCAACACCTGCCTGTCGGACGCGCAGCTGGCGGCGGTGGAGCAGATCGTCACGCCGTACCGGCCCGGCTTCCCCATCGCCGGCATGGACGAGTTCCCGCGCTGGCCGCTGCTGGAAGGCGCGCAGTTCGTCGGCGGCTCGACCTTCGGCACCCGGGCCGTGCCCAGCAACCCGCCGACCGGCGCCGACGCGCTGCTCTACAACGCCGGCTCGGGCACGACCAAGTACATCATCAGCCGCAACCCGGCGCTGGACCCGCTGACCTTCGACCCCAACGCCACGCCGGCGCTGCGCGCCCGCACGCAGGAGGTGGGCACCATCATGGACGTGACCGACGTGCCGCTGACCGCCTTCCGCAACAAGGGCGGCAAGATCCTGATGACCCACGGCACGGCGGACGACTTCATCACGCCGCACAACTCCATCGCCTACTACAACCGGCAGGTGGCGGCGCAGGGGCAGGCGGGGCTGGACAGCTTCCTGCGCTTCTACGTCGTCCCCGGCCTCGGCCACGGCTTCGGTCCCTTCAACGCCAAGTACGACGGCCTGAAGGTGCTGGAGGACTGGGTGGAGCGCGGCCAGGCGCCCGGCACGCTGACCGCGATCGACGGCAACACCGGCGCCAACGCCGGCCGCACCCGGCCGATGTGCGTCTTCCCGGCCTGGCCGAAGTACCGTGGCAGCGGCGACGTCAACAGCGCGGCCAGCTACGACTGCGTGACGTCCTGAGCGGGCGCCGGGGCCGCTTCGGCCCCGGCAGCGGCGGCCGGTGCATTGCAGAATGCGGCGCAACCCCTGACCCTTCGAGGAACCGCCCATGAAATCCCGTGCCGCCGTTGCCTTCGCCGCCGGCAAGCCGCTTGAGATCGTCGAGATCGACGTCGCGCCGCCCCGCAAGGGCGAGGTGCTGGTCAAGATCACCCACACCGGCGTCTGCCACACCGACGCCTTCACGCTGTCCGGCGACGACCCGGAGGGGCTGTTCCCGGTGGTGCTGGGCCACGAGGGCGCCGGCATCGTCGTCGAGGTGGGCGAGGGTGTGACCAGCGTGGTCCCCGGCGACCACGTCATCCCGCTCTACACCGCCGAGTGCGGCCAGTGCCTGTTCTGCAAGAGCGGCAAGACCAACCTGTGCGTGGCGGTGCGCGCCACGCAGGGCAAGGGCGTGATGCCCGACGGCACCAGCCGCTTCTCGTACAACGGCCAGCCGCTGTACCACTACATGGGTTGCTCCACCTTCAGCGAGTACACCGTGGTGGCCGAGGTGTCGCTGGCCAAGATCAACCCCGAGGCCAACCCCGAGCACGTCTGCCTGCTCGGCTGCGGCGTCACCACCGGCCTCGGCGCGGTGAAGAACACGGCCAAGGTGCAGCCCGGCGACAGCGTGGCGGTGTTCGGCCTCGGCGGCATCGGCCTGGCGGTGGTGCAGGGCGCGAAGCAGGCGCAGGCCGGCCGCATCATCGCCGTCGACACCAACCCGTCGAAGTTCCCGCTCGCCAAGGAGATGGGCGCCACCGACTGCGTCAACCCGAAGGACCACGACAAGCCGATCCAGCAGGTCATCGTCGAGATGACGGGCTGGGGCGTCGACCACTCCTTCGAGTGCATCGGCAACGTCAACGTCATGCGCGCGGCGCTCGAGTGCGCGCACCGCGGCTGGGGCCAATCGGTGATCATCGGCGTGGCCGGCGCGGGACAGGAGATCTCCACCCGGCCGTTCCAGCTCGTCACCGGCCGGCGCTGGCTGGGCACCGCCTTCGGCGGCGTCAAGGGCCGCAGCGAACTGCCCGGCATGGTGGAGGACGCGATGGAGGGCCGCATCCGCCTGGCGCCCTTCGTCACCCACACCATGCCGCTGTCGGACATCAACGAGGCGTTCGACCTGATGCACGAGGGCAAGTCGATCCGCTCGGTCGTCCACTACTGAAGAACCGAGGCCCCCACGCTCACGCTGTTCGCGGCCCCCCGAGGGGCCGTTCCGTTCAGTGGCTTCGGGCGGCCCCGTGCGCCACTGAAGGCGCCGGCCGCCTCCGGCTCAGGAGTCGAGCGCGATCTTGCGTTCGCGGACGATGGCGCCGAAGCGGCGGCTGTCGTCGGCGGTGATGCGCGCCAGGTCGGCCGGCGTGCCGGGCGTGGGCTCGGCGCCCATCGACTGGATGCGGTCGCGCACGTTCTTCATCCCGAGCGCGCGCACCACCTCGCGGTTGACCCGCTGCACCGCGTCGGCCGGCGTGCCGGCCGGCGCGAACAGGCCGTAGGTGCTGCCGGCGTCGAAGCCCTTGAGGCCCGATTCGTTCAGCGTCGGCACGTCGGGGAACTGCGACGAGCGCTGCAGGTTGGCCACCGCCAGCAGCTTGAGCTTGCCGGCGCGCACCTGCTCCAGGCCGGTGCCCGAATCGAAGATGAAGTCGATCTGGCCGGCCAGCAGGTCCTGGATGGCGGGCCCGGCGCCGCGGTACGGCACGTGCACCGCGAAGACGCCGGCCTGGCTCTTGAACATCTCGCCGGCCAGGTGCAGCGAGCTGCCGTTGCCGGCCGAGCCGTAGCTCAGCTTGCCGGGGTTGGCCTTGAGGTGGCGGATGAACTCCTGCACGTTGTTCGCCGGCACGGCCGGGCGCACCAGCAGGAACAGCGTGGCCCGGCCCAGCGGCGCCACCGGCACCAGGTCCTTGACCGGGTCGAACGGCATCTTCTTGTACAGGTGCGGGCCGATGGCCACCATGCTGCCCGCGGTCAGCAGCATGGTGTGGCCGTCGGGGGCCGAGGTGGCCACCACCTCGCCGCCCAGCAGCCCGCCCGCGCCGCCGCGGTTGTCGACCACCACGCTCTGGCCCAGGCCTTCCTGCACCGGCTGGCTGATGGCGCGGGCCAGCAGGTCGGTGGCGCCGCCGGTGGCGTTGTTGACGACGATGCGCACCGGCTTGGACGGGAAGCCCTGGGCCGACGCGGTCGACGGCAGCAGGGCGGCCAGCGGCGAGGCGGCGGCGGCCAGCAGGCGTCGACGGGGCAGGGGACGGAAGCGGTCTCCGGTCATGGTCTTGTTCTCGGGTGGTGAGGGGGATGGAGGGAAAGGCGTCGGGCCGCCAGGCGGTCGCGCCAGGCGGGCAGCGCCTCGGGGTTGCGCAGGAAGCGCGGCGGCTCGCCGCGCAGCAGTGCGATCACGTTGTCCTGCAGCGCCAGCTCCAGCGAATCGTCGCCCTCGCGGGTGTGGCCGACGTGGTGCGGCGTGAGGATGACATTGTCGAGCGCGCGCAGCGGCGAGTCCGCCGGCAGCGGCTCGACGGCGAACACGTCCAGTGCCGCGCCGGCGATGGCCCGCCGGCGCAGCACCTCGGCCAGCGCCGCCTCGTCGACGTTGACGCCGCGCGACAGGTTGATGAAGTAGGCGTCGCGCTTCATCAGCGCCAGCCGCCGGGCGTCGATCAGCGGCCCGCTGCCGGCCTGGGCACCGGCCAGCACGCAGACGATGTCGGCCTCGGCCATCAGCGCGTCCAGGCTGGCGGCGCGCTGCACGCCGGGCGGCAGGCCGATGTCGCCGTCGCGGCGGCTGTGCACCTGCACCCGGGCCTGCCAGGGCGCCAGCAGTTCGGCCGCCACCTGCGCGATGCGGCCCCAGCCGACCAGGCCGATGGTCTTGCCCTTGAGCAGGCGCGCGCGCACCGGGTTCGGCCGCGGCCGCTGCAGGCGCAGGTTGTCGCGGGTGCTGTCCAGGTCGTACATCAGGTGCAGCATCAGCAGCAGCGCCGATTCGGCGATGCCGCGCACGTTCTCCTCGGTGGGCGCATGGGCGATCAGCACCCCGGCGGCGGTGGCGGCCGCGACGTCCAGGCCCTCGGTGCCCGAGACCACCGACACGATGCCGGCCAGCTGCGGCGCCTGCGCCAGCACGCCGGCGTCGACCCGCATGCCGCCGAAGCCCGCGATGACGCGGGGGCCGGCGAGCGCGGCGGGGTCGGCCAGCAGCGCCTGGTGCGACGCGAAGCGCCGGAAGCTGCGGCCGTCGGCGCGCAGGCGATCGCTCAGCCGGTCGAACACGGGCGCGAGGTGGGGGAAGCAGTCGCAGACCGCGACGTCGAAGTGGGCAGGGTTCATCGAGGTTGGATGTTGAGGCAAGCCGCCGGCCGAAGCTCTGATCAATGGCCCTTAAGCTATGCGCGCCGGCTATAGCATTCGGCAGACCCTCGGGTTCACGATGATTGACACGACTTTGTTGCCCCACTCGACCCCCGTCTGGCGGGAGGTGCCGGCGGTGCTCGACCGGCTGCGCGCCCTGCGCTGCCTGGTGGCCATCGTGCGGCTGGGCAGCGCGCTGCGGGCGGCCGAGGCGGTGCACCTGTCGCAGCCCGCGGTCACGCGCGCCATCCTCGAACTGGAGGCGGCCTGCCAGCTGCGGCTGTTCGACCGCGGCGCCCGCGGCATGGCGCCCACCGAAGCCGGCCGCCAGCTGGGCGAGCGCGCCGAGGCGTTGCTGGCGCAGCTGCGCCGCGGGGCGGAAGAGGCGCAGCGGCTGGCGGCGCTGAAGGCCGCGCGGCTGCCGCTGCCCGAGCGCTTTGCCGCCGGCGTGGCGCCGGCCGGGCTGCGCGCCTTCGTCGCGGTGGCCGCGGGCGGCAGCGAGACGCGGGCCGCGCAGTCGCTGCGCCTGAGCCAGCCCGCGGTGCACCGCGCCCTGGCCGAGCTGGAGCGCCTGGTGGGCGTGCCGCTGTTTCAGAAGTCCACCCGCGGCAGCCGGCCCACCCACGCCGGCGAGGCGCTGCTGCGCCGGGTGCAGCTGGCGCTGGCCGAGGCACGGGCGCTGGAGACCGACCTCGCCGCCTGGCGCGGCGCCATCCGCGGCGAGGTGGTGGTCGGCATGCTGCCGCTGTCGGTGTCGCTGCTGCTGCCGAAGGCGGTGGAGGCGGTGGTCCGGCGCCATCCCGGGCTGACCGTGCGCCTCGTCGACGGCACCTACGAAAGCCTGATGGCCCAGCTGCGGCGCGCCGACATCGACCTGCTGGTCGGTGCGCTGCGGCCGGCCGCCGGCGCCGACGAGGTGCTGCAGGAGGTGCTGTTCGAGGACGAGCTGGCCGTGGTGGCGCCGCCCGGCCACCCGCTGCTGGCGCGCGCACGGCTGCGCCTGCGCGACCTGCCGGGCCAGGCCTGGGTGCTGCCGCTGCCAGGCTCGCCGGCCAGCGCGGCGCTGCAGCGGGTGCTGCAGGCCGCCGGCCTGCCGGACCCGGCGAACGCCATCCACGCCGGCAGCCCGGTCATGGTCCGCTCGCTGGTGCTGCAGACCGGCCGACTCGCGCTGGCCTCGCGCGGCGAGGCCCTGCAGCCCGACGCCGCGCCGCTGGCGCCGCTGCCGCTGGCCCTGCCCGGCACCGCCCGGCGCATCGGCCTGGTGTGGCGCGCCAACGGCCGTCCTTCGGCCGACCTGCAGCTGCTGCTGCAGGCGCTGCGCGAGTCCGTGCCGGCCGCCGGGTCATAACCAGATCGGATACCGCAGCGCGGTCACGGCATTGGTGGACCGCGGTGGCGGGTGCCATCCTGCGGCCCTCGGAACGCCGCCATGCCCCATCCCGCCGACACCGCCACCCCCCACCCGCGCCGAGCGACCGGTCCTGCTGCTGCTGCCCGGACTGCTCTGCGACGAGCAGGTCTGGGCCCAGCAGCGCGAGGCGCTGGGCGCCGCGGTGGACTGCCGGGTGCCCGACTGGGGCCTGCGCGCCAGCCTGACCGACATGGCCGAGCAGGTGCTGTCGATGGCACCCGCCGGCGGCTTCTCGCTGGCCGGCCATTCGATGGGCGGCCGGGTGGCGCTGGAGGTGGTGCGCCTGGCGCCGCAGCGCGTGCAGCGCCTGATGCTGATGGACACCGGCGTCGACCCGCTGCCCGAGGGCGAGGCCGGCGTGCAGGAGCGCGACAAGCGCCTGGCGCTGCTGGCCATCGCCCGCGAGCACGGCATGCGTGCCATGGGCGCCGAATGGGCGCGCGGCATGGTGCACCCGTCGCGGCTCGACGGTCCGCTGTTTGCCGAGATCCTGGCCATGATCGAGCGTCGCAGCCCCCCGCAGTTCGAGGCGCAGATCAACGCCCTGCTGGCGCGTCCCGACGCCCGCGGCGTGCTGGCCGGCGTGCGCTGCCCGACCGTGCTGCTGTGCGGGCGTCAGGACGCCTGGAGCCCGCTGGCCCGCCACGAGGAGATGCAGCGCCTGCTGCCGGCGTCGCGGCTGGCCGTCATCGAGGACAGCGGCCACATGAGCACGATGGAGCAGCCGGCGGCGGTGACGCAGGCGCTGCGCGCCTGGATGGAGACGGCGACGTGAACGGCCACCTCGACCCCCTGCAGCGCCTGCTGGCCGAGGACGCCTGCCGCCGCCTGGTGCTCGACGCCGCCGCCGCGGTGGACGGTGGCCGGCCCGAGGCCTTCGCCGCGCTCTTCTGCGAGGACGGCGTGCTGCAGCGTCCCGGCGGCCAGCCGCTGGTGGGACGGGCCGCCATCGCCGCCGCGTACGCCAGCCGCGCCCCCGACCGCATGACCTGCCACATCGTGACCAACAGCCGCGTCGAGCTGCTGGGCGACGGCGAGGCCCGTGTCGCCAGCTCGGTGCTGCTGTGGACCGGCAGCCGGGCGGATGCCGAAGGCGCGCAGGGTCGACCGGCGACGGCCCAGGTGCTGGGCGAGTTCGACGACCGCCTGCGCCTGACCGCCGAGGGCTGGCGCTTCGCGCACCGCAGCGCGCGCTTCGTGCTGTACGCCCCCACCGCCGCCGCAGGAGGCTGACACCGTGGCCCGCATCATCGGCGGCATCGGCACCTCGCACGTGCCCACCATCGGCGTCACCTACGACAAAGGGCCGCACCGCGGAGCCCGCCTGGGCGCCGCTGTTCGAGGGTTACCGGCCGGTGGCCGACTGGCTGGCGCGCACGAAGCCGGACGTGCTGCTGTTCTTCTACAACGACCACGCCAACAGCTTCTTCTTCGACCTCTACCCCACCTTCGCCATCGGCGTCAGCCCCGAGTTCAAGCTGGCCGACGAAGGCGCCGGCCTGCGCCCGCTGCCCGACATCAAGGGCCACCCGGAACTGGCCATCCACGTCGCCGAGTCGCTGGTCAACGACGAGTTCGACATGGCGGTGTTCCAGGACCGGCCGCTGGACCATGGCTGCCATTCGCCGCTGCCGCTGCTGTGGCCGCATGCGCCGGACTGGCCGGGCGCGGTGCTGCCGATCGAGGTCAACGTGCTGCAGTACCCCATGCCCACCGCCCTGCGCTGCTGGAAGCTGGGCCAGGCGGTGCGCCGGGCGGTGCAGTCCTTCCCGGAGGATCTGAAGGTGGTGGTGGTGGGCACCGGCGGCCTGTCGCACCAGATCCACGGCGAGCGCACCGGCTTCAACAACACCGAGTGGGACATGGAGTTCCTGCGGCTGCTGCGCGACGACCCGCAGCAGCTGACCGCGCTGCGCCATGCCGACTTCGTTCGGCTCGGTGGTGCGGAAGGCGCGGAGGTGATCATGTGGCTGGCGATGCGCGGCGCGCTGCCCGACCGCCTGCGCGAGCTGCACCGCAACTACTACCTGGCCACCACCACCGCGATGACGGTGGTGCTGTACGAGGAGGCGGACCCGGCCGGCGCGGGCGAGCCGTTGGAGCCGCCGCAATGAACCCGCAGCTGGCCGGCATCGAGCAGGTCGAGGGCACCTACCCCTTCGACCTGCGCACCAGCGTCCGCGCGCTGCGCCTCAACCGCTTCTTCTGGCGGCTGGCGCTGCCCGAGGCCCGCCAGCAGCTGCTCGGCGACCCGCAGGCCGCCTTCGACGCCGCCGGCCTCACCGAGGAGGAGCGGGCGCTGGTCACCGCGCAGGACTGGCTGGGCCTGGTGCGCTACGGCGTCAACTTCTTCGTCCTGGAGAAGTACGCCCGCGTGGTGCGCAAGTCGAACCTCGAGGTCTACGCGCTGATGCGCGGCGAGAGCTTCGAGGACTTCATGAAGACCCGTCGCGTGCCCGAGGCGCGCTGACGACGAGGAGCGAGCGATGCTGGACGATGTCGTCACCGACCTCGACGCGGCCGCCTGCCGCTTCCCGGGGCTGCAGGCGCTGGTCGATGCCGGGACGCCGACGCCGGCACCGGCCAGCCGGCCGCGGCCGCGCAGCGCCGCCGCACCCGACAGCCCCGCGCTGTCGCCGCAGGGGCCGGAACTCAACATGCGCCGCCTGCGGGCGCTGGTGGCGGTGGCGCAGTGCCGCAGCGTCAACCGCGCCGCCGACCGGCTGCACCTGACGCAATCGGCCGTCACCCGCGCGGTGCGCGCGCTGGAGGCCGAATGGGGCGTGACGCTGTTCGAGCGCACGCCCAAGGCCATGGTGCCCACCGCCTTCGGCGAGCGCCTGGTCGAACGCGCCAGCCGCTCGCTGGGTTACCTGGAAGCCGCCGAGCGGCGCCTGGGCTCCGACGGCAGCAAGGGCCTGGTCGGCAAGGTGTCGCAGCGCCACCTGCAGGCGGTGAGCACCATCGCCGACTTCCAGACCGAGACCGCCGCGGCCCGCCAGCTCGGCATCTCGCAGCCGGCGGTCAACCTGGCGCTGCGCGACCTGGAGGCGCTGCTCGGCGTCCAGCTCTTCGTGCGCAACCCGAAGGGCATGGTGCCAACGCTGGAAGGCGAGGTCATCATCCGCGGCGCCAAGCTGGTGCTGAGCGAGATGGCCGCCGGCGTCGCCGACCTGGCGGCCCAGCTCGGCCAGGTGCGCGGCCGCTTGACGGTGGGTGCGCTGCCGCTGACCGGCGCCCACATCGCGCCGCGCGCGGTGATGCGGCTGGCCCGCCAGCACCCCGACCTGCGGTTGACCGTGCTGGAGGCGCCGTACGACGTGCTGCTCAAGGGCCTGCGCTGCGGCGACATCGACGTGCTGGTCGGCGCGCTGCACCCGCGCATGCCGTCCGACGTCGAACAGGAGCACCTGTTCGACGACCAGCTGTCCGTGGTCGCCCGCGCCGGCCACCCGCTGGCGGCGCGGCGCACCGTCGCCCTCGACGAACTGCAGGCCTGCGAATGGGTGCTGCCGTTCCGACGCGCCCGTGCCCGCAACATGGTCGAGGGCGCGATGCTGGCCGCCGGCCTGGCGGTGCCCGAAGGGGCGCTGGAGGCCAGCAGCGTGGCGCTGGTGCGTTCGCTGCTGCTGGAAAGCGACTGCCTGTCGGTGCTGTCGCACTTCCAGATCGAGCACGAGCGGCGCCAGGGCCTGCTGCAGGTGCTGCCGGTGGCGCTGCCCGCGGCCCGCCTGCCAATCGGCCTGATGACCCGCGCCGACGCCATGCAGACCGAAGGCCTGAAGGCGCTGCTGCAGGCGCTGCGCTCGTTGTGCGGCGAGCACGCGGCGCCACGGCCGCGACCGCCGGGCAGCGGCTGAGCCGAGCCCTTCTTCCCCCGACCGCGGCCGCCATGAAGCCGCGGCACCCCGACCCCAGGAGACCGACATGAAGAGCATCACCCGACGCGCCGTCCTGGCCGCCTGCGCCGCCGCGGCCGCCGCCACCCTGTCCACCGCGGCCGCCGCCGACACCGTCAAGGTCGGCATCGTCGGCACCTTCTCCGGTGCCTTCGCCCGCTTCGGCGAGCAGATGAAGTTCGGCATCGAGGCCTTCCAGGCGCACAACGGCGCCACCGTGGCCGGCCACAAGATCGAGGTCGTCTACCGCGACGTCGGTGGCGTCGACCCGGCGCGGGCGCGGCAGCTGGTGGAGGAGCTTATCCTGCGCGAGAAGGTGCAGGTCATCGGCGGCTTCGTGCTCACGCCCAACGCGCTGGCGGCGGCCGAGGTGCTCAACGAGGCCAAGGTGCCGGCCATCGTCTTCAACGCCGCCACCTCGGTCATCCCGCGGCGCTCGCCGTACTTCGTGCGCACCAGCTTCACGCTGGCGCAGAACACCGTGCCGCTGGCGCAGTGGGCGGCCAAGAACGGCGTCAAGCGCGCCATGACCATGGTCTTCGACTACGGCCCGGGCTACGACGGCGAGGAGGCCTTCGTGCGCACCTTCAAGGCCGAGGGCGGCGAGATCATGGAGTCGATCCGGGTGCCGATCGCCACCACCGACTTCTCGCCCTACTTCGAGCGGGTGCTGGCCCGCAAGCCCGAGGCGCTGTTCATGTTCAGCCCGGGCGGCCCGCCGGCCATCGGCATGATGAACACCTGGACCTCGCGGCTGAAGCCGGCCGGCATCCGGCTGCTGGCCACCAACGAGACGCAGGAGATCGACCTGCCGAAGATCGGCCCCGGCGCGCTGGACGTGATCTCCGCCTCGCACTACACCGAGACCATCGACAACCCGCTGAACCAGCAGCTGCGCAAGACGCTGGTGGAGAAGTACGGCCGCGACACCACACCGGACACCGAGCTGGTGTCGGCCTACGACGGCATGCGGCTGGTCTACGCCGCCGTGCAGAAGTTCGGCCCGAAGTTCACCGGCGACCAGGCGGTCGGCCTGTGGAAGGGCATGAAGTTCGACAGCCCGCGCGGCCCGGTGATGATCGACCCCGACACCCGCGACATCGTGC
Source organism: Aquabacterium sp. J223 (assembly GCF_024666615.1). NCBI lineage: Bacteria > Pseudomonadati > Pseudomonadota > Betaproteobacteria > Burkholderiales > Sphaerotilaceae > Aquabacterium > Aquabacterium sp. J223. The sequence continues at coordinate 3,056,957 of NZ_CP088297.1, read as the reverse complement.
AGAACATCTACGTGCGGCGCGTGCAGCAGCAGGGCGGCCGGCTGGTCAACGTGAACATCGCCACCATCCCGATGGTCAAGGACCCGTGGAAGGAGTGGAACCCGGAGACCAAGCCCGGCGCCAAGTAGGTCGCGCCATGGGGTCGCTGCTCACCGTCGTGCTCGACGGACTGGCCTACGGGATGGTGATGTTCATCATTTCCGCCGGCCTGACCGTCACCATGGGCCTGATGCGCGTGGTCAACCTCGCGCACGGCGGCTTCGCCATGATGGGCGGCTACATGGCCGCCGTGCTGCTGGCCGCCGGCTGGCCCTTCCTGCTGGCGGTCGCCGCCGCGGTGGTGGCGGTGGCCGCGGTCGGCGGCGTGGCCGAGCGGCTGGTCTTCCGGCCGCTGTACCGCAAGGGCGAGCTGCCGCAGGTGCTGATGACCTTCGGCCTGGTGTTCGTCATCATCGCCGCGCTCACCGGCCTCTTCGGCACCGGCATCCAGAGCCTGCCGCTGCCGGCGGCGCTGGCCGGCGAGGTGGACATCGGCTTCCGCACCTATCCCCGCTACCGGCTGTTCGTCATCGCCGCCGGGCTGGCGCTGGGCGGCGGGCTGTGGTGGCTGATCGACCGCTCGCTGTTCGGCGCCCGGCTGCGCGCGGCGGTGGACAACCCGCGCATGGCCCGCGCGGTGGGCATGGACGTCAACCGGCTCTTCACCATCACCTTCATGGGCGCCTGCGGCTGGCGGCGCTGGGCGGGGTGCTCGGCGCCGAGCTGCTGCCGCTGGAGCCGTTCTACGCGCTCAAGCACCTGGTGCTGTTCCTGGTCGTCGTCGCCGTCGGCGGCCTCGGCAACTTCAAGGGCTCGTTCGTCGCCGCGGTGGCCATCGGCCTGATCGACACCGCCGGCAAGTACCTGGTGCCGCACGTGGCGCCCTACCTGGTCTTCGGACTGGTGCTGGGCGTGCTGCTGTGGCGGCCCCACGGCCTGATGCCCGCGCGGCACCTCGGGTGATGGGCAGCGCCCCGCCGCTTCGACCCGCCGCGCCGGCGCTGGCCGCCGTGCCCGGCCCGCGCCACGGCGCCACCGCCGCCGTCGGCCATGCGCTGCCCTGGGCGGCGGCGGTGGCGGCGTACTTCCTGGTGCCCGATTCGCTGGCGCTGGCGACCAACGTGCTGGTGATGGTGCTGCTCACGCTGTCGCTGGACCTGGTGCTGGGCTACGCCGGCATCGTCACGCTGGGCCATGCGGTGTTCTTCGGCGCCGGCGCCTATGCGGCCGGCATCTTCGCCATCCACGTCAGCCCCGACCCGGTCACCGGCCTGCTGGTGGCCACCGCCGTCACCGGCGCCTTCGGCCTGCTGTGCGGCCTGCTCATCCTGCACACCGAGGGCGTGACGCTGCTGATGCTGACGCTGGCCATCGCCTCGCTGGTCGCCGAGGTGGCCAACCAGGCCAAGTCCTGGACCGGCGGCGACGACGGCCTGCAGGGCATGACCATGGGCCTGGTGCTGGGGCTGTTCCGCTTCGACCTCTACAAGCGCACGGCCTACCTCTACAGCCTGGCGGTGCTGTTCGTCTGGTTCGTCATCGCCTGGCGGGTGGTGCATTCGCCGTTCGGCCGCTCGCTCGACGGCATCCGCCAGAGCCCCGCGCGCATGCGCGCCATCGGCACGCCGGTGTGGGGCCGGCTGGTGGTGGCCTACGGCCTGTCGGCCGCCATGGCCGGCAGCGCCGGCGCGCTGTCGGCGCAGACCACCCGCTTCGTCGGGCTGAACACGCTGAGCGTCATGGTCTCCGGCATGGCGGTGGTGATGCTGGTGCTGGGCGGCACGCGGCGGCTCTACGGCGCCTTCATCGGCGCCGCGCTGTACGTCGTGGTGCAGGACGTGGCGGCGCAGGTCAACCCCTTCTACTGGATGCTGGTCATCGGCCTGCTGCTGATGGTCAGCGTGCTGGCGCTGGAGGGCGGGCTGATGTCGCTGGTCGACGCCGTGCGCCGCCGGCTCGGCGGACGGCGGGAGGAAACGAAGTGACCGCCGAAGTGCTGCAGGTGCGCGGCCTCGGCAAGCGCTTCGGCGCCCTGGCCGTGACCCGTGACGTGGACCTGTCGCTGGCCACCGGCGAGCGGCTGGCGCTGATCGGCCCCAACGGCGCCGGCAAGACCACGCTGGTGAACCTGATCACCGGCGTGCTGGCGCCCGACCACGGCAGCGTGCGCCTGGACGGCGAGGACATCACCCGCGACCGGCCGGAGGTGCGGGTGCGCCGCGGCCTGGTGCGCACCCACCAGCTCAACACCCTGCTGCCGGAGACGCCGGCGCGCGAGAACCTGGCCATCGCCATCGCCGAGCGCGAGCGGCTGGCCTGGCGCATGCTGCGCTACGGCGCGGCGTGGCGGCGCTGCCTGGCCGAGGCCGACGCCATGCTGCAGCGGCTGGGCCTGCACGGCGTCGGCCAGCGCAGCGTGCGCGAGCTGGCCTATGGCCAGCAGCGGCTGCTGGAGATCGGCATCGCGCTGACGCTGCGGCCCCGGGTGCTGCTGCTCGACGAACCGGCCGCCGGCGTGCCCACCGCCGAGGTCGGCCTCATCCACCGGGTGCTGGACGAACTGCCGCCCGACATCGCCATCCTCATGATCGAGCACGACATGGACCTGGTGTTCCGCTTCGCCCGGCGCATCGTCGTGCTGGTGCAGGGCGGGGTGCTGTGCGCCGGCACGCCGGCGCAGATCGCCGCCGACGACCGGGTGCGGGCGGTGTACCTGGGGCAGGGGGTGCCGGCATGACGGCCCCGCTGCTGGAAGCCGAAGGCCTGGTCGCGGGCTACGGCGAGACCGTGGTGCTCGACGGCGTCGGCTTCTCGGTGAACGCGGGCGATTGCCTGGCCGTGCTCGGCCGCAACGGCGTGGGCAAGACCACGCTGCTGGCCACGCTCATGGGCCTGACCACCCGCCACGGCGGCCGCCTGCGGCTGGAGGGGGACGACATCACCCACCGCCCGGTGCACTGGCGCGCGCGGCACGGCCTGGGTTACGTGCCGCAGGAACGCGAGATCTTCCGCTCCCTCACCGTGCTGGAGAACCTGGCCGTGGCCGTGCAGCCCGGCGGCTGGTCGGTGGAGCGGGTGCTGGACCTCTTTCCCGGCCTGCGCCAGCGCACCGCCAACACCGGCAACCGGCTGTCCGGCGGCGAGCAGCAGATGCTGGCCGTGGCGCGGGCGCTGGTCGGCGGGCCGCGGGTGCTGCTGCTCGACGAGCCGATGGAGGGCCTGGCGCCCATCATCGTCGAGGGCCTGTTCGACGCGCTGCGCCAGGTGCGCGCCGACGGCGGCATGGCCATCGTGCTGGTGGAGCAGAAGGCCGAGCTGGCGCTGGCCTTCGCCGACGAGGTGATGGTGCTCGACCGCGGCCGCGTGGTGCACCGCGGGCCCAGCGCGCCGCTGCGCGGCGATGCCCAGGCCCAGGCGCGCCTGCTGGGCATCGGCGACGAGCGGCTGGCCACGGCCGGCTGAACCGACGCCACGACAGACGACACGACAGACCGCAGGACAAGACATGGAGCAGGACAACGCCACCCCCCTCGGCCGCTTCGACTACGTGATCGTCGGCGCCGGCGCCGCCGGCTGCGTGCTGGCCTACCGCCTGAGCGCCGACCCGTCGGTCAAGGTGCTGCTGCTGGAGGCCGGCAGCAGCAAGCCGCACTTCTGGGTCAAGATCCCGCTCGGCCTGTACAAGACCATCGGCAACGCCGCCACCGACTGGCGCTACAAGACCGAACCCGAGCCCGCGCTGAACGGCCGGCGCATCCCCATCCCGCGCGGCTTCGGCCTCGGCGGCTCGACGCTGATCAACGGCATGGTCTACATCCGCGGCCAGTCGCAGGACTACGACCGCTGGCGCGACCTGGGCAACCCCGGCTGGGGCTTCGCCGACCTGCTGCCGCTGTTCAAACGCCACGAGGACTTCCACGGCGGCGCCAGCGAGCACCACGGCGCCGGCGGCGAATGGCATGTGGGCGACATCGGCAGCCGCTGGGAGATCCTCGACCGCTTCATCGAGGCCGGGCAGACACTGGGCATCCCGCACGTCGACGACGTCAACATCGGCGCCTGCCACGGGCTGGGCTACTTCCACGTCAGCTCGCGGCGCGGGGTGCGGGTGTCGGCGCGCAGCGCCTTCCTCGACGCGGTGCGCCACCGGCCCAACCTCACCGTGCTGTCGGACGCGCATGCGCGGCGCATCGTGCTGCAGGGCCGGCGCGCGGTGGGCGTCGAGTTCTGGCGCGGCGGCCGGCTGGAGCGTGCCGACGCCGACGCCGAGGTGCTGGTCGCCGCCGGCGCCATCGCCTCGCCGCAGCTGCTGCAGGCCTCGGGCATCGGCGCCCCGCAGGTGCTGGCGGCGGCCGGCGTGCCGGTGCAGCACGCGCTGCCCGGCGTCGGCGAGAACCTGCAGGACCACCTCCAGACGCGCATGGTGGTCAAGGTGCACGGCGTGAAGACCATCAACCGCCGCGCCCGCACCGCGCTCGGCAAGCTGGGCATCGGGCTCGAGTACTTCCTGCTGCACCGCGGGCCGCTCGCCGCCGCCGCGACCAAGCTGTGCGGCTTCGTGCACAGCGCGCCGGAGCACGCCACGCCCAACGTGCAGTACCACGTCAACCCGATGAGCACCAAGGTGTTCGCCGGCGAGGTGCACCCCTTCGACGGCGTGACGGTCTCGATCTGCAACCTGCGGCCGACCAGCCGCGGCCATGTGCGCCTGAAGGGCGCCGACACCCGCGAGCACCCGGCGATCACCGGCAACTTCCTGTCCACCGAAGCCGACCAGAAGGTGGCGGTGGACGCGGTCAAGCTCACCCGCCGCCTGTGGCAGGCCGCGCCGCTGCAGCGCTACCGGCCCGAGGAGGTGGAGCCCGGTTCGGGCGTGGCCACCGACGACGACCTGCTGGCCCATGCGCGGGCCACCGCGTTGACGGTGTTCCACCCGGTGGGCACCTGCCGCATGGGACCTGACGCCGATGCGGTGGTCGACGCACGGCTGCGGGTGCACGGGCTGCACGGGCTGCGGGTGATCGACGCGTCCGTCATGCCGACGCTGATCTCCGGCAACACGTCGGCGGCCTCGGTGGTGATCGGCGAGAAGGGCGCCGAGCTCATCCTGGAGGACCGCCGCCGATCGCAGTCGCCTGCCGGCGGCATGACGGCCGACGCGTCGCCCGACCGCCAGACCGAATCCCTGACCGCCTGATCCCAACCCCCGAGGAGAACGACGATGACCCATCCCACCCGCCGCCAGACCCTGGCGCTGGCCGCCGCTGCGGCCGCCGCCACCGCGCTGTCGCCGTCCGCGCTGGCGCAGCAGGCCGCGCCCTTCAAGGTCGGCCTCATCCTGCCGTTGACCGGCCCCTTCACCGCCACCGGCCGGCAGATGGAAGCCGGTGCCCGGCTGTACCTGGCGCAGCACGGCGGCACCGTCGCCGGCCGGCGCGTCGAGCTCATCGTCAAGGACGACGGCGGCGTGGCCGACAACACCCGCCGCGTGGCGCAGGAACTGATCACCGGCGACAAGGTGGACGTGCTGGCCGGCTTCGGCCTGACGCCGCTGGCGCTGTCGGTGAGCCAGCTCATCACCCAGGCCAAGGTGCCGGCGGTGGTGATGTCGGCCGCCACCTCCAGCATCGTCAACGCCTCGCCCTACTTCGTGCGCACCAGCCTCACGCTGCCGCAGTCCGCCACCGCCATGGCCGAATGGGCGTCGAAGAACAAGATCAAGCGTGCGGTCACGCTGGTCAGCGACTACGGCCCGGGGCTGGACGCCGAGAAGTACTTCAAGAACCGCTTCCTGCTCAACGGCGGCGAGGTGCTGGCCGAACTGCGGGTGCCGGTGCGCAACCCGGACTTCTCGCCCTTCCTGCAGCGGGTCCGCGACGCCAACCCCGAGGCGCTGTTCGTCTTCGTGCCGGCGGGGCAGGGCGTGGCGGTGATGAAGCAGTTCGCCGAGCGCGGGCTGGACAAGACCGGCATCAAGCTCATCGGCGACGGCAGCTTCACCGACGACGACATCCTCAACGACATGGGCGACGTGGCGCTGGGCGCGGTGACCGCCTTCAACTACTCGGCGGCGCACGAGTCGGCGCTGAACAAGCGCTTCGTCAGCGAGTTCATCAAGGCCCACAAGGTCCGCCCCGCCTTCATGGGGGTCGGCGCCTACGACGGCATGCGTGTCATCACCAAGGCGCTGGAGGCGACGAAGGGCAAGGGCGGCGGCGACGCCTTGCTGGAGGGCATGAAGGGCCAGGTCTTCGAAAGCCCGCGCGGCATGATGACCATCGACGCGCAGACCCGCGACGTGGTGCAGGACATCTACATCCGCCGCGTCGAGCGCCGCAACGGCGAGCTCTGGAACATCGAGATCGACTCGAGCAAGCAGATGAAGGACCCCGGCAAGCAGGGGTGAGCGGGACGTCCGGCCCCACCTGCGTGGGGACGGTCGCCTGCGAACGCCGGACCCCTCTGCGGGTCCGGCCGGGGCGGCCCGGTCAGCAGCAGTCGCCCGCCGGCGGCGGCTGCAGCCGCTGGTAGCGGCCGAACACCGGGTCGCGGTCGAGTCCGAGCAGCTTGACCGCGTTGTGCTTGAGCACCAGCGGCCGCACCTCGTCCTTGATCGGCAGCTTGGCGAAGTCGGCCAGCCAGCGGTCGGGCGTGAGCACCGGCCAGTCCGAGCCGAACAGCATCTTGTGCTTGAGCAGCCCGTTGATGTACTGCACCAGGATGGGCGGGAAGTACTTCGGCGACCAGCCCGACAGGTCGATCCACACGTTGGGCTTGTGCGTGGCCACCGCGAGCGCGTTCTCCTGCCAGGGGAACGACGGGTGGGCGATGACGATGGGCATGTCGGGGAAGTCCACCGCCACGTCGTCCAGGTACATCGGGTCGGAGTACTTCAGCCGCACGCCGCCGCCGCCGCGCATGCCGGCGCCGGCACCGGTCTGGCCGCTGTGGAAGATGGCCGGCAGCCGGTGCTCGGAGATCACCTCGTAGAGGTCGAAGCAGGCCCGGTCGTTGGGGTAGAAGCCCTGGATCGACGGGTGGAACTTGAAGCCCTTGACGCCGTACTCGGTGATGAGGGTGCGCGCCTCGCGGGCGGCCATCTTGCCGCGCATCGGGTCGATGCTGGCGAAGGGCACCAGCACGTCCGGGTGCTGCGCCGCCTCTTCCGCCACCTCCTCGTTGGTGATGCGGATCTGGCCGTTGCCGCGCTCGGTGTCGACGGTGAAGATGACCGCGATCATCTTGCGCTCGCGGTAGTGCGCGGCCGTCTCGGCGATGGTCGGCTTCGGCATGCGCTGCTTGAAGTACGCGAACATCGCCTCGTCGTAGGCGGTGGCCACCGGGTCCTCCGGCAGGCGGGTGGAGCGGTTGGCGTGCACGTGCACGTCCACCGCGACGATGTCGTCGAGCAGCTTGTGCTCGTCAGCGATCGGTGCGTTCATCGGGTCTCCTGGGGTTCCTGGGCCACGCGTTCGAGCAGGTCGATCAGCTGGCGCCGCTCGACCTCGCTCAGGCCGCCGGCCAGCGCCTGTTCGTAGGCGGCCACCTTCACCTGGAACTGCTGCAGCTTGCGCCGGCCGGCCGGCGTCAGCGCCAGCGCGTAGCGGCGGCGGTCGCCCTCGACCGGCTCGCGGCGCACCAGGCCCAGCGCTTCCAGCGCGTCGACCACCTTGACCACGCTGGGGCCGCGGATCTTCAGCCGCAGGCCCAGCGTGGCCTGGTTGATCTGCTGCTCGGTGGCGATCAGCGACAGCGCGGTCATGCGCGCGGGCGACAGGTCGTCCTGGCCGAGCTGGCGGAAGAACATCTCGTAGCTGCGCACCTGGGCACGCTTGATGGCGTAGCCCAGCGAGTCGCTCACCAGGTCCAGCGTGGCGTCCGGCGTGGCAGGGCCGACGGCGCGCCGGCGCGCCGTCGCCGCACGGGTGGACGTGCGGGCGGGCGAGGCGGGTCGGCGGGCGGGCGGCATGCGGTGAGGAAGGAAGGCGCCGCGGGGCGCCGGCCGATTCTAGGCATCGTCGTGGCCCGTGAATCATTAGCCGGGAAAACGATTTGCCGCGCCTGTGGCGCGGCGAAGACATCGGCGAGGTTGCGCCGCGGGCTACGTGCTTTCCCTGCTGGCGGCGCCGCACCCGCGTCCTAGCATGCGAAGTCGTTAGCCAGGCTAACGACATGACACGCTAACAAACAACGTCAGGTCGCCCGCCGCGGGCCCTGCCTCGGAGACAGCCATGAAGCTCATCGCACCCCTGGCCGCCGCACTGCTGGCCGCCACCCTGGCGGCCCCGGCGCGGGCCGACATAAACATCGGCGTCAGCACCGCGCTGACCGGGCCGGCCGCCTCGCTCGGCGTGCCGGTGCGCAACGCGCTGTCGCTGTGGCCGACGGAGATCGGCGGCGAGAAGATCGTCGTCACCATCCTCGACGACGCCGCCGACGCCACCACCGCGACCAAGAACGCCCGCCGCTTCGTCGAGGAGAAGATGGACGCCATCATGGGCGCGGCCAACACGCCGGCCACGGTGGCCATCGCCCAGGTCGCCAACGAGGCGAAGATCCCGCAGCTGTCGCCGTCGCCGGCGGAGCTCGCCGAAGGCAAGGACGCCTGGACCTTCCGCAGCGTGATGCACGCCGCCTTCTTCACCGAAGGCCTGGTCGAGCACATGAAGAAGACCGGCATCAAGACCGTCGGCTTCCTCGGCTACACCGACGCCTACGGCGAGACCTACCTGCAGGCGCTGCAGAAGCAGGCCGCCGCGGCGGGCCTCAAGATCACCGGGGTCGAGCGCTTCACCCGGGCGGACACCAGCGTCGCCGGCCAGGCGCTGAAGGTGGTGTCCGGCAACCCGGACGCCATCCTCGTGGTGGCGGTGGGTGGCGGCGCGGCGCTGCCGCAGAAGGCGCTCGTCGAGCGCGGCTACAAGGGCAAGATCTACCACACGTCGGCGTCGATCTCGCCGGACTTCCTGCGCCTGGCAGGCAAGGATGCCAACGGCGCGCTGATCAGCTCCGGCCCCGAGCAGCTGCCCGACGAGATGCCCGCCGGCCACCCCGGCAAGGAAGTGGCCAAGCGCTTCCACCAGGAGTACGAGGCCAAGTTCGGCGCCGGCACGGTGACGCAGTTCGCCGCCAACGTCTACGACCTGGGCCTGGTGCTGCAGAAGGCCGCGCCGGTCGCGCTGAAGAAGGCCAAGCCGGGCACGCCGGAATTCCGCGCCGCGCTGCGCGACGCCATCGAGGCCAGCGGCGGGGGTGCCGACGACCAAGGGCATCCTGAAGTACTCGCCGACCGACCACTGGGGCCGCGCCGCCGAGGCGCGCACGATGCTGGTCGTCACCGACGGCCAGTGGAAGCTGGCGCGCTGACGCGCCGACGTCCCGACACGACGGCAGCACCGGATGGGCTCGTTCTCCATCGCCGCCATCCTGGTGCAGGACGGCGTCACCACCGGCGCGGTCTATGCGCTGCTCGGCATGGCGCTGGTGCTGCTGTTCGCGGTGACGCGGATCATCTTCTTCCCGCAGGGCGAGTTCGTCACCTTCGGCGCGCTGACGCTGGTCTGGCTGCAGGCCGGCAAGGTGCCCGGCACGGTGTGGCTGATGCTGGCCACCGCGGTGGCCGCCGGCGTGCTGGAGGCGGTGGCGGCCTGGCGCGACGGCCAGCCGCAGCGGCTGCCCCGGCTGGTGGCCACCCATGCGGTGGTGCCGGGGATCATCGCCGCGGCCACGGTGTGGGCGGCCGCGCATCCCATGCCGCTGGCGGTGCAATGCGGGCTGGCGCTGGCGGTGGTGGCGGCGCTCGGCCCGTCGCTGTACCGGGTGGTCTACCAGCCGCTGGCCGCCGCCAGCGTGCTCACGCTGATGATCGTCTCGGTCGGCGTTCACTTCTTCCTCGTCGGGCTGTCGCTGGTGTTCTTCGGCGTCGACGGCTACCGCACGCCGGCCTTCTGGGACGGCCGCCTGGAGCTCGGCCTGCTGTCGGTGCCGGGCCAGAGCCTGGCGGTGGTCGGCGTGACGCTGGTGCTCATCGTCGCGCTGGCGCTGTTCTTCGGCCGCACGCTGTGGGGCAAGGCGCTGCGCGCGGCGGCGTCCAACCACGTCGGCGCGCAGCTGCTCGCCATCTCGGTGCCGTTCTGCGGCCGGCTGTCGTTCACCATCGCCGCCTTCATCGGCGGGCTGTGCGGCATCCTCATCGGCCCCATCGTCACCATCTACTACGACTCGGGCCTGCTCATCGGCCTCAAGGGCTTCGTCGCCTCCATCGTCGGCGGCCTGGTCAGCTACCCGCTGACGCTGGCCGGCGCGCTGGGCATCGGCATCGTCGAGTCGTTCGTCTCTTTCTCGGCCAGCGCCTACAAGGAGACGGTGATCTTCCTGCTGGTGATCCCGGTGCTGCTGTTCCTGTCCCTGCGCCACGGCGGCGCCGACGAGGAGCATTGACATGACCCCCCCCTTGCTCGCATTCGCTCGCTGCCCCCCGAGGGGGCGCTCAGCGCCTTCGGGCGGCCGGGCGGCGCTGATGACGGCCTCCCGACTGCTCGCGCTGGCCTTCGCGCTGGCCATCGCCTCGCTGACGGTGGTGCCGGTGCCGGCGTTCTGGATCACCCAGGCCAACTACATCGGCGTCTACACGCTGGTGGTGCTGGGGCTGGTGCTGCTGCTCGGCGTCGGCGGGCTGACTTCGTTCGGCCAGGCGGCGTTCGTCGGCATCGGCGCCTACGTCACCGCGGTGCTGTGCGCCAAGGCCGGCTGGTCGCCCTGGTGGACGCTGCCCGCGGGGCTGGTGATCACCGGCGCCAGCGCCTGGCTGATCGGCGCGGTGACGCTTCGCATGTCGGGCCACTACCTGCCGCTGGCCACCATCGCCTGGAGCATCGCGCTGTACTACCTGTTCGGCAGCACCGACGCGCTGGGCAAGTACGACGGCATCGCCAACCTGCCGGCCATCCGCTTCTTCGGCATCGACCTGGCCGCCGGCCGGGCGATGGTGGTGCTGATCTGGCTGGCGGTGGGACTCGGCGCCTGGGGCCTGGTCAACCTGCTCGACTCGCGGCCCGGCCGTGCCATCCGCGCGCTGCGCACCGGCACCCACATGCCCGAGTCGATGGGCGTCGACACCGGCGCGCTGAAGGTGCGCATCTTCGTCATCGCCTCGCTGCTGGCCTCGGTGGCGGGCTGGCTGCTGGCGCACCTGCAGCGCGCGATCAGCCCGGGGCCGTTCGGCCTCAACACCAGCCTGGAGGTGGTGATCATGCTGGTCACCGGCGGCATGGCGCACGTCGGCGGCGCCATCCTCGGCACCGGCATCGTCGCGCTGCTGCGCGACCAGCTGCAGGTGTGGCTGCCGGCGCTGTTCGGCAACGCCGGCCACTACGAGGTGATCGTCTTCGGCGCGCTGCTGGTGCTGCTGCTGCGCTTCGCGCCCGAGGGGCTGTGGCCCTGGCTGGCGCGTCTGCTGCCCGCGCCGCGGCCGCGCCCGCTGCCCGCCGGCGAGCCGCTGCCGCGGCGGCCTCAGGTGGCGCGTGGCGAGCCGCTGCTGGAGGTGCGGGGCGTGCAGCGCCGCTTCGGCGGGCTGGTGGCGGTGGACACGCTGCACTTCGACGTCGCGGCCGGCGAGATCGTCGGCCTCATCGGCCCCAACGGCGCCGGCAAGTCGACCACCTTCAACCTGGTCACCGGTCTGCTGGCGCCCAGCGAGGGCGAGATCCGCTACCGCGGCCAGCGCATCGACGGACGGCGCTCGCGCGACATCGCCGCGCTCGGCATCGCGCGCACCTTCCAGCACGTCAAGCTGGTGCCCAACATGAGCGTGCTGGAGAACGTCGCGCTCGGGGCCTACCGGCGGTCTCGCACCTCGCTGCTCGCCGCCACGCTGCGGCTGGACCGCGCCAGCGAAGCCTCGCAGCTGCAGGAGGCGGCGCGTGCGCTGCGGCGCGTCGGCCTGGGCGACCTGCTGCACGCCGAGGCCGGCAGCCTGGCGCTGGGCCAGCAGCGGCTGGTGGAGATCGCCCGCGCGCTGTGCGCCGACCCGGCGCTGCTGCTGCTGGACGAGCCCGCTGCCGGCCTGCGCGCCTTCGAGAAGCAGGCCCTGGCCCGGCTGCTGGCCGAACTGCGCGACGAGGGCATGGGCATCCTGCTGGTGGAGCACGACATGGGCTTCGTCATGGAGCTGACCGACCACATCGTGGTGATGGTGTTCGGCAAGAAGATCGCCGAAGGCCGGCCCGAGGCCATCCAGCGCGACCCGGCGGTGCTCGAGGCCTACCTGGGCGGGGTGGACGACGAATGAGCGCTCCCGCACGGCCGCTCCGAAGGGAGCGATGCGTCCCTCCTGGACGGACAGAGCGTAGCGATAGGGTGCACCCATGAGCGCCACACCGATCCTCGAAGTGGTGGGTCTGAGCGCCGGCTACGGCAAGGTGCGCGCGCTGCACGAGGTCAGCCTGGTGGTGCCGCACGGCGCCATCGTCACCGTCATCGGGCCCAACGGCGCCGGCAAGTCGACGCTGCTCAACGGCCTGATGGGCCTGCTGCGCACCAGCGGCGAACTGCGGTTCGAGGGCCGCTCGATCCGCCAGCGCACGGTCGAGGACCGGGTGATGCAAGGCCTGTCGCTGGTCTCGGAGCGGCGCGAGCTGTTCGCCGACATGTCGGTGCACGACAACCTGCTGCTCGGCGGCTTCAGCCGCCACCGCCGCGGCGAGGGCGGTGCGGCCGAGCAGATGGACCATGTCTTCGGCCTCTTCCCGCGGCTGAAGGAGCGTGCCGGCCAGCTCGCCGGCACGCTGTCCGGCGGCGAGCGCCAGATGCTGGCCGTCGGCCGTGCGCTGATGGGACGGCCGCGCCTGCTCATGCTCGACGAGCCCAGCCTGGGCCTGGCGCCGCGCATCGTGCGCGAGGTGCTGCAGGTGGTGGCCCGGCTGCGCGACCATGGCGTGTCGACCCTGCTGGTGGAGCAGAACGCGCGCGCCGCGCTGCGGCTGGCCGACCACGCCTACGTGCTCGAAGGCGGGCGCATCGCCCTCGAAGGACCGGCCGCCGAGCTGGCCAGCAACCCGCGCATCGTCGAAAGTTACCTCGGCATCGCCGCCCCCCGTCAGGCGGCCGATGCCGTGCCCCTTCCCGCCACCGCACCCCAAGGAAGCCCCTGATGCCGTCGTCCCTGGAGACCCCGCTCGTCAACGTGTCGTACGACGGGCCCGTCGCCACCGTCACCCTCAACCGGCCGGCCAAGCGCAACGCGCTGAACCTGGCCGTCGTGGCGCAGCTGCGCCAGGCCTTCGAGACCCTGCCCGACACCGTCCGCGTCGCCATCCTCGACGGCGCCGGCGACCACTTCAGCGCCGGGCTCGACCTGTCGGAGCTGTCGGAGACCGAGACGCACGAGGGCATGCAGAGCAGCTTCGCCTGGTACGAGGCGTTCGCCAAGCTGCAGTTCGGCCGCGTGCCGGTGATCTGCGTGCTGCACGGCGCGGTGGTCGGCGGCGGGCTGGAGCTGGCGTCGGCGGCGCACGTGCGCGTGGCCGACGAGACCGCCTACTTCGGCCTGCCCGAAGGCCAGCGCGGCATCTTCCTCGGCGGCGGCGGCTCGGTGCGCGTGTCCAAGCTGATCGGCTTCTCGCGGGTGACGGAGATGATGCTCACCGGCCATGTCTACACCGCGCCGGAGGCCTTCGCCATCGGCCTGGTGCACCACGTCACCCCGGCCGGGCAGGCGATGGCCAAGGCGCGCGAGCTGGCCGCGCGCATCGCCAGCAACGCGCCGCTGTCCAACTTCGCCATCACCCACGCGCTGCCGCTCATCGCCGAGCAGCCGATGGCCCACGGCCTGATGACCGAGGCGCTGATGGCCGCCGTCACCCAGGGCGCACCGGAGGCCAAGGAGCGCGTCAACGCCTTCTTGCAGAAGCGCGCCGCCAAGGTCAAGCCGCAGTGAGGACCGCATGAGCACACCCTTTCGTGAGATCGCGCTGGGGCCGTACGAGGGCCGCGCCGAGCCGCGGCCCGACGGCAGCTGGCTGCTGCACACCAACCAGCCGCTCGGCCCCTACCCGCAGCGACTGACCGAGCGGCTGCTGCACTGGGCCGAGCGCCAGCCCGACCAGCCGCTGTTCGCCAAGCGGGACGCGCAGGGCGCCTGGCAGCACCTCACCTTCGCGCAGGCGCTGGAGGGCGCGCGGCGCATCGGCCAGTCGCTGCTCGACCGGGGGTTGAGCGCCGAGCGGCCGCTGATGATCCTGTCCGGCAACGACCTGGAACACGCCCAGCTGGCGCTGGCCGCGCTGCACGTCGGCGTGCCCTTCATGGCGGTGTCGCCGGCGTATTCGCTGCTGTCGCCCGACGCGGCACGGGTGGCGCATGCGGTGCAGCTGCTCACGCCCGGGCTGGTCTACGCCAGCGACGCGGCGGCCTTCCGCCGGGCCATCGACATCGCCGTGCCGAAGGACACCGAGCTCGCCTTCGGCCGCGGTTCGATCGAGGGCCGGCCCTGCACCTCGTTCGAGGCGCTGCGCGCCCGCGAGGCGACGCCGGCGGTGGACGCCGCGCACGCCGCCGTCGGGCCGGACAGCATCGCCAAGTTCCTCTTCACCTCGGGCTCGACCAAGCTGCCGAAGGCGGTGGTCAACACGCAGCGCATGCTGTGCTCGAACCAGGTGGCGAATGCGCAGTGCTACCCCTTCCTCACCGAGGAGAAGCCGGTGCTGGTCGATTGGCTGCCGTGGCACCACACCGCGGCGGGCAACAACAACTTCGGCCTGGTGGTGTTCCACGGCGGCACGCTCTACATCGACGAGGGCAAGCCCACGCCGGACGGCATCGCCGAGACGCTGCGCAACCTGCGCGAGGTCTCGCCGACGGTCTACTACACCGTGCCCAAGGGGCTGGAGTCGCTGGTGGCGGCGATGCGGCAGGACGTGCCGCTGCGCGAGCGCTTCTTCGCCCGCGTGCGGCTGATCTTCCCCGCCGGCGCCGCCCTGCCGCCGCCGCTGAAGGCCGAGCTGGAGTCGATGGCGGTGCAGACCGTCGGCGCCCGCATCCCGATGACCATGGGCCTGGGCATGACCGAGACGGCGCCCTTCGCCATCTCGGCGCACCTGCCCGACTGGCAGCCCGGCCTGATCGGCCTGCCGGCGCCGGGCACCACCGTCAAGCTGGTGCCCAGCGGCGACAAGCTGGAGGTGCGCTACCGCGGCCCCAACATCACGCCCGGCTACTGGCGCCAGCCAGAGCTGACGGCGGAGGCCTTCGACGACGAGGGCTTCTTCTGCAGCGGCGACGCGGCCCGCTTCATCGACGAGGCCCGGCCCGAGCAGGGCCTGCGCTTCGACGGCCGCATCGCCGAGGACTTCAAGCTCATCAGCGGCACCTGGGTCAACGTCGGCGCGCTGCGCAACCAGGTCATCGCCGCCGGCGCGCCCTACGTGCAGGACGTGGTGCTCACCGGCCACGACCGCGACGCGCTGGGCATGCTGGTGTTCCTGCTGCCGGCCGCCGCCGAGCTGTGCCGCGACCCCGCCGCCGCGGCGTCGCTGGCCGCGCTGTGCGACGACCCGGGGGTGGTCGGATGGGCGCAGCGGCTGCTGGACGAGCAGGCCGCGCGCGGCACCGGCAGTTCCAACCGCATCGTGCGCGCGCTGCTGCTGCGCGAGCCGGCCTCGGTGGGCCTGGGCGAGATGACGGACAAGGGCTCGATCAACCAGCGCGCGGTGCTGAAGGCCCGCGCGGCGCTGGTCGAGCAGCTCTACGCCGAGCCCGCCGAGGCGCCGGTGCTGGTGGCGAGGCCGGGCTGACGGCGGGCCCATGCTGCGCTACGAGCCGCCGCTGCGTGACCTGGCCTTCGGGCTGGGCGAGGTGCTGGACGCGCCGGCGGTGCTGCGCGGCCTGCCGGCCTTCGCCGAGGTCGACCTGCCGCTGCTGCTGCAGGTCGCCGAGGCCGCCGGCCGCTTCGCCGCCGAGCAGGTGCTGCCGCTGAACGCGCTGGCCGATGCGGTCGGCTGCCGCTGGACCGACGGCCGCGTGCAGGCGCCGCCCGGCTTCGCCGACGCCTGGGCGGCGTTCCGAGAGCAGGGCTGGCCCGGCCTGTGCGCGCCGGTGGAGGAGGGCGGCCAGGGCCTGCCGGCGCTGGCCGGCAGCGTGCTGGGCGAGCTGCTGTCGTCGGCTTCGCATGCCTTCGTCATGTTCGCCGGCTCGGGCGCGCTGGCGGCGCACTGCCTGCGCCGTTCGGCGTCGCCGGCGCTGCAGGCCGAATGGATGCCGCGGCTGGCCAGCGGCCAGGCGCTGGCCACCATGTGCATCTCCGAGCCGCAGGCCGGCTCGGACGTCGGCCTGGCCCGCACCCGTGCCGCGCCGAGCGGCGACGGCGACGGCTTCCGGCTGCACGGCACGAAGGTGTTCGCCAGCGGCGGCGAGCACGACCTGACCGAGGACATCCTCCACCTGGTGCTGGCCCGGCTGCCCGACGCGCCGGCGGGCTCGCGCGGGCTGTCGCTGTTCGCCTGCCCCCGGCGCCTGCCCGACGGCCGGCGCAACGCGGTGCACTGCGACGGCATCGAACACAAGATGGGCCTGCACGGCAGCCCGACCTGCACGCTGCGTTTCGACGGCGCGCAGGCGCAGCTCGTCGGGTCGCCTCACCAGGGCCTGCGGGCCATGTTCCCGATGATGAACGAGGCCCGGCTGATGTCGGGCCTGCAGGCGGTGGGCCTGTCCGAGACCGGCTGGCAGAACGCGCTGGCCTATGCGCACGAGCGCCGGCAGGGCCGGGCCCCCGGCGCCGGCACCGACGGCCCGCCCAGCCGGCTGGTCGACCACCCGGACGTGCAGCGCCTGCTGGCGACGCAGAAGGCCTGGACCGAGGGTGGCCGCCTGCTGTGCCACTGGACGGCGCTGCTGCTCGACGTGGCCCGCCACCACCCCGACGCCACCCGCGCGGCCGAGGCCGAGGCGCTGGTCGGGCTGCTCACGCCGCTGGTCAAGGGCGTGCTGAGCGAGAACGCGCAGCTGTCGCTGTCGGCCGCGCTGCAGGTGCACGGCGGCCACGGCTACGTGCGCGAGACCGGCATCGAGCAACTGGTGCGCGACGCGCGCATCGTCACCATCTACGAAGGCACCACCGGCATCCAGGCGCAGGACCTGGTGCTGCGCAAGCTGCTGGGCGACGGCGGCCATGCCTGGCGCCTGCTGCGCGCGGAGGTGACGCGCTGGCTCGACGGGCCCGGCCGGTCGCCCGCCCTGGCCGACGTCGCCATGCCGCTGCAGCGCCAGCGCGAGCGGGTCGATGCGGCCATCACCCGCCTGCAGGCGCTGCAGCGCGAGGCACCGGCCGCGCTGCTGGCCGCCTGCACGCCCGCGCTGCGCCTGGTCGGACTGCTCGTGCTGGCCCTGCTGTGGGCGCGGGCGGCGGAGAAGGCCGGCCCGCGTGCCGACGTCGGCGACCCCTGGCACCGCGCCAAGCGCGCCACGGCGCTGTTCTTCCTGCACCAGCTGCTGCCGGAGGCGGAAGCCCTGGCCGCCGTCATCCACCAACCCGACACCGGCCTGCAGGACACCCTGCTGGCCGCCTGAACCCTGATCTGGAGACCGCCATGCCCAACGACCGACCCACCGACGCCGCGCGCCGCCGCAGCCTGCAGCGCCTGACCGTGGCCGCCACCGCGCCGTGGGCGCTGCCCGCCGCACTCTCGTCCTGGGCGCTGCCCGCCCGTGCACAGGGCGGCTACCCGAGCAAGCCGGTGCGCATCGTCGTGCCGTTTCCGCCGGGCGGCGCCACCGACGCGCTGGTGCGCCTGCTGGCCGAGCGCCTCGGCCAGCGCTGGAACCAGACCGTGCTGGTGGAGAACAAGCCGGGCGCCAACACCACGCTGGGCACCGACGTGGTGGCCAAGTCGGCGCCGGACGGGCATGTGCTCGGCGTGGTCACCGGCTCGCACAACATCAACCCGCTGCTGACGCAGAAGCTGCCGTACGACACGCTGAAGGACCTCGTCGGCGTGATGGCCATCACCCGCAGCCAGATGGCGATCTACGCCCACCCCTCGCTGCCGGCCAGCACGCCGGCCGAGTTCATCGCGCTGGCGAAGAAGCAGAAGGTGGCCTACGGCTCGGCAACCACGCAGTCCTTCCTCGGCATGGAGCTGCTGTCCTCGATGGCCGGCGTGAAGATGGAGTACGTGCCGTACAAGGGCAGCGCGCAGGCGATGAACGACCTGATGGGCGGCCACCTGATGGTGATGATCGACCCGGTGCTGCAGAGCACGGTGGAGCACGTGAAGAACGGCCGCATGAAGCTGATCGGCACCCTCGGCGCGCGCCCCGGCGAGCTGACGCCGCAGACGCCGACCTTCGCCAGCGTGGTGCCCGGCTACGACTTCTCGGCCACCTTCGGCCTCATCACCCGCGCCGGCACGCCGCCGGAGGTGGTGCGCCGCATCCGCGACGAGTTCGCCGCGGTGATGGCCACGCCCGAGGTCACCGAGCGCATCCGCGCCTTCGGCCAGGAGGTGGTGGCCTCCACGCCGGAGGCCTACCAGGCCTACATCGTCGACGAGATGCGCAAGTGGGAGCCGGTGGTCAAGGCCACCGGCGCCAAGCTCGACTGACCGAGCGGCTCAGGCGGGCCGCGGCCCGCCGACCGTCACCCGCGTCAGGTAGCGGCGCATGCCGGCGTAGTCGGGCACCGCGCGGTGCTGGCTGCGCCGGTTGTCCCACACCAGCACCTGCCCGTTGCGCCAGCGCACGCGGCAGGTGAGGTCGAAGCGTTCCTGCTGCTGGTAGAGGAACTCCAGCAGCGGCCGGCTTTCCTCGGCGCTCATGTCCTCGAAGCGCTGCACGAACACCCGGTTGACGTAGAGGTGGCGCTGCCCGGTGCGCGGGTCGGTGCAGACCACCGGGTGCACCGTCTCGCGGTCGGCCATCTCGAGGTCGGCGAGGTCGGCCTTGGCGCTGGTGGCGGCGTACTTGCGCTGCTGCGCGTGGTAGGCCGAACCGAAGACGCGGGTGCCGCTGTGCACCGCCCGCAGCGGCTCGATCATTCGCTGGAAGGCGGGCGACAGGCTGTCCCAGGCCAGCGCCATGTTCGAGAAGCCGGTGTCGCCGCCATGGGGCGGCACGTCGATGGCGCGCATCACCACCGCCGCCGGCGGCCGGTCCATGAAGGTGCTGTCGGTGTGCCAGCTCTCGCCGACCACGCGGCCGGTGTCCGTCGCCTCGCGGCGCACGATCTGCACGAAGGGCTCGCCCTCCAGGCTGTGGATCTGCGGGATGCGGATCAGGTCGCCGAAGCGGCGGGCGAAGGCCAGGTGCTGGGCGTGGTCGATGGTCTGCTCGGCGAACCAGATCACGAGGTGCCGGTCGTAGGCGCGCAGCACCTCTTCCCAGACCTCCTCGCGCAGCGGCTGGCGCAGGTCCACCCCGCGGACCTCCGCGCCCAACGCGCCGGTCAGCGGCAGCACCTCGACGTGGCGGTAGTCGTTCAACGTCGTTCCCCAGAGAAAAAAGGGCTGCCCGAAAGCAGCCCTTAAGTGGTCATCCGCAAAGAGCGTTGACCAACCTGGAATGGTCGTCGGTCAGAACACGTGCTTGACGCCGGCTTCCACACCCGTGCTGCGGGTGAAGCCCGAGGTCTTGGCGGTGCCGACGTCGGCATGAACGCTGGTGCGCTTGCTCAGGAAGTACTCGTAGCCGAGGCCGAACTTGTTGGTGTTGGCGCCGGTGGTGTTGGCAAACGCGGCATAGGGCGAGCCGGCGTTCGGGTTGATGCCGACGGCCGCGTCGTAGCGGGCCACGACGGCCTTCAGGCGACCGCCGGCCAGCGGGGCGGTGGCGCCGATGATGAAGGTCTTGGCTTCGCGGCCGAGGGCGGTGTTGTTGGTGCCAACCGAGTACGACACCATCGGACGGATGCGGCCCAGGTCGTAGGCGGCGCTCACGATCCAGTACTCGTTCTCCACCGGGCCGTTGGCCTGGTCGAGCGTGTTGTAGCCGGCACCCAGCCACAGCGGACCACCGGCGTACTGCACCGCCACGCCCATGTTGCGGCCGGCCTGCGAGCCGGTCTGGGTGACCGGGGAGCCGCCTTCGCCAGCGGCGACCTGCACCTCGGCGGTGAAGCCCGACAGGTTGGGGCTGCGGTAGGTGGCCGCGTTGTAGGCGGTGGTGATGCCGTTGCCGCCGCGGGTGAAGCCCGCCGCGCCGGCGACGTTGTAGTCATAGCCCCAGGGGTCCGAGGCCAGCGACACGTAGAACGCCGGCACGTACTGGCGGCCGAGGCGCACTTCACCGAAGGAGCCGGCCAGGCCGACCCACGACTGCGCGTTCCAGAAGCCCTGCGCCACCTGGTTGGTGTTGTCGCGGCCCTGCACGCTGCCGTCGTCCGGACGGAAGCGGTGCTCGATCTGGAAGTTGGCACGCAGGCCGCCGCCGAGGTCCTCGGTGCCGCGGAAGCCGAGGCGCGATTCGGTCGACTGCTTGACCTGCACGGTGTCCCGCGCGCCCATGGCGAACTGGGGCAGGAAGGTCAGGTTGGAGGTGCCGTTGTTCACCTTCGACACGGCGACATCGATGATGCCGTAGATGGTGACCGACGACTGCGCGGCGGCCGAGCCGGCGGCGCACAGGGCGATCGCGGCGAGCGCGACGTGCTTCTTCTTCATCATGTTGAGGGTCTCCTTGCGGGACGCCGACGGCGTGTCCGCGATGTTCAAAGGGCTCGGATGCAATCCGCTCCAGGGCTGCACCGTGGAATGGATCCAGACCGGCACTGTAGGGAGCGGCCCCCGCGGAGCGATGAGTTTTCCTGTTAGGGCGGTGCGCAACGGTGATGCCGCCGT
Organism: Aquabacterium sp. J223; assembly: GCF_024666615.1. Taxonomy (NCBI): domain Bacteria; kingdom Pseudomonadati; phylum Pseudomonadota; class Betaproteobacteria; order Burkholderiales; family Sphaerotilaceae; genus Aquabacterium; species Aquabacterium sp. J223. Next base: position 3,036,090 of record NZ_CP088297.1, on the reverse strand, counting down.
GCCGTCGCGTGGGGTCCCCGTCCTCGAAACACCTGTGAAGCGGGCGTTGACCGCCGGATTCGCCAGACGGCCGGCGGTGTTGCGCGTCGGTCCTAGGGACGACCCGTAGGGCGTGCGGCGTTGGCCTGTGGAGGCCTCCGCGGTGCCACCGCCTCGTCCCGGATCTGGATCCGTTGTCAGCCCGATGGTGCGCGCTCAGCGTGACCGGCCGGTCATCTCGGCGCCCGCGTCGGCCGGCAGGCGCAGGAACGCGAGCACCACCGCGGCCAGCACGCCGGCCACCAGCCAGAAGGCGACGGCGAACTCGGCCGACCCCAGCGCGGGGGTGCGGTGCAGCGCCTGCGCGGCCACCAGCGCCAGCGCGCCGAGGGCCACGCCCAGGGCGCCGGCCAGCTGCATCGAGATGGTCGACAGGGTGGACGCCGCCGGCCGCTGCTCGGTCGGCACATCGGCGAAGGACAGCGTGTTGACGCAGGTCATCAGCGCGGAGCGCGCGGCCCCGGCGAAGAACAGCCCGATGGCCAGCAGCGGCAGCGGCGTGTGCGGCGACATCACCGCGCAGGCCGCCAGCCCGACCACGCTGGCGCCGCCGGACAGCAGCATCAGCCGCCGGAAGCCCAGCCAGCGCAGCAGCCGGGTGGTCACCACCTTGATCAGCAGGTTGCCGAGGAAGTAGGGCATCAGCAGCGCCCCGGCCGCCGCGGCGCTGCGGCCGAAGGCGAGCTGGAACTGAAGCGCCAGCAGGAAGGGCGTGGCCTGCAGGCACATGGTGGCGAACGTGCCGCCGGAGAACGTCGACACCGCGAAGCTGCGGTGCGCCAGCGGCGCCAGGCTGAGCACCGGGTGGGCGGTGCGCCGCAGGTGCCGGCGGGTCAGCGCGATCACGCCCAGGCCGGCCAGCACCGCGACCAGCGCCGACACGCCCACCGCCGGGTGTTCGCGCACATGGCCGCCGGCCTCCAGCCCGCCGAGCAGCAGCACCAGGCCGAGCGCCGCGCCAGCCGCGCCAAGGCGGTCCAGCGGCGGCCGCCGCAAGCCGCCGTCGGGCGGCACCCAGCGCGCGATGAGCAGCAGCGCGGCCAGGCCCAGCGGCAGGTTGATCCAGAAGATCCAGCGCCAGGAGGCGTAGGTGGTGATGGCGCCGCCCAGCGGCGGCCCGATCACCGGCGCGAACAGCGCCGGCCAGGCCAGCAGCGCCGCCACCGCGATCAGGTCCTGCTTGCGCGCCGGCCCCAGCGCCAGGGTGCGCCCGAGCGGCAGCATCAGCCCGCCGCCCAGGCCCTGCACGGCGCGCGCCACCACCAGCGCGGCGGCGCTGTCGGCCAGGCCGCAGGCCAGGGAGGCCAGCGTGAACACCCCCACCGCGCACAGGAAGACCCGGCGCACGCCGTAGCGCTCGCCCAGCCAGGTGCTCATCGGCAGCACCACCGCGCCGGTGAGCAGGTAGACCGTGACGGCGGCGCTGAGCGTCAGCGGCGCGACGCCGAGGGCGTCGGCCATCGGCGGCAGCGAGGTGTTGAGGATGGAGCCGTCGAGCAGCAGCATGAACCAGATGCCGCCGACCAGCCACGGCACGCGGCCCGGCCGGCCGACGGCCGCGGGCCGGTCGTCGAGGCTGGCGGCTCCCCCGGCCGCGGATTCGGTCACTGCTCGGCCATCCATGTCGGATGGATGCTAGCCGGCCTGTTCGGTCGACGGCGCGAAGGCGTCGCAGTGGAAGTTGTCGGCGGCCAGGCCGTGTGCCAGGAAGCGCTCGCGCGCGGCGGCGACCATGTCGGGCGAGCCGCAGGCGTAGACCTCGTGGCCGGCGAGGTCGGGCAGTGTTGCGGTCACCACCTCCGGCAGGCGGCCGATCGCGCCGGTCCAGCCGTCCCCGGCCTCGGGCCGCGACAGCGACGGCGTGTAGCGCAGCCAGGGCGCGGCCTCGGCCCAGCGCCGGGCCAGCGCGTCGCGGTACAGCCCGGCCGGCCGACGGGCGCCGACGAACAGGTGCACCGGCCGCGTCGACCGCCGCTTGAGCAGGTCTTCGACGATCGACTGGATGGGCGCGAAGCCGGTGCCGCCGGCGACCAGCACGATGGGTCGCTCGCCGTCCTCGTGCGACGCCTCGCGCAGATGGAAGTCGCCCAGCGGCAGTCGAAGCCGCACGGTGTCGCCCGGCTTCAGGCCGCCGGCCTCGGGTGCGTTGAACGCGAGGTCGGAGAAGCGGCCGCCGTCCACGCGGCCGACGTGCAGCTCCACCGCGTCGCTGACCTGCGGCGGATTGGCCATCGAGAAGCAGCGCTCCTGGCCGTCGTCGAGCAGCACCTTCAGGTACTGGCCGGCCTTGAACTTCACCCGCTTGCCCGCCGGGAAGCGCAGCTTGAGCACCGCCACCTCCGGGCAGGGGTGCTCCACCTTCAGCAGCTTGGCGGGGATGGGCTCGGCGGCGGCGGGGTCCAGCCGCTGCACCGCGCCGCGCGGCGCGAGGAGCAGGTCCGAGCGCGGCTTGACCCGGCACAGCTTGACCTCCGGCAGCGGACCGTGCAGCACGTCGCCCTCGCCCTTGCCGTGGGCGCCTTGCAGCACGAAGGCGCCGTCGCGCACGGCGCCTTCGCAGGTGCCGCAGATGCCGGCGCGGCAGGACGCCGGCAGGCTCCAGCCCGCATGCTCGGCGGCGGTGAGGACGAACTCGGCCTCGCCGCAGTCGAAGCCCGGCCCGTCGGCCACCTGGACGCGGTGGCGCGTCCCCGTGCTCACAACGGGATCGCCAGCAGCGTGTCGAACACCGAGCTGTCGCAGACCACCACCCGTCGCGCGATCTTCAGGTCGTCCTCGCCGGTGATGCGGTACTCGTCGTGGTAGCAGCCGGTGACGAACAGCTCGCTCGGCCGGTTGCGGGTGATGCGGTAGACGGCGAACGGCGTCTGCGCGCGCACCCGGTCGCCCTCGGGCTGCACGGTGGCCGGCATCGACAGCACGTGGCGGTAGCGGTGGCGTTCGTAGATGTTGGCCTCGCGCAGGCCGGAGACGCGGTCCTTCAACATGCCCTGGTTGTCGCACCAGACGATGCCGGCGGCCAGGCCGCGCACGTGGTTCTCGTGCGAGGTGATGCTGTAGAAGCAGTCCTCGGTGAAGAAGCCGGGCCAGTCTTCGAGCCGGTCGTCGTCGATCGCCTGGGCATAACGCGCCTGCAGCAGCGAGACGGCGAGGTGCAGTTCAAGGGTCTTCACGGGATCGTTCCTCACAGGCCCATGTGGCGGCGGTACGCCTTCCAGAAGCCGCGCACCGACGCCTCGGTGGCGCGGGTGTCGCTGGACGACGTGGCGTCGCCGCCCATCTGCACCACCGCCCGCTCGTCCTCGGCGGTGGCGATGCCGCGCTGCACGAAGCCGCCGACGCAGCCGTCCTCCATCGACACCAGGCCCGCCGGGCCGACCAGGTTGAGCTGCTTCAGCCGCGCGGTGCGCTGCTCGGGCGTGTCCTCCCTGAAGCCGAAGTAGGTCCAGTGCAGCTCCGTCTCGTCGACGCCCTTGGGCAGCACCTGCCGCACGACGAAGCTGTTCCACACCTGGCCGAGCACGAAGCCCGGGAACACCGAGAGGATCTGCAGCGTGATGCCGTCGCCGATCTCGTCGGTGCCCTGCAGGAAGCTGGTGTCGTGCAGGGTGTAGTCCTGGTTCTCCGACCGGATGCCCTGGTCGCGGTACTCGCTGCCGTGCCGCTCGTCGGGGATCACCATCGAATAGCTGACGTGGTTGCCGCCGTCCTCGCTGACGATCAGCCCGCCCTTCTGCGTCAGCCGGTTGACGTCGAAGGTGGTGAGGAACAGGTGCAGCAGGCTGGCGTGGTAGCTGTCCTTGACGTTCTCGAAGTACAGCTTCCAGTTGTTGGGCAGCTTCTGCGTGAAGCGGCCCAGCACCTCGATCTCGCCCTTGCCGAGGATGCGGCGGATGCGGCCGAGCACCGCCTCGCCGATGTAGTCCTCGAGGTCGGGCACGTCGTCCGAGAAGCTGCCGAAGACCAGCCCGCAGGTGGTGGCCACGCGCAGCTTGCGCGGCGAGTGCGCCGGCTTGTCGAAGCCCGGCGGCATGCCGCCCTTGCCGGCCACGCCCTGCTCGAAGGCCACGCCCTTGAGCGTGCCCTGCAGGTCGTAGGACCAGGCGTGGTAGACGCAGGTGAACTGGTCGGTGCGGCCGGCGTTCTCCAGCGCGATCAGCGCGCCGCGGTGGGCGCAGCGGTTCTCGAAGGCGTAGAGCTCGCCGTCCTCCGCGCGCACCGCCACCACCGGCGTCTCGCCGACGAAGGTGCTGACGTAGTCGCCGGTCTGCGCCAGGTCGGCTTCGAGGCAGAGGTAGTTCCAGGTCTCGCCCTGGTAGAGGCGCTGCTGCTCCTGGCGGCGCAGCGCCTCGTCGGTGTAGACCCAGTAGGGGATGCGGGTCAGGCCCTCGTCCGGCCAGGTGCGGCCGGGCGCGGCCGGGGTGGCGACGTCGTTCATGGTGGCGTGCTGCGAAGAAGAAGAGGAGAGGCGAGGGCGCCGTGCCGGTCAGTCGACGCTGACGTTGGCGCGCTGCACGACCTCGCGCCAGCGGGCCGACTCGGCGGCGAGGAAGGTGGCCAGTTCCGCCGGCGTGCCGCCGACGCCTTCGCCGCCCAGGTCGGCGAAGCGCTTCTGCACCTCCTGCGTCTTCACCACCTCGGCCATCGCCTTGCTGATGGCGGCGGTGATCGCGGCCGGCGTGTTGGGGGGCGCCACCACCGCCACCCAGGTGCCGGTGCGGAAGTCGCGCACGCCGGCTTCCTCCATCGTCGGCACCTCGGGAATGCTGGGCAGGCGCTTGGCGGTGGCCACCGCCAGCACCTTCACCCGCCCGGCCTTGTACTGGCCGAGGGTGGAGGAGATGTTGTCGAACATCATGTCGACCTGCCCGCCGGCCAGGTCGGTCAGCGCCGGGGCGGTGCCCTTGTACGGCACGTGCACCAGCGAGGTGTTGGTGCGCTGCTGGAACAGCGCGCCGGTGAGGTGGGAGGTGGTGCCGTTGCCCTGTGTGGCGAAGGTCACCTTGCCCGGTTCCTTCTGCGCCATCGCGATGAGCTGCTGCACGTCCTGCGCCGGCAGGTTGCTGCGCACCGCCAGCACGTTCGGCATGGTGGCCAGCAGCGACACGGGCATGAACTTGGTGACGTCGTAGGTCAGCTTCTTGTAGAGGCTGGCGTTGACGGCCAGCGGTCCGGGCGGGCTGGCCAGCAGGGTGTAGCCGTCGGGCTCCGCGCGGAAGGCCAGCTCGGCGCCGACGTTGCCGCCGGCCCCGGGCCGGTTGTCGATCACCACCGGCTGGCCCCACATCGCGCTGAGCCTCTCCGAGACGATGCGCGGGATGGCGTCCGCCGTGCCGCCCGCCGGGAAGGGCACGATGATGCGCACCGGCTTGTTGGGGAAGGCGGCCTGCGCGAGCGCCGGGCCGGCGCCGGCCAGCAGGGCCCACGCCAGGGCGCAGGGCAGGGTGAAGCGGCGTCGTGGCATGGTGGTCTCCGTTCGGTGTTCGTCGGGTCGGTGCGCATTGCGCACTCGGTACGTTGCGGCGTCGATGCCCGCTTGGTGCTGGTAGTGTGGGGACCAGTGTGTGGGAGGGTCAATGCACAGCGCGCCCATGTTCGCAATGCGTACTTCGGCAAGGGGTGAGGGGGCGCCACGGTGAAGCTGGCGCGACGCGACTTCGTGGCCTCGCTGCAGACCGGCCTTGCCGTCATCGAGGCCTTCGACAGCGCCCATTCGCGGCTGACGCTGACCGAGGTGGCCGCGCGCACGGGGCTCACCCGTGCGGCGGCCCGGCGCTACCTGCTCACGCTGGCCCACCTCGGTTATGCCGACTACGACGGCAAGCACTTCTCGCTCGACCTGCGGGTGCTGCGGCTGGGCTACGGCCTGCTGTCGGCGGCGCCGCTGCCGCGCAAGTCGCAGCCGGTGCTCGACACCGTGTCGCTGAAGACGAACGAGACCGCCTCCATCGCGGTGCTCGACGAGACCGCCGTGGTGTTCCTCGCCCGCTCGCACAGCCGCCGGGTGTTCTCGCCGACCGTGGGCGTCGGCACCCGGCTGCCGGCGTTCTGCCTGTCCACCGGCCGCGTGCTGCTGGCGCAGAAGACCGACGTCGAGGTGCGCATGCTGCTGGGCCACACCGACCTCACGCCCTTCACCCCGCACACCCTCGTCGACGTCGACGCCATCGTCGCCGCGGTGCGCGACGCCCGCGAGCGCGGCTACGCGCTCAGCGACCAGGAGTACGAGCTCGGCCTGCGCTCGCTGGCCGTGCCGGTGCCCAACGCCAGCGGCCGCTCGGAGGTGGCGATGACGGTCAGCGTGCAGGCCGCGCAGATGGGCATGGACGAGATGGTCGAGCGGCTGCTGCCGCCGCTGCTCGAAGGCGCCCGCGACCTCTGCACCTTGCTGTGAAGGCCATCCCATGAACCGCATCGCCATCGCCACCGGCGACCCCAACGGCATCGGCCCCGAGCTCGTGCTCAAGGCGCTGGCCGCGCTGCCGCCGGCCCGCCGCAGCGACGGCACGCTGGCGGTCTTCGGCCCGGCCCACGTGCTGCACGACACGGCGGCGGCCATCGGACTGTCGTCGGTGCTGGACGGCCTGCCGGTGCACGACGCCGGCGGCCTGCCGCGCGCCGCCCACCGGCCGGGCCAGGTGTCTGCCGAGGCCGGCGCCAGTGCGGTGGCCTCGGCCAGTGCGGCCATCGCGGCGGTGCAGGCCGGGCACTTCGACGCCGTGGTGGCGGCGCCCCACCACGAGACCGCCATCCACCAGGCCGGCATCGCCTTCACCGGTTATGCCTCGCTGGTGGAGCGGGTGTGCGGCCTGCCGCCGGACTCGGTGTTCGTGCTGCTGGTGGGGGGCGGCCTGCGCATCGTGCACGCCACGCTGCACGAGAGCGTGGCGCAGGCGCTGGCCCGCCTGACGCCGGCGCTGGTCGAACGCGCCGCCCGGGCCGGGGCGATGGCCTGCACGCGGCTGGGGGTGCCGGCGCCCCGCATCGCGCTGTTCGGTCTCAACCCGCATGCGTCGGAGGGCGGCCTCTTCGGCGACGACGACGCGCGGGTCACCATGCCGGCCGCCGACCGCCTGCGCGCCGAGGGCCTGGCCGTCGACGGCCCCACCGGCGGCGACGTGCTGCTGGCCGCCAGGGCGCATGACCTGTACGTGGCGATGTTCCACGACCAGGGCCACATCCCGATCAAGCTGCTGGCGCCGCAGGCGGCCAGCGCGCTGTCGGTCGGCGGCGACGTGCTGGTGGCCAGCGTGGCGCACGGCAGCGCGATGGACATCGCCGGGCGCAACCTGGCGCGGCCCGATGCGCTGCTGCGCTCGCTGGCGTTGCTGGGCTGGACTTCGGTGGCCGGGCCGGCCTAGGCTCGCGCCGGCGCGCCTGCGAGAGTCGGCGTCAGGCGGGCTGGCGCTTCGCGCGTTGCCCGCGCAGCCAGGCGCTGGAACGACCGCCCAGCGGCCGCTGCAGCAGCGCCTGCGCATGGTCGACGGCGTCCAGCAGCGCGTCGAGGTCGATCCCGGTCTCGAAGCCGCAGCGGTGGGCCAGCAGCACCAGGTCTTCGGTGGCCAGGTTGCCGGCGGCGCCGGGTGCGAAGGGGCAGCCGCCGATGCCGCCGACGCTGGCGTCGAAACGGCGCACGCCGGCTTCCACGGCGGCCCAGGCATTGGCCACGGCCATGCCGCGCGTGTCGTGCAGGTGGATGGCCAGCCGCTCGGCCGCGACGGCCTGGCGCAGCGCGCCGAGGCGGTCGCGCACCATGGCCGGCGACGCCGCGCCGATGGTGTCGGCGATCACGATTTCCTGTGCGCCCGCCGCGGCCATGCGCCGGGCCAGCGCCACCACCCGGTCCAGCGGCGTCTCGCCCTCGAAGGGGCATTCGAAGGCCACCGCGACGTAGGCCCGCGCGCGCAGCCCGGCCGCCAGCGCGGCCTGCACCGTCTGCTCGCTGACCTCGGCCGCCTGCTCGAGGCCCATGTTGATGTTCTTGCGGTTCATCGTCTCGGTGGCGGACAGCACCACCGCGATCTCCCGGGCACCCGCCGCCCTTGCGCGCTGCAGCCCGGTCAAGTTGGGCACGAGCACCGAGGTGCGCAGCGCGGGCAGGCGCTGCTGCACGAGCGGCAGCAGGTCACCGGCATCGGCCATCTGCGGCACCGCCTTGGGCGAGACGAAGCTGGTGACCTCGACGCTGGCCACGCCCGCCGCCGCCAGGCGTTCGATCAGTTGCAGCTTGCCGTCGGTGCCGACGGGCACCGACTGGTTCTGCAGGCCGTCGCGTGGCGCGACGTCGGTGACGTGCAGTCGTTCCATGGTCCGGTCCCTTGCCAGGGTCAGCCGACCGCGCCGGCGCTGCGCAGCGCCGCGATGCGGTCGGCGGGGTAGCCCGCCAGGTCGGCCAGCACGCGGTCGGTGTGCTCGCCCAGCTGGGGCGGGGCGCGCCACTCGGTGGGCCGGGCGGCCGACAGCTTGACCGGGTTGCCCGGCATGCGCACGGTGTCACCGGTGTGCAGCGGCACCTCGACCACCATGTCGCGCGCGCGCACCTGGTCGTCGTTCAGCGCCTGGGCGAAGTTGTTGACCGGCCCGCAGGGAATGCGGGCCTCGCGCAGCTGCGCCAGCCATTCGGCGGTGGTGCGCCGGCGCATGCGCTGCGCAATGAGCGCGTCGATGCGCGCCTTGGCCGCGAAGCGCACCGGCTGCTGCTTCAGCGCCGGGTCGCGCAGCTCGGCGATGTCCATGCACTCGACGAAGCGCTCGAAGAACGCGTCGCCGATGCATGCGACGATGACATGGCCGTCGGCCGTCGGATAGCTGTTGTACGGCACGTGGACGAAGTGGCCGTTGCCGATGCCCTGCGGCACCTGGCCCGACAGGAAGTGCATCGTGGCCATGTAGTTGAGCAGCGAGACCTGCGCGTCCAGCATCGAGATGTCGACGTGCTGGCCGCGTCCGGTGCGCTCGCGTTCCACCAGGGCCGCCAGCACGCCGACGGCGCCGAAGAGCCCGCCGCCCAGGTCGCCGATCGGGATGCCGCTGCGCATCGGGCCGGTCTCGGGCGAGCCGGTGATCGACATCCCGCCGCCCATGGCCTGCACCACCTGGTCGAACGCCGGCCGGTCGACATCGGGGCCGGTCTCGCCGAAGCCGGTGACCGAGCAGGTGACGATGCGCGGGTTCACCGCCGCCAGGGCCTCGTGGTGGATGCCCAGCCGCCGCGGCACGCCGACGCTGAAGTTGTCGAACACCACGTCGGCCTGTCGCACCAGGTCGAGGAACACCTCGCGCCCCCGCGGCGACTTCAGGTCGATGCACACGCTCTGCTTGTTGCGGTTGAGCGTCAGGAAGTAGGCGCCCATGCCGCCGCGCGAGTGGTCGGGGTCGTGTTCCAGCAGCCGGCGGGTGCCTTCGCCGCCGACGGGTGGCTCGACCTTGATGGTGCGGGCGCCGAGGTCGGTCAGCAGCATGGTGCCGTAGGGCCCCGACAGCATGTGCGTGAGGTCGAGGACGGTGATGTGTTCGAGGGCCATGGCGATGTCGCGAAGGGTCAGGCGGGCAGCGCCGACTGCAGCTGTGACAGCGTCAGCACGTCGGCGTACTTGGCGTTCAGGTCGAAGAGGTTGGCCTCGTGCGGTGCCGGGTGCCGGTCGCCGCAGGCGTCGCCGACGACGACCGGGATGAAGCCGTGCTGCATCGCGTCGACCGCGCTGGCGCGCACGCAGCCGCTGGTGCTCATGCCGGCGATCAGCACGCAGTCGACACCCTGCGCGTGCAGCAGGCTCGCCAGCGACGTGCCGAAGAATGCGCTGGCGTACTGCTTGGTCAGCATCGGCTCGGCGGGCGTCGGCGCCAGCGCCGGCACGACGTCGCCCAGCGGATCGCCTTCGCAGAACACCCGCAGCGCCGGCACCTTGCGGAAGAAGACGCCGCCGTCAAGGCCGTCGGCCCGGTAGGTCACCCGCGTGTGGCAGACCAGCAGCGCCCGCCGGCGGGCCCAGGCCAGCAGGTCAGCCGCCCGCTCGGCCGCCTGCGGGCAGCCTGCGAACAGCGGCGACCTTGCCTCGAAGTAGGCCTGGGCGAAGTCGATCATCAGCAGTGCCTGCCGCCGGCCGAAGCCCAGGCTGGCGCCGAAGGCACCCTGCCCGTAGCTGGCGTGCAGCGAATGGTCGTCGGCCCTATCGGCCATGGTCTTCTCCTGCGAGCCACGCGTGCTTGGCGGCGTGGATGTGGCTGCTCATCACGCTGCGCGCCCAGGCCGGGTCGCGGCTGCGCAGCGCGTCGATCAATTCGCGGTGGTGGCCGAAGCTGCGCGCCAGCTCGGCCGCGGTGTAGCGGCGGAAGGTCTGCTGCACGATCGGCACCTCCATCGCCTTGGCCAGCGTCAGCACCAGCCGCTCGTTGCCGGCGGCCTGCGCGACGATCTGGTGGAACTCGCGGTTCAGCCGCCCCAGCGGGTGTGCGGTCGCCGCCCGCTCCCGGGGCGGTCCGCAGGCCTCGATGCCGTCCTGCAGGCGCGCCAGCGCATCGACCTGCGCGGCGGTGGCGCGGGCCGCGGCCAGGGCGGCGATCTCGCTTTCGATGAGCGCGCGCGTCTCGAAGATCTCGCGCACCTCCTGCTCGGACCAGCGGCGCACCGTGCTGCCGCTGTTCGGCTTGAACAGCACGAAGCCGTCGGCCACCAGCTGGCGCATCGCCTCGCGCACCGGCGTGCGCGAGCTGTCGAAGGAGGCCGCCAGCTGCTGCTCGGTGATGCGCGCGCCGGCGGGGTAGTGGCCGGCGATGATCTGCTCCTTGACCGCCGTGTAGATGCGGGCGGCGGCGGTCTCCGGCGCGGCGGTCGGCTCGGGCGTCATCGCTTGAATGTACACAATCGAGGGTCGTTTCACCACGGCTTCCCTGGGCGATGTCAGGATCTGCCGCTGGTTTTGTCGACAATTCTGGAGCGCTCATGGAATGGACCGAACGGCTGCGGATGCGCCAGCTCTACCTGCTGGTGGCGGTGCACGAGCACCGCAACATCAGCCGGACGGCCAGCCGGATGGGGCTGACCCAGCCCGGCCTGTCGAAGTGGCTGGCCGACCTGGAGAACGACCTGGGCGTCAAGCTGTTCCGCCGCGAGGCGCGGGGGCTGCAGCCCACCGCCCATTGCGACGCGCTGGTCCAGCATGCGCGGGCCATCATCGGCGAGCTGGACCGCACGCGCACCACCATCGCGCTGCTGTCCCAGGGCGCCACCGGCAACCTCGTCGTGGGCACCACGCCCAGCGTGTCCGCCGGCGTCGTGCCGCAGGCGGCCGCCCATGTGGCCCGGCAGTTCCCGGACGCGTTTCTGCGCTTGATGGAGGACCGGGTGGACGTGCTGCTGGCGCAGCTGCTGGAAGGCCGCGTCGACTTCGTCATCACGCGCACCGAGCAGGCGCGGCTCGAGCCCCGCCTGCGCCTCGAGCGGCTGTACCCGGAGCACATCTCGGTGGTCGTCGGCCCGCGGCACCCGCTGGCCGACCGGCGTGAGGTCGGCTGGCCCGAGGTCATGGCCTACCCGTGGGTGGCGCCGCCGCCCACCAGCCCCATCCGTCGTGAGCTGGACCATGAGCTGGCGCTGGCCGGCCAGGACAACCCGCGCTACCGCGTCGAATCCGGCTCGGCGCTGGTCATCGTGTCGCTGCTGCAGACCACCGAGATGGTGGCGCCGATGTCGAGCCGGCCGATGGCCTACTTCCGGCGGCTGGGGCAGCTGGTGCCGCTGCCACTGCCGAACCTGCGCGAGGGCTCGGTGAGCGTCATCCACCGCCGCGACGCGGTGCCGACGCCCCTGCACGGCGCCTTCCTCGACGGGTTGCGCGCAGCCGCACAGGCAGACATGCCGACTGCGTGATGACGGCATTGCCAAGTTCCATGGGGGCCGCGCCGGCGTGGCGTTGTCTGCGGTCCAGAATCGGTCAACGCCGCATCGCCCCTCACGATGAAACCACCGAGTGTCCTCATCGCCGGCGCCGGACCGGCCGGCCTGGTCAGCGCCCTGGCGCTGGCGCGCGCCGGCATCCCGGTCACCGTGCTGGAGCGCGCCGCTGACCTGGTGCAGGACCTGCGGGCCTCCACCTTCCACCCGCCGACGCTGGACCTGCTCGAGCAGTTCGGCGACATCCCCGAACGGCTGAAGGCCCAGGGCCTGATCGCCCGCCACACCCAGCAGCGTGACCGGCGCGAGGGCGTGATCGCCGAGTTCGACATGGCGTTACTGGAAGGCCAGACGCGGCACCCGTACCGCCTGCAGTGCGAACAATGGAAGCTGGCCCGGCTGCTGCGCGAGGCGCTGTCGGCGCTGCCGCACGCCCGGCTGGTGGCCGACGCCACGGTGGACGGGGTCGAGCAGGGGGCCGACCACGTCGTCGTCACCGCCACGGTGCAGGGCGAGGCCACCCGCTTCCAGGGCGACTGGCTGATCGGGGCCGACGGCGCCTGGAGCGCCGTGCGGCAGTCGCTGGGCATCGAGTTCGAGGGCTTCACCTACCCCGAGCGCTTCCTGGTGGTGTCGACGGCGTTCCCCTTCGAGTTGCACCTGCCGCGGCTGTCCTGGGTCAACTACATCTCCGACCCCGACGAATGGTGCGTGCTGCTGCGCGTGCCGGGGCTGTGGCGGGTGCTCTTCCCGACGCCGCCGCAGGAGACCGACGAGGAGGTGATGTCGGGCCTGACCATCGAGCGGCGACTGCAGGGCCTGCTGGCGCAGCCGCGGCCCTACGAGGTGGTGCACCGCACCCTCTACAAGGTGCACCAGCGCATCGCGCGCCAGTTCCGCAAGGGCCGGGTGCTGCTCGCCGGCGACGCGGCCCACATCAACAATCCGCTGGGCGGCATGGGGATGAATGGCGGCGTGCACGACGCCTTCAACCTGTCGGCCAAGCTCATCGAGGTGGTGCAGGGCGGTGCCGACGCCGCGCTGCTCGACCGCTACGAGCGGCAGCGCCGCACCGTCGCCATCGAGTACGTCAACGCGGACACGCAGCGCAACAAGAAGAACATCGAGGAACGCGACCCGGCGACGCGGGCGCGCCACCACGACGAGCTGCGGGCCATCGCCGCGGACCCCGCGGCGTCCCGCGCCTACCTGCGCAAGACCTCGATGCTCGACGCGCTGGCCCGCGCCGACGGCATCGCCTGAAGGCCCTCGACCACCATGGACCACCTCGGCTTCCGCGCCAAGCTCGGCGCCCTCGGCCCGTCGACGAACACCATCGTCCAGCCGGACTTCGACGACATGCGCCCGGTGGGCGTCACCAACCACTACAGCCGCATCGTCATCCCGGACGTGCCGGTCCACAGCGACGAGGACTTCGTGCGGCTGGTCGGCCTGATCCAGGACAACACCCTGCAGGCGGTGGACGTGCTGCGCAGCTGCGAGATCGACTACCTGGTGATGGGCATGTCGGCGGCCACCTTCTGGGACGGCAGGGCCGGCGCCGAACGGTACCTGGCCATGATGCGCGAACGCGCCGGCGTGGGCGTGTCCTGCGGCTCGTTCGCGATGGAGGCGGCGCTCAACGTCCATCGGGTCCGACGCATCGCGTTCATGTCGCCATACTTCCCGGTGGCCAACGCGCAGGTGCGCCGGTTCTTCGAGGACTGCGGCTTCATCGTCGTGCGCGACGTCTGCCTGCGGCGGCCGAGCCCGGTGCAGATCGCGCACACCACCGACGCCATGTGCCGGCAGGCGATCCGGGAGCTCGACGGCGACGACGTCGACGCGATCGTGCAGGTCGGCACCAACCTGTCCATGGTGCGGCTGGCCGCGGCGGCCGAGCTCTTCCTCGGCAAGCCGGTGCTCGCCATCAACACCGCCACCTACTGGCACGGGTTGCGGGCGATGGGCATCGGGGACCGCCGCGAGGGCTTCGGCTCCTTGCTGAGCCACCACTGAGGGCAGCCCTCGCCGCCGCGCGCGCCGCGGAAGCGACGGCTACTGCGCCTTCGCGCCGGAGACGCGAATGACCTCGGTCAGGCGCTCGGCGTCGCGCCGCACCCGGGCTTCGAGCTGTGCCGCGGTGCCGCCGACCGGTTCGCCACCGGCGCCGCGGATCACCTCCATCATCGCCGGGTCGGCCAGGAGCTTGGCAAGCTCCCGCTCCAGCCGGCCGAGGATGTCCGGCGGCGTTCGCGCCGGCGCGAAGATGCCGAACCAGCCCGACAGCTCGTAGTCGGGGATGCCCAGCGCTTCGGCCACCGTCGGCACGTCGGGCAGCAGGGCGGAGCGGCGGGCGCTCGTCACGGCCAGCGCCCGCAGCCGGTTGCTGCGCACGAACTGCAGGGCCACCGGCATGTTGACGAAGCCCACCTGCAGCACGCCGGACAGGTGGTCGTTGGTCGCCTGCGCGTTGCCCTGGTACGGCACGTGGGTGAGCAGGGCGCCGGTCTTCACCGCCAGCAGCTCGGCGGAGAGGTGGCCCGAGCTGCCGATGCCCGGTGTGCCGTAGTTGAACTTGCGCGGCTCCGCCTTCGCGGCCTGCACCAGTTCCTTCATCGACTGGATGGCCAGGCCCGGGTGCACCGTCACCACGTTGGCGATGTCCGCGACCTGGATGATGGGCGCCAGGTCGCGTGTCGGGCTGTAGGTCAGGTTGTCATAGAGGGCCGGGTTCGTGGCCAGCGGCAGGCCGTTGATCAGCAGGGTGTAGCCGTCCGGCGCCGCCTTGGCCACGAACGCATTGCCGATGTTGGTGCCGGCACCGGGCTTCTGCTCGACAAGGAAGGTCTGTCCCATCAACTGCTCGAGCCGCTGGGCGATCGCCCGTGCGAAGAGGTCGCCGCTGCCGCCGGCGGCGGGCACCACCAGGCGCACCGGCCGCGAGGGGTAGGTGTCGGCCAGGGCCCACGGGGACCGAGCGGCCAGCGGGACCGCGCCGGCGAGCGACAGGAGGGTGCGACGTTGCATTCGAGCCTTCAATCGTTTCCAGCTTCACCCAGCATGACGGCAGCCCGGCGTGAATCGATTATGGAAGTCAGGCCGGTGCGCGGTCGCATAAAACATTCTTCTCCACCGATCACCTCTTCCTCATGGCGCGGGCCGCGGCACGGGCGTGCGCATTGCGGACTTGTCGCCCGGCCGCGTTGACCCGGCGCTCTCCTGCTTCCCAGAATGGGCCGCACAGGCTCGCGCGGCCGGCCGCGCCTTCGGGTCGCGACCGCCCGCTGACGGGCCGGCTCAGGAGACAGGCATGCAACGACTCACGCGACGCCGGCTGATCGCCGGCCTGCCGGCCCTCGGGCTGGCGCCACTCGGCGCGGCATGGGCGCAGTCCGCCGCCTGGCAGCCCGCCCGCCCGGTGCGGGTGACCATTCCCTTTCCCGCCGGCGGCACCACCGACTCGGTGATGCGCCTGCTGGCCGAGCGCCTGTCCGGCCGCTGGCAGCAGCAGGTGCTGGTCGACAACAAGCCCGGCGCCGGCGGCAACATCGGCGCCTCGCTGTTCGCGCGCAGCGAGCCCGACGGCCACAGCCTGCTGTGCGCGCCGCCCGGGCCGCTGGCCATCAACCACCACCTGTACAAGACGCTGGCCTACGACCCGAGGCGCTTCGTGCCGGTGACCGTCATCGCCAACATGCCCAACGTGCTGGTGGTCGGTCCGCATGTGCCGGCGCGCAGCCTGGCCGAGCTGGTCGCCCTGGGGCGGTCCCAGCCGGGCAAGCTCAGCTTCGCCTCGCAGGGCAACGGCTCGACCTCGCACCTCACCGGCGTGCTCTTCCAGAACCGTGCGGCCATCGACATGGTCCACGTGCCCTACCGCGGCTCGGGCCCGGCGCTGAACGACATGATCGGCGGCAAGATCGACCTGATGTTCGACAACCTGACCACCACGCTGCCCTTCCACACCGCGCGGCGCGTCCACATCCTGGCATCGGCCACGCGCCAGCGACTGCCGACGCTGCCCGACGTGCCGACGATGGCCGAGGCGGGGCTGGCCGACTTCGAGTCCGGCACCTGGGTCGGGCTGGTGGCGCCGGCCGGCACGCCGACGGCCGTGGCCGACGCCATGGCCCGCGACATCGCCGAGGCGCTGCGCCAGCCGGAGCTGGTGCGCCTGTTCAACGGCCTGGGCGCCGAGCCCGTCGGCGGCACGCCGGCGACCGCGGCCAGCTTCATCCGCGACGAGTCCGCGAAATGGAAGCAGGTCATCGACAGCGCCAACGTGACGGCCGATTGAGCGACGCCATGAACCTTCCGCTGAACCCCCGCGTCGCCACCACCATCGCCACCGAGTCGGTGGCCGAGGCCTACCTGGCCCTGCTCAAGGACCGCGGCATCGACCACCTCTACGTCGGCGCGGGCACCGACACCGCCCCGGTGATCGAGGCCTACGCCCGCGCTGAACGCGCCGGCCTGGACTTCCCGAAGCCCATCGTCGCGGTGCACGAGAACCTGGCCGTCGGCATGGCGCACGGCTTCTACATGGTGGCGCGCCGGCCGCAGGCCGTGATGCTCCACGTGAGCGTCGGCGCGGCCAATGCGGTGTGCGGCCTCATCAACGCCGCGCGGGCGCAGGTGCCCATGCTCTTCACCGCCGGCCGCACGCCGCTCTACGAGCAGGGGCGGCTGGGCTCCCGGACCCACGAGGTGCACTGGGCGCAGGAGATGTTCTACCAGGGCGCCATGGTGCGCGAGCTGGTCAAGTGGGACTACGAACTGCGCGACGCCCTGCACGTCGACCAGGTGGTGGACCGCGCGCTCTCGGTGGCGATGGCCGAGCCGCGCGGCCCGGTCTACCTGACCCTGCCGCGCGAGGTGCTGGCCCAGCCGATGACCGAGTGCCGGCTGGGCGGCGCGCCGGCCGCCACCACCGCCGCGCAGGCCGATTCCCAGGGCGTGATGCGGCTGGCGCGGGCGCTGCTGGCCGCCGAGCGGCCGGCCATCGTCTGCGTCAGCAGCGGTGCCGACCCGCGCACGGTGCCGCTGCTGGTCGAACTGGCCGACCGCTTCGGCATCGGGGTCTGCGAGGGCCGCCCGCGCTACCTGAACTTCCCGAGCCGCCACCCGCTGCACCTGGGCCACGAACTCGGCCGGGTGCTGCCCCAGGCCGACGCGCTGCTCTTCCTCGAATGCGACGTGCCGTGGATCCCCTCCGTGGTGGCGCCCCGGGACGAGGCGTTCGTCGCCCACGCGGGCAGCGACCCGCTGTTCACGCGCTATCCGATGCGCAGCTTCCGCAGCGACCTCACGCTGCCGGGCAACCCGGTCGGCCTGTTGAAGGCCCTGATCGGGGCGCTGCACGAGGCCGGCGGCGACGCGCACGCTGCCCGCCGAAGGGCGTGGGGCGAAGCGGTGGGCGTGCAGGCGCGCGCCGCCGTGTCGGCGCGGCTGGCCGAGGACGAACGGGCCGGCGGCGCCATCACCAAGCGCTTCTTCACCCGCTGCCTGGACGCGGTGCGTCCCCCCGGCGCCATCGTCGTCAACGAGTACTCGGCGCTGCGCGAGGCGCTCCAGCTGGACGAGCCGGGCACCTTCTTCCAGCTGCCGTCGTCCGGCGGGCTGGGCTGGGGGTTGCCGGCGGCGCTCGGCGCCAAGCAGGCGGCGCCCGAGCGCACGGTGATCGCGGTGCAGGGCGATGGCGCCTACCTCTTCGCCAACCCCGCGGCCTGCCACCAGGCGATGGCGATGCACGGGCTGCCGGTGCTCACGCTGGTCTACAACAACGAGGGTTGGGAAGGCGTGCAGGCCGCGGCCACCGGCCTGTACCCCGGCGCGCATTCGGCCCGGTCGGTGCAGGAACGGCAGGCGGCGCCGCTCTCGTCGCTGAAGCCGGTGCCCGACTTCGAGCTCTACGCGCGCGCCTCCGGCGGCCACGGCGAGCGCGTCGAGCGGCGCGAAGACCTGCTGCCGGCGCTGCAGCGCGCGCTCCAGCGGGTGGCCGACGGCCAGCCGGCGCTGCTCAACGTCATCGGCCGCTGAGCGGGCGGCGGGGCGTGCGCTTTCGCACACTCTGCCGGAGACTTCATTGAGCGTACTCAATGCATGGGGGGATGGGCGCCGATACAGGCCCCGGCGACCCGCGTTCGCCGCGGGCCGCCGTCCGATCCATCCACGCAGGGAGCTCTCCATGATTTCGACTCTGGACACCGTCGCCTTCGGCAAGGCCGACATCGAGAACGTGCTGGCCCGTTTGAATGAGGCCGACCTCAACAAGCTCGCCTTCGGCGCCGTCGAGGTCGACCGGACGGGCAAGGTGCTGCGGTACAACGCCACCGAGGGCGCCATCACCGGCCGGGACCCGAAGGCGATGATCGGCAAGAACTTCTTCACCGACATCGCGCCCTGCACCAACCGGCCGCAGTTCAAGGGCGTGTTCGACAAGGGCGTGCGCGAGGACAACCTGAACACGCTGTTCGAGTACGTCTTCGACCATCAGATGAAGGCCACCCGGGTGAAGGTGCACATGAAGCGCGCCATCAACGGCGGCTCGTACTGGATCTTCGTCAAGCGCGTCTGAGGGCCGCCATGCGCTGGCATGCCGACGACCACGCGCTGGCGCGTGTGGTGGGCGACCTGGTGCGCGACGAGGTGGGTGCGCTGCGGCCCGGCCTGCCGGCGTTGTCCGCCGGCCCCTGGGCACCGACGCTGCGGTTGGACGAGGACGGGCTGGGCCTGGACTCGCTGGAGCGGCTGTCGGTGGCCGGCGCGCTGACCGAGGCGCTGCACCTGCACGAGAGCGGCCTGGAGGACCTGCTGCTGGCGCAGCAGGACGTCGGCGGCTGGCTGCAGCTGGTGCGCCGTGCGCTCGCGGTGGCCGATGCGCAGCTCAGCTTCCGCACCTCGGGCAGCACCGGCCCGCGCAAGCCCTGCACCCACCGCCTGGCCGACCTGCAGCAGGAGGTGGCCCACACCGCCGGCCTGCTCGGGGCGGTGAACCGGGTGGTCAGCGCGGTGCCCTCGCACCACATCTACGGCTTCCTCTTCACCGTGCTGCTGCCCCAGGCCTTGGGCGGCGTGCCGGTGGTGGACGGCCGCGCGCTCACACCGCAGGGCTTCGCCAAGACGCTGCGGCCGGGCGACCTGGTGGTGAGCCACCCGGCGCACTGGGCGCTGCTGTCGCGCCATGGCGCGGCGTTCGCGGCCGGCGTGGTCGGCGTCAGCTCCACCGCGCCGTGCCCGGACGCACTGGCCACCTCGTTGCTCGAGCAGGGGCTGTCGCGCCTGCTGCAGGTCTACGGCAGCTCCGAGACCGCCGGCATCGGTTGGCGCGACGCCCCCGGCGCGCCCTTCAGGCTGATGCCGTTCTGGTCGCCCGGGGCGGATGGCGGCTCGCTGCACCGTCGCCATGCGGACGGCGGCACGTCGCCCGTCGCGCTGCAGGACCGGCTGCACTGGACGGCCGTCGACCGCTTCGAGCTGCGCGGCCGCCACGACGCCGCGGTGCAGGTGGCCGGGCACAACGTCTTTCCCGAGCAGGTGCGGGCGGTGCTGTGCCGCCACCCTGAGGTGGCCGACGCCGCGGTGCGGCTGATGACGCCGGAGGAGGGCGGACGGCTCAAGGCCTTCGTCGTGCCGTCGGCCGGTGCCCAGCCTGACGGCCTGGCGGAACGCCTGCTTCGGTGGGCCGCCGCCCACCTGCCGGCGCCGGCGCAACCGCGTGCCTGCCGCATCGGGACCGCGCTGCCGGTCAACGCCCAGGGCAAGGCCTGCGACTGGCCGGTGGCCGCCGAACCGGTGGTCTGATCCGCCGACGTTCCGCGCTGCGGGCGCGCTGTCCGGTGGGCGACAGGCCGTCGCGGGTGGGACCCGAGCGGCACGGTGGCCCGCGCTGCCTAGACTGCCGGCCCGCCCTTCGAGGGCGACCCGAACCTGCAGGAGCCTCCGCATGCGCCGCTGTCCCGACACCGCCCGTTCCTCGCGCCGATCGCTGCTGCTGACCGCGGCCGCCGCCAGCCTCGGCCTGCCCGCCGTCGCCCAGACCGGCGCCTGGCCCGGAGGGCGGCCGCTGCGCATCGTCGTGCCCTACGGCCCGGGCGGCTTCACCGACGTCACCGCCCGCCTGGTGGCGCAGCAGCTGCAGCAGCGCCTGGGCGTGCCGGTCAACGTCGACAACCGGCCCGGCGCCAACAGCATCCTCGGCGTCGACCAGGTGGCCAAGGCGGCGCCCGACGGCAGCACCTTCGCCATGGTGATCGCGGCCTATGCGGCCAACACCACGCTGTACCCCAAGCTGCCGTACGACCCGAGGCGGGACCTCACCGGCGTGTCGCTGGTCGGCCTGTCGCCGCTGGTGGCGGCGGTGAACAACGACGCGCCGTTCAAGAACGCGAAGGAGCTGGTCGCGTATGCCAAGGCCAACCCGGGCAAGGTCAGCTTCGGCTCGTCGGGCAACGGCTCGGCCGCGCACCTGACCACCGAACTGCTGAAGGCGCAGACCAACACCTTCATGGTCCACATCCCCTACCGCGGCGCGGCGGCGGCGCTGGCCGACCTCGTGGGCGGGCAGATCCAGCTCTTCCTCGACGCGGCGCAGGGGCTGATCCAGCCCGGCCGCGCCGGCCGCGTGCGGCTGATCGGCGTTGCCGCCGACAAGCGGCTGGCCGTGCTGCCCGACGTGCCCACCTTCGTCGAGCAGGGCTTCAAGGACTTCACCGGCAGCACCTGGGCCGGCCTGCTGGCGCCGGCCGCCACGCCGAAGGAGGTCGTGCAGCGCGTGGCCGACGAGGTCGGCCGCATCGTGCAGACCGAGGAGATGCGCCAGCGGCTGGAGGCCATGGGCACGGTGCCGGTGGGCAGCGGCCCGGCCGACTTCAACAACTTCATCGATGCCGAGACGCGCAAGTGGGCCGCGGTGATCCAGCGGGCCAAGGTCGTGCCCGACTGACCCGGTCCCGGCGCTAGAGTCGGCCCCGCGCCCGTGGAGGGCGCGCCACGCAGGACCGCCATGCCCCATCGCCGCCACCTCGTCCTCGGCGCCGCCGCTGCGCTCGCCGCCCCCGCGCTGCTGCGGGCCCAGCAGGGACACCAGCATGGCCACCACACTGGCCAGTTCGAGCGGCTGGCCCAGCCCGGCCGCATCGATCTGCCGGCGATCCATGCGCAGCAGGCGGTCACCGACAGCCCGGCACCGGCGGCGGCCCGGCCCGGGGCCTGGCGGCCCGCGCGCCGCTGCCCATCCCGCGCACCGAGATGGCCTGGGCGGTGGCCTACCGCAACCGGGTGCACCTGGTCGGCGGCTACGCCGAGCAGCGGGTGGACAAGCCCTACCACCACGCCTACGACCCGGCCAGCGACCGCTGGGAGGAGCTGCCACAGCTGCCGCGCGGCGCCAACCACGTCGGCGTGGCCACCCTCGGCGACCGGCTCTACGCCTTCGGCGGTTTCATCGAACAGAACCGCACGCCGCACGACGAGGCCTTTGCCTTCGACGGCAGCCGCTGGAACCGCCTGCGCCGACTGCCCGAGGCCTGCGGCGCGATCGCCTGCATCGGCCTGGCCGGCAAGGTGCACCTGATCGGCGGCGCCATCGGCAGCGACTGGCGCCGCTCCATCGACTGGCACCTGGTCTACGACCCCGCCACCGACCGCTACGAACGCCGCCAGCCGCTGCCGGTGGCGCGCGACCACACCGGGATCGTGATCGTCAACGACGCGCTGCACGTCATCGGCGGCCGGGTCGATTCCTTCCACACCAACAGCAGCCTGCACCACCGCTACGACGCGCAGGCCGACCGCTGGGACTTCCGCACCCCCATGCCGACGCCGCGCAGCGGCCACGGCTGCGTGCTCTACCGCGGCAAGGTGTTCGTCATGGGCGGGGAGGGTACCAACCGCGTCTTCGGCCAGAACGAGGCCTGGGACCCGGTGGCCGACCGCTGGGAGGCGCATGCGCCGATGCTGACCCCGCGCCACGGCATGGGCGCGGTGGTGGTGGGCGATGAGGTCATCGTCGCCGGCGGCGGGCCGCAGATGGGCGGCGGCGTGAAGAGCGCGATCAACGAGTCGTTCACGCTGGGCTGAGCCGCCACATGCTGGTCAACTGTGTTGCCTACCAGGACGGTCGCAAGCTCGCCGACATCGCCGTCGAGGACATCAGCGAGCACGTCAGCCGACCGGACTGTTTCGTGTGGGTGGCGCTGCGCGACGCCACCGACGAGGAGCTGCAGCAGATGCAGCGCGAGTTCGGACTGCACGACCTGGCCGTCGAGGACGCGCGCCACGGTCACCAGCGGCCGAAGCTGGAGGAATACGGCGACACCGTCTTCGTCGTGCTGAAGTTGCTGGCGCTCGAGCAGGGCGAGGTGCACGTCGGCGAGGTGGCCATCTTCGTCGGCCCCAACTTCGTGCTGTCCGTGCGCAACGGCAGCCGGCAGGGGCTTCCTCGGCGTGCGCGAGCGCTGCGAGCGGGAGCCCGAGCTGCTGCGCCACGGTGCCGGCTTCGTCTTCTATGCGCTGCTCGATGCGGTGGTCGACCGCTACTTCCCGCTGCTGGACACCATCGAGACCGAACTGGAGACCATCGAGGCGCAGATCTTCGAGCCCGGCGCCGCGCGCTGGAACATCGAGCGGCTGTACGCGCTCAAGCGCCGTGCCTCGGTGCTGCGCCATGCGGTCGCGCCGCTGGTGGAGGTGGCCGGCAAGCTGCACGGGGGTCGCGTCCCGGCGGTGTGCGCCAGCACGCAGGAGTACTTCCGCGACGTGCACGACCACCTCACGCGCATCAACACCGCCATCGACGGCATCCGCGACACCATCGGCACCGCCATCCAGGTCAACCTGTCGATGGTCACCATCGAGGAGTCGGAGACCACCAAGCGGCTGGCCGCCTGGGCCGCCATCTTCGGTGTGTCCACCGCGCTGGCCGGCATCTGGGGCATGAACTTCGAGCACATGCCGGAGCTGAAGTGGGCCTACGGCTACCCGGCCGCGCTGGGCGCCATCGCCGGTGCGGCGGGCCTGCTGTACTGGCGCTTCCGCCGCGTCGGCTGGCTCTGAACCGGCGCCCGCTCAGCAGCGGCCCGACCGCCGGCTGCGCGGCTGCAGCTTGTCCAGTTCGGCGATCTGCTGCTTGAGCAGGATGAGCAGCGTGCGCGCATGCTCGACCGGGATGCGCAGCCGGCTGCCGGCATCGTCCTCGTCGCGCGGCGTGCGCGGCTGCACCAGCAGGTCGGTGCCCAGCTCGATCACGCCCTTGTCGTGGCGGGCGGACTTCAGGCGCTGCACTTCGATGTCGTAGGTTTTCACGGGGCCGCAAAGCGATGAGGGCGGGCGGGCAGCATAGCCGCCCGCCCGCCCCTTGCTGGAAGGCTGCGTCAGCCGCGGGCGAGGCGGAACACCGCCACCGCGTCGACCAGCTTGGCCGCCTGCGACTTCAGGCTGTCGGCGGCGGCGGCGCTTTCCTCGACCAGCGCGGCGTTCTGCTGCGTCACCTGGTCCATCTGGCCGACGGCCTCGCCGATCTGCGAGACGCCGCTGCTCTGCTCCTGCGAGGCCGAGCTGATTTCGCCCATCAGGTCGGTGACGCGGCGGATGGCGGCGACGATCTCGGTCATCTTCTCGCCGGCCTGGGCGGCCTGCACGCTGCCGCGCTCGACGCGCTCGCTGCTGGTGGAGATGAGGGCCTTGATCTCCTTGGCCGCGCTGGCGCTGCGCTGGGCCAGCGAACGCACCTCGCTGGCGACCACGGCGAAGCCGCGGCCCTGCTCGCCGGCGCGGGCCGCTTCCACCGCGGCGTTCAACGCCAGGATGTTGGTCTGGAAGGCGATGCCGTCGATGGTGCCGATGATGTCGGCGATGCGGCGCGCCGACTCGTCGATCTCGCGCATGGTGGCGACCACCTCGCCGACCACCGCGCCGC
Organism: Aquabacterium sp. J223; assembly: GCF_024666615.1. Lineage (NCBI taxonomy): Bacteria > Pseudomonadati > Pseudomonadota > Betaproteobacteria > Burkholderiales > Sphaerotilaceae > Aquabacterium > Aquabacterium sp. J223. The sequence continues at coordinate 3,012,238 of NZ_CP088297.1, read as the reverse complement.
CCTGTTCGGCGACGCTGGAAGCACCGCTGGCCAGCTGGTTGGCCTGGGCCGCGTTGTCGGCGTTCTGGCGCACGGTGGAGCCCAGCTGCTCCATCGACGCGGCGGTCTGCTGCAGCGAGCTCGCCTGCTCCTCGGTGCGGCCGCTCAGCTCGGCGTTGCCCTGGGCGATCTGCGCCGAGGCGGTGGCCACGCCTTCGGCGTTGGCCCGCACGTCGCAGACGATGGCCGACAGGCTGTCCTGCATGCGTTTGAGCGAGGCCAGCAGGCTGGCCGTGTCGCCCGGCGCGGTGTGGATGGCCACGCTCAGGTCGCCCTCGGCGACGCGCTGCGCCAGCGCGGCGGCTTCGGCGGGCTCGCCGCCCAGCGTCTTCTTCACGCCGCGCAGGATGCCGACGGCGACCGCGACGGCGATCAGCACGGCCGCCAGCATGATGCCGACGGTCCAGCGCACGGCGGCGGCGTAGGTTGTCTTTGAGCGCGCGGCGACGTCGTCGGCGCCTTTGACGTTGATGTCGACCAACCCGCCCAGTTCAGCCACCATCGCGTTGAAGGCGGTGCGCGACTCGTTGCGGAAGAAGTGCCGCGACTCCGCGGCGTCGCCCTTGCGGGAAAGTTCGAACAGCTTCGCGCGGGCGGTCCGGTAGGCGGCCAGCTTCTCCTTGTAGCGTTCGTAGCCCGCCTGTTCGTCCGCGTTGGCGATCAAGGGCTCGTAGTGCTTACGACGCTCGTCCAGCTTGGCGGCAATCTCGCGCACTCGCTGCTCAATCTCGGTCATCTCCTCCGGCGTGGCGCTCAGCAGGTGATCGCCTTCGGCACGGCGCTGCTGGTTGGCATAGGTGCGGATTTCACCGAGCACCTTGATGCTGGGCAGCCAGCTCTCGGCGATCTCCACCGTGTCGGCGTTGACCGAGGCGAGGCGGGTGATGGCGAAGCCGCTCACCAGCACCGTCATGACCACCAGGGCAGTGAAGGCGAGGGCGAGCTTGGTGGCGAACTTCATCTGGGCGTTTTTCACGACTTCCTTTCAAAACGTGGTCGGTGGAGGCTGCATTCACCAAACAAGATGCGGCGAGGTGTCCCGGTTTCGTCACTCGGCGGTGCCGGGTTGAGGTGGGACTGCCCCGGGGGATGACCGAAATCAAGGATCCCCCACACACCGCGCGTCGGGCGTCGCGGCCGGTGCGGGCGGCCGGGCCGTCGGGCGGCCGCCCGGGCCGCCGCGACAATCCGCCGATGCCTTCCGGCCAGCGCCGTCCCGAACCCGGCCCCGACACCCCCGTCCCGGGCCACTTCCGCCCCCGGCTGACCCTGCAGACGCTGACCCGCGGCGACGGCCTGCTCGGGCTGCGCGCGGCGCCGGGGTTCGGCCCGCGCGGCGCCCAGGTCACGGTGGCGCAGGCGCACTGGACCTACGCCACCGCGCAGGGCCTGAACTGGGAAGGGCCGGCGCCGACCAAGGTCCTCGCCACCCGGCCGCGCGCCACGACCGAGGTGCTGCGCGGCGCCTGGAACGCCCGCGTGCTGCTGCAGCGTGACCCGTCGGCCGAGGCGGATGCGCGCGACGCGCTGTGGGCCAGCGGCCTGAAGCCGCTGCCGATGGAGGCGCTGCAGTGGCGCGGCCCGGAAGCGGCCGAGGGCCTCGGCCCGCTGTGGAGCCTGGCCGAGGAGGCGCATTTCGCCGACTTCTGGGCCGAGCAGGTGCCGCGGCTGCAGGCGCAGGGCTGGCAGGTGGTGGTGCGGCCGGGCTTTGCGCACGAGAGCCTGCCGGTGGACCGCTGGCGGCTGCTGGTCGATGCGGCCACCGGCGACGAGCAGGGCCGCGAACCGGCCGAATGGGCCCAGTCCGCGCCGGCCCTGCGCGCGCTGCGCCAGCCGCACCAGGAGGGCAGCTGGCGCCTGAGCCTGGGTGTCGACGTCGAGGGCGAGACGCTGGACCTGGTGCCCCTGCTGGCCGACCTGATCAAGCGCGACGCCCGTTGGCTGGACGCCCGCGAAGTGAAGTCCATCCCCGACGGCGCCATCGTCCACCTGCGCGCGCCGGGCGGCCGCCGCCTCGAGGCGCCGGCCGCGCCGCTGAAGGCCATCGTCGGCGCCATGGTCGACCTGCTGACCGACCCGCAGCGCACCGCCGACGGCGGGCCGCTGCTGCTGTCCACGCTGGAGGCGCACCGGCTGGACGCCCTGCGCGCCGGCCTGGCCGACACCATGGCCGAGCGCGCCGGCGAGCACGGCGCCTGGCAGCTGCAGGGCGAGGCCGGCCTGGCCGCGCTGGCGCAGCGCCTGCGCGAGGCCGGCGCGCCGGCCGAGGTGCCGCCGCCGCCCGGCCTGGGCCTGACGCTGCGGTCGTACCAGCGGCAGGGACTGGCCTGGCTGCAGCACCTGCGCGAGCACCGGCTGGGCGGCATCCTGGCCGACGACATGGGCCTGGGCAAGACGGCGCAGGTGCTGGCCCACGTGCTGGTCGAGCAGCAGGCCGGCCGGCTGGACCGGCCGGTGCTGGTGGTGCTGCCCACCTCGCTGATGGCCAACTGGCGGGCCGAGGCGGCGCGCATCGCGCCGACGCTGCGCACGCTGGTGCTGCACGGTGCCCAGCGGCAGGCGACCTTGCCGCAGGCCGCCGAACAGGACCTGGTCATCACCACCTACCCGCTGGTGTGGCGCGACATCGAGGCGCTGGCGGCGCAGCCCTGGCACCTGGTGGTGCTGGACGAGGCGCAGACGGTGAAGAACGCCGGCAGCCGGGCCGCCGCCGCGCTGCGACGGCTGCAGACCCGCCACCGCCTGTGCGTCACCGGCACGCCGCTGGAGAACCACCTGGGCGAGCTGTGGGCCCACTTCGACTGGCTGATGCCCGGCTTCCTCGGCAGCGAGCGGCAGTTCAACCGCCAGTGGCGGCGGCCGATCGAGAACGGCGGCGAGACGCTGCGCGCGCAGCTGCTGGCGCAGCGGGTGCGGCCCTTCATCCTGCGCCGGGCCAAGGACGAGGTCGCCACCGAGCTGCCGCCGCGCACCGAGGTGCTGCGCCGGGTGCGGCTGGAAGGCGCCCAGCGCGACCTCTACGAAAGCGTGCGCCTGGCCGCCGACGAGCAGGTGCGCCGGGTGCTCGAACGCAAGGCGTTCGCCGGGTCGCAGATCGCCATCCTCGACGCGCTGCTCAAGCTGCGGCAGGTGTGCTGCGACCCGCGGCTGGTCAAGGGGCCCGCCGGCCAGACCGATGCGGGCAGCGCCAAGCTCGACCTGCTGCACGACATGCTGCCCGCGCTGGTGGAGGAGGGCCGCCGGGTGCTGGTGTTCAGCCAGTTCACCGAACTGCTGGGCCTGGTCGGCCGCGCGCTGCACGACTGGTCGCTGCCGCACCTGGTGCTGACCGGCGACACGCCGCCGGCCGAGCGCGGCGCGCTGGTCGCGCGCTTCCAGTCGCGTGAGCACGAGCCGGTGCTGCTGGCCAGCCTGAAGGCCGGCGGCGTCGGCCTCAACCTCACCGCCGCCGACACCGTGATCCACCTCGACCCGTGGTGGAACCCGGCCGCCGAACGCCAGGCCAGCGACCGCGCGCACCGCATCGGCCAGGACCGGCCGGTGTTCGTCTACCGGCTGGTGGCCGAGGGCAGCATCGAGGAGCGCATCCTGGCGCTGCAGCAGCGCAAGTCGGCGCTGGCCGAGGCGGTGCTCGGCCGCGACGCCGAGGGCGCCGTCAAGTTCAGCGCCGAGGACCTGGACCGGCTGCTGGCCCCGCTGGAGGGGTGAGGGCGCCGGTCCCGCGCGTCAGTCGTCCGGCGTGAAGCCGGACTCGCGGATCACCGGGCCCCATTGTTCGGTGTCCTCGCGGATCAGGCGGGCGAACTCCTGCGGCGGCGCGAAGTTGGCTTGCAGCTGCAGCTTGGCCAGGCCGTCCTGCACCTCCTTCGTGTTCAACGCCTCTCGGACCTGGGCCTGCAGCCGCTGCACCACCGGCGCCGGCGTGGCGGCGGGCACGAAGGCGCCGAACCAGTCGCGCGTGACGATGTTGAAGCCGGACTCGACCAGCGTCGGCACGTCCGGCAGTTGCGGCGACCGTTGGGCACCGGTCGTCGCGAGCACCCGCAGCCGACCGCCGGGCACGTGCGGCAGCTGCGCGGCCGGGGTGTTCACGCTCATCGCGATCTGGCCGCCGAGCAGGTCCTGGATGGCCGGCGCGTCGCCCTTGTAGGCGGCGTGCGTGAGCGGCACGCCGGCGGCCTTGCCCAGCATCATGCCGATGAAGTGCGGCGTGCTGCCCGGGCCGGGCGTGCCGTAGAACGCCTTGTCGGGGTTGGCCTTGAACCACTGCATCAGGTCCTTGATGTTCTTCACCGAGGCCGGCACGCTGGGGCCGACGCCGATGAACAGCGGGAAGGTGGCCAGGCGCCCCACCGGCACCAGGTCCTTCTGCGGGTCGTACGCCAGCCGCTTGTAGAGGTGGGGGTACATGGTGATCATCGGGTTCGGCGTGATCAGCATGACGCTGCCGTCGGCCTCCGCCGCCTTGACCGCCTCGATGCCCAGCCGCCCGCCCGCGCCGGCGCGGTTCTCCACCAGCACCGGCGCGTCGATGCGGGTGCGCAGCGCTTCCGCCAGCAGGCGCGCCAGAGCGTCCGACGAGCCGCCGGCCGGGAAGCCGACGACGATGCGCATGGGCTTGCCCTGGGCCAGGGCGGTGCCGGCGAGCGGCAGGCCCGCGAGGCCGAGGCCTGCGAGCACGATGTGACGGCGGCGGTTCATCGGGGTCTCCTTGTGTTGGTGGTGGGAACGGGAAGGGACGTCAGGCGGGCCGCGTGGCGGCGGCCGTGGTCGCGGGGGAGGGGGTGGTCGCCGCGGCGGCCTGCTCGGCCCTGATCAGGCCTTCGAGCACCCGGCGGGCGCGCACGCCGGCCGCGTCGCCCGGCAGCAGCACCGGCTTGAGCGACCAGAATTCGGCGTCGCCCATGGCCGACTGCTGGGCCTCGAGCATCGGCAGGTCCTCCGTCTCGAAGGGCGCGCGCAGGAAGCGGATGTCGGCCTGTGCACGCCGCTGGCCCTCCTCGCCCATGCGCAGCGGGTAGCTGGTGGCGAAGAAGTAGTGGGTGGTGGTGGCGGTCTCCGGGGTGAACAGGTGCTGGAACGGCACCCGCTTGCCCACGGCGCGCGGGTCCGGGCTGCCGGCCGGCGCCTGGCCGACCCACAGCTCCATGTTGCCCGGCGCGTCCCAGCGGGTGTCCAGCCAGCGGTCGAGCAGCGTGCCCGGCGCGATGCCGTACTGCCGCTCCAGCGCCTCGGTCAGGCGCTCGTTGCGCGTCAGCCGCTTGGAGTAGACGGTGTGGCCGACCTGTTCGACGGAGGTTTCGGCCGACTTGACCGCGTCGCTGCCCAGGCTGGAGTCGTGCAGGAACTCGATGTGGCTGAGGTCGAGGATGTTGTCGACCTCGAGCATGTAGTTCGCGCGCGCGTTCAGGTAGTCGCGGCCGACGATGCGCTTGGCCGGGTCCATGCTGCTGAAGTCGGGGATGCGCTCCGGATCGGCCCGCGCCGGCTCGCCCATCCAGATCCACAGCGCGCCGTGGCGCTCGACCACCGGGTAGGACTTCACCCTGGCGCTGCGCGGGATGGCACCGTCGCCCTGCGGGTTGCGCACGCAGGCGCCGCTGCCGTCGAACTCCAGCCCGTGGTAGCGGCACTGCAGGCGGCCGTCGACGACCCGCGAGAGGTGCAGCGGCGCGAAGCGGTGCGGGCAGCGATTGGCGAGCGCCTGGGGCCGGCCGTCGCCATCGCGGTAGAAGACGATCGGCTCGTCGAGCAGGCGCCGGGCGAGGGTCGCCCCGGGGGCGACCTCGTCGTCCCAGGCGGCGATGTACCAGGTGTTGCGCAGGTAGGTGGTCATGGGAAGGCGGTCAGTCGGACGCCGCGGGCCGGATGAGGTCGGCGTCGGCGTCGTCGTAGAGGCGGGTCACGTCGTCGGCGCGGTGCTGCAGCACGGCGCGCTGGTTGAGGTAGCCCTTGTCGGTGATCTCGCCGAGGGCGATGCGGGGCGGCTCGGCGAGCACCCGTGCGCGGGCGATGCGCACCGAACTGCCGCCGCCGGCGTTCAGCCGGGTCAGCGCCCGGGCCAGGTGGTCGTGCACCTGCGTCGGCGACAGGCCGTCCACCCGCGCGGGGTTCAGGAAGAGCAGGGCGCCGACTTCGTCCCGGTCATGCCCGGCGATCACCGCGTCCTGCACCAGCGGGTCGGCGGCGGCCAGCAGCCGCGTGCGCAGCGCCCCCACGTGCACCCAGGTGCCGGTGCGCAGCTTGAAGTCCTCGGCGATGCGGCCGTCGAACACCAGCCCGCGCGCGGGCTGGCCGGCATCGGCGAAGCGCAGCGCGTCGCCCATGCGGTAGAAACCTTCGTCGTCGAAGGCGGCCGCGCTGAGGTCGTCACGTCGCCAGTAGCCCGGCGTGACCTGCGGCCCGCGCACGCGTGCCTCCAGCTTGCCGGCGGACGGCACCAGCTTCAGCTCGCAGCCGGGCACCGGCAGGCCGACGATGCCGGGTTCGGCCACCGGCGCGTGCACCGCCACCACCAGCGGCGCGGTCTCCGTCGAGCCCCAGGAGGAGGCCAGCAGCACGTCCTCGCCGCGCTCGGCCTTGGCCATGGCGGCGAGGCGCCGCCACAGGTGCTCGGGCAGGGCGGCGCCGGCGTAGAGCAGGAAGCCGCAACGGGAGAAGAACCGCCGGCGCAGCGCCTCGTCCTGCTCCAGCACGGGCAGCAGCAGGTCGAAGCCGCGGGGCACGTTGAAGTACATCGTCGGCGCCACCTCGCGCAGGTTGGCCAGGGTGTGGTCGATGAGGCCGGGCACCGGCTTGCCGCCGTCGATGTAGAAGGTGCCGCCGTTGGCCAGCACCAGGTGGAGGTTGAAGTTGCCGCCGAAGGTGTGGTTCCAGGGCAGCCAGTCGACCAGCACCGGCGGCTGTTCCAGCACGAAGGGCCAGACCTGCCGGGCCTGCTGCTGGTTGGTGGTCAGCATGCGCTGGGTGTTGATCACGCCCTTCGGCGTGCCGGTGGAGCCGGAGGTGAGCAGCACCTTGGCCACCGTGTCCGGCCCGACCCGGGCGTGCGCCTCGTCGACGGCCGTCGTGGGCGGCCGCCGCCGCAGCACGGTGACGTCGGCCACCGGGCGCCGCAGGGCCGCCAACGCCGGCGCGAAGCGCGCGCCGTCGGCGTACACCAGGCCGGGGGCGATGAGCTCGGCGACCTGCCGCAGCTTGGCGTGGTCGCTGCTCGACAGCGAGTAGGCCGGCGACACCGGCACCACCGGCACGCCGACGTGCATGGCGGCCAGCGCGATCAGCGCGTGCTCGACGCTGTTGTCCGACAGCACCATCAACGGGGCGTCGGGCCCCAGGCCCTGGTCCAGCAGGCCCTGCGCCAGCCGGCGCACCTCGTCGAGTGCCCGGGCGTAGGGCAGTTCGAACCAGGCGCCGTCGCGCCGTTCGGCCAGGAAGACGCGGTCGGGCGTCGCGGCCGCCCAGCGGGTCAGCCAGTCGCCGACGCAGCGCTCCGGGAGGCCCAGCGGCTGCGGTGAGCGCAGCACCATCGAGCCGTCGCGCCGGCGCTCCACGGCCAGTTCGGGCTCTGCCAGCGAAAGACGGCGTGCGCGGGTGTCCAAGGCTGTCGTCTCCTTCGTCCACCCGTCGTCCGCGGGCGATGGGCGAAGACTAGGCGGCCGTGCACCATCGGCCAATCCATGCCATCGGAGGATTACTATCTGCTGCAACGATGGACGTCGCGTTCGACCTCAACCTGCTGCGTGTGCTGGTGGCCCTCGACGCCGCCCGCAACGTCACCCGCGCCGCGCAGGAACTGGACATGAGCCAGTCCGGCTTCAGCACCGCGCTGGCCCGGCTGCGCCGCCAGGTCGGCGATCCGCTGTACGTGCGCACGAGCCGGGGCATGGAGGCGACCCCGCGCGCGGCCGCCATGGTGGAGACCGCGCGGGCGGTGCTCGCGCAGGTCCAGGCCGACATCCTGGAACAGCCGGTGTTCGAGCCCGGCACTGCGCGCGCCGAGTTCCGCCTGGCGATGGCCGACGTGGCCGAGATCGTCTTCCTGCCGCGGCTGCTGGCGCACCTGCAGACGGCGGCGCCCGGCGTGACCCTGCGCAGCGAGTCGTGGGCACGCGGCTCGCTGCGCGAGGCGATGGAGTCGGGCAAGGTCGACCTCGCGCTGGGCTATTTCCCCGACCTGTCGTCGGGGCCCTTCTACCAGCAGCGCCTGCTGACCCACACCTACGCGGCGATGCTGCGGCGGGGACACCCCGCGCTGCGACGCCGGCTGACCCTGGCCACCTACCTCGAACTCGGCCATGCGGTCGTCGCCTCGCCGTCACGCTCCAACGAGCTGTTCGAGCAGTTCCTGGAACGCGAGGGCGTGGAGCGGCGCATCGTGCTGCGCACGCCGCACCACCTCAGCCTGCCGGTGATCGTCGAGGGCAGCGACCTGGTGGCCAGCGTGCCGCTGGCGACGGCGGCACGCTATGCGGATGCCGGCATGGTCAGCGTGGCGCGGCTGCCGTTCGATCCGCCCTTCTTCCCGGTGCAGCAGTACTGGCACCGACGGTCCCACCGCGACCCGGCGTTGCGCTGGCTCCAGGCGCAGGTCGCGCGGCTGTTCAACGACGAACGCGACGACTGGATGGTGATGGAGCGCCGGCTGTACGGCCGGCTGCGTCCCGAAAAGCCGTGAGCCGTCGCATCCCGATGCGAATGATTCGCAGTACACTGCGGAGGCTGCGGCCCCAAGCCGCCTTCGAACCCAGCGGACCGATCGGCCGCTGACCTGCCCACCCCGCGCCAGCCCGCTCCCCGCCAGCCCGTGCGTTCCAGCTCCTGCAAGGAGAGAGCACGTGCTGTCCATCCGTCCGCTGCTGTGCGCCGGCGCCGCCCTTGGCGCGGCCTTGGCACCGCTTCACGCCGCCGCCCAGGGCGCCGCGCCCGCCGTCGTCCCGGCCGTTCCCGCCGCCGAGGAGGGCGCGCTGCCGGTCGTGCGCGCCCGTGCCCGCGCCGAGCGCGAGACGGCCACCGGCCCGGTGCAGGGCTACCGCGCCCGGCGCGCGGCCAGCGCCACCAAGACCGACACCCCGCTGTCGGAGACGCCGCAGGCGGTGACCGTGATCACCCGCGACCAGATCGTCGACCAGGGCGCCACCAACACGCAGGACGCGCTGGGTTATGCCGCCGGCGTGCGGTCGGATGCCTACGGGCTGGACTCGCGGACCGACACCGTGCGGGTGCGCGGCGCCTTCCCGGTGGAGTACCTCGACGGCCTGCGCAAGACCAACGGCTACTACACCTCCAACGGGCGCACCGAGCTGTACACGCTGGAGCGCCTGGAAGTGCTGCGCGGCCCGTCGGCCATGCTGTTCGGCCAGGGCTCCACCGGCGGCGTCGTCAACCTCGTCAGCAAGCGGCCGCTGGCCGAGCGTCAGGGCGAGGTGGGACTGCAGGTCGGCAGCTTCGGCCGCCGGCAACTGCAGGCCGACCTCACCGGCCCGCTGACCGCCGACGGCGAATGGCTGTACCGGCTGGTGGCCGTGGGCCGGGTGTCCGACACCCAGGTCGACCAGGTGCGCGACGACCGCCGGCTGCTCGCGCCGTCGTTGACCTGGCGGCCGAACGCGGCCACCTCGTTGACGCTGCAGGCGCTCTACCAGGACGACCGCAGCGGGTCCACCTCGCAGTTCCTGCCCTGGATCGGCACGCTGCTGCCCAGTCCCGCCGGCCCGGTGCCCAGCAACGCCTTCATCGGCCAGCCCGGCGACCACTACGACACCGAGCGCCGCACGCTGGGCTGGCTGTTCGAGCACCGGCTGAACGAGGCCTGGACGCTGCGCCAGAACCTGCGCTGGGCGCGCAACCGGGTCGACTACCTCAGCGCCTACGGCGACTCCTTCACCGTGCCGGGCGACTGGGCGGCCGACCCCGGCAACAAGCGGCTCATCGACCGCTTCTACTATGCCGAGAGGACCCAGCTCGACACCGTCAACGCCGACCAGCACGTCGAGGGCCGCATCGACACCGGCGCCGTGGAGCACCGGCTGCTGGCCGGCCTGGACCTGTCGCGCTTCAAGACGCGCCAGGCCACCGGCATCGGCCTGCCGACCAGCATGGGCGGCAACGTGCCGCCGGTCGACGCCTACAACCCCGTCTACCCGGCGGTGCCGGTGCCCACGCTGACCGACCGGCCGCTCAACACGTTGAAGCAGACCGGCCTGTACCTGCAGGACCAGATGAAGATCCATCGGCGGTGGATCGTCGTCGCCGGCCTGCGCCACGACCGCGTGACCAACGAGACGGCCGGCCGTCCCGACGAGGAGGCCAGCGCCACCTCCAAGCGCCTGGGCCTGATGCACGCCTTCGACAACGGCTGGAGCCCCTACGTCAGCTACAGCGAGTCGTTCACGCCGCAGGCCAACCTGGCGGGTCAGTCGTTCCGGCCGCTGCGGGGCGAGCAGTGGGAGGTCGGCGTCAAGGTCGAGCCCGCGGGCCGCGCGCTGGCCTTCAACGTCGCCGCCTACGACCTGCGGGAGAAGAACCGCATCAACACGCCGCAGCCCAACGTCTACAACCAGCTCGGGCAGACCAAGACCCGCGGCGTCGAGCTCGAAGCGCGCGGCAGCCTGACGCGCGACCTCGACCTCATCGCCCACTACAACCGCACCGACCTGGACGACCAGCTCGAAGGGCTTCCGCGTCACCAGGCGGCGGTGTGGACGAAGTACCGCTTCGCGCTGGCCGGGCTGCCCGGCTTCTCGGTCGGTGCCGGCGTGCGCTGGATGGGCGACTTCACCGACCGGCAGGACGGCCTCGTCGGGCCGCCGGTGCCGTCGGTGGCCCTGATCGACGCCATGCTGGCCTACGACAGCGGCGACTGGCGGCTCGCGCTCAACGCCTCCAACCTGGGCGACAAGCGCTACTTCAGCACCTGCCTGAACCGCGGCGACTGCTGGTACGGCACCCGGCGCAACGTCGTCGCCACGGCCACCTACCGCTTCTGAGGCGCCGGGATGACCGCCTCGTCGCTCAAGGCCTGGGCCTGGCTGCACAAGTGGTCCAGCCTGGTGTGCACGCTGTTCATGCTGCTGCTGTGCCTGACCGGCCTGCCGCTGATCTTCCACCACGAGATCGGGCACCTGCTCGGCACCGAGGTGGAGGCGCCGCCGATGCCGCCCGGCACGCCGCACGTCAGCGTCGACCGCCTGATGGCGGCCGCGCAGGCACGGCATCCCGACCGGGTGGTGCAGTTCGCCTCGCAGGACGAGGACGACGCCAACGTCTGGTTCTTCACCCTCACGCCGACGCCGGCGCCCACCGACGATTTCCGCTCGGTGGCGGTCGACGGGCGCAGCGCCGAGGTGCTGGCCCAGCCGCGCTTCGACGAGGGCTTCATGTGGGTGATGTTCAAGCTGCACGTCGACCTCTTCGCGGGCCTGCCGGGCAAGCTGTTCCTCGGCCTGATGGGGCTGCTGCTGCTGATCGCCATCGTCTCCGGCGTGGTGCTGTACGCGCCCTTCATGCGCCGGCTGGACTTCGGCACCGTGCGCCGCGACCGCTCGCCGCGCACCCGGTGGCTGGACCTGCACAACCTGCTGGGCATCGTGACGCTGGTGTGGGCCTTCGTCGTCGGCGCCACCGGCATGGTCAACACCTGGGCCGACCTGCTCGTCAAGTACTGGCAGCACGACCAGTTGACCGCGCTGATGGCGCCCTATGCCGGCCAGCCGCCGGTGCCACCCGCCGAGCGGGCGTCGCTGCAGCGCTCGCTGGACGCGGCGCTGGCGCAGGTGCCCGGCCGCGAACTGTCCTTCATCGCCTTCCCCGGCACCGCCTTCTCCAGCCCGCACCACCACACCTTCTTCCTGCGCGGCGACACGCCGCTGACCCAACGGCTGCTGCAGCCGGTGCTGGTCGACGCGCGCACCGCCGAGGTCACCGCCGCGCCCGAACTGCCCTGGTACCTGACCGCGCTGCTGCTGTCGCAGCCGCTGCACTTCGGCGATTACGGCGGCCTGCCGATGCAGGTGCTGTGGGCGGTGCTGGACGTGCTCACCATCGTCGTGCTGGGCAGCGGCCTGTACCTCTGGCTGCGGCGCGCGCGACGTCCGCTGCTGGCGGATCTGGCCGACGCGCCTGCGGCCGGCGGCGCGCCCGCCTACGTCGCCGTGCGCGAGGCCTCGCGATGACCGCCGCCGGCGTGAACTGGAAGGTCTGGGGTTGGCCCGCGGGGATCGGCGCCGCCTCGGCCGTCGGGCTGGTGTCCGCCCTGGTCGGCGACGGCGGGTTCGATGCGCTGTCCTGGGCGCTGCTCGGCGTGCCGGCCGCCTGCGGCCTGTGGGGGCTGTGGCGGGGCCGGCGCATCATGGGCGATCGACCCGCTCCGCCGCGCTCCGCCGCGCGCCCCCCGCATGACCACGATCTGGAAACAACCCGCCTCGCCCGAACTGCTGACACGATGGCATGTCGACACCGCACCGCAGCGCCTGGGCATCGAGTTCCTCGAGGTCGGCGACGACTTCGTGCGCGGCCGGGTGCCGGTGGACGAGCGCACCCGCCAGCCGATGGGCCTGCTGCATGGCGGCGTGTCGGTGGTGCTGGCCGAGACGCTGGGCTCCAGCGCCGCGCTGCTGACCCAGCCGCGCGACGGCCGGGTGGTCGGCCTGGACATCAACGCCAACCACCTGCGCGCGGTGAAGACCGGCTGGGTGGAGGGCATCGCCCGCCCGGTGCACCTGGGTCGCAGCACCCAGGTCTGGCAGATCGACCTGCGCGACGACGAAGGGCGGCTGACCTGCGTGTCGCGTCTGACGATGGCGGTGCTGGCCGGGGTGTGAGGAGGTCCCAGCACCGTGGAGCCTCGCACCTGGCGCCGGTCGGGCACCGTCGCCTTCCGACTTGAGGAGCCTGGCATGCGCCAAGCCTGGACCGTCATCCACCGTTGGGCCGGCCTGTTCATGGCCGCCTTCCTCGTCTTCAGCGGCCTCACCGGCGCGGTCATCTCCTGGGACCACGAGCTGGACGACTGGATCAACCCCGAGCTGATGCACGCGCGCACCGAGGGCCGGCCGCTGCCCGCGCTGGAACTGGTGCGGCGGGTGGAGCAGCGCCATCCGCAGGTGCGCGCCAGCTTCTTCCCGCTGCAGCCCGAGCCGGGAGACTCGTTCTCGGTGTTCGTCACGCCGCGGGTGGACCCGGCCACCGGGCGGCTGTTCGAGCCGGGCTTCAACCAGGTCTTCCTCGACCCGGCCACCGGCGACGAACTGGGCCGGCGCGAATGGGGTGCGGTGTGGCCCGTCACCAAGGAGAACGTCGTCTCCTTCCTCTACCGTCTGCACTACACGCTGCACCTGCCGGAGTTCCTCGGCATCGACCGCTGGGGCATCTGGCTGCTGGGTGTGGTGGCGGTGGTGTGGACGCTGGACTGCTTCGTCGGCTTCTACCTCACGCTGCCGGCTCGGCGTCGCGCCGCGCGCCGTCGCGACGACGATGTCGGCGGCGACGCAGTGCCGCCTTCCGGCAAGGGCTGGTGGGCGCGTTGGTCGCCGGCGTGGAAGGTGCGCTGGGGCAGCGGCAGCACCAAGCTCAACTTCGACCTGCACCGCGCCGTCAGCCTGTGGACCTGGGCGCTGCTGTTCATCGTGGCCTTCACCGCCTTCTCGCTCAACCTGTACCGCGAGGTGTTCTTCCCGCTGATGTCCAAGGTCTCGCAGGTGACGCCGACGCCCTTCGACCAGCGCCGGCCCGCCGACCGGCACCGGCCCATCACACCCACCGTGACCTGGCAGCAGGTGATCGACATCGGCCGTGCCGAGGGCCTGCGCCGCGGTTTCGATCCGCTGGGCGCGTTGTCCTACTCCGACCGCTACGGCATCTACCAGGCGCGCTACTTCAAGCCGGAAGACGACCACGGTGTGGGTGGCGCGGGCCCGACGCGGCTGTTCATCGACGGCCTGACCGGCGAGGTGCTGGGCCAGAAGGTGCCGTGGACCGGCACCGCCGCGGACATCTTCGTGCAGGCGCAGTTCCCGCTGCATTCGGGTCGCATCCTCGGCCTGCCGGGGCGCATCCTCATCTCGGTGATGGGCGTGGTGGTGGCGCTGCTCAGCATCACCGGCGTGGTCATCTGGTGGCGCAAGCGCACGGCCCGGATGGCGGCGCTGGCACGCGAGGCGTCGCGCCGGGCGCCGGCCGGCCCGGTGCTGGCCAAATGAGGCGGGCGCTGCAGGGCCTGTGGTGGGCCTGGATGTTCTGCCTGGCCTGGCCCGCCATGGCCGCACCGCACGACGACACCGTGCGCCAGGTCTGGCAGCTGCTCGACTACGTCGGCGTCGACTACGCCGGTGCGGTGGCGGACGGCAAGGTGATCAGCGAGCCCGAGTACGACGAGATGCGCGAGTTCTCCCAGCGCGCGCAGGACGGCATCTCCGGGCTGCCGGCCACCCCGCAGCAGCCGGCGCTCGTGGCGCAGGCCGCGGCGCTGCGCCAGGCCATCGCCGCCCGGCAGGCGCCCGACCAGGTTGCCGACCGCGCCCAACAGCTCGCCGCCGCGCTGCTGCAGGCCTATCCCATCCCGATGGCGCCGCGGCGGCCGCCGGACCTGCCGCGCGGCGCGGCGTTGTACGCGCAGCAGTGCGCGTCCTGCCATGGCGCCACCGGCGCCGGCGACGGGCCGGCCGCCGCCCGGCTGGACCCGCCGCCGGTGGCCTTCACCGACCGCGAACGGGCGTCGCAGCGCAGCCTTCAGTCGCTGTACCAGTCGATCACGCAGGGCGTGGCCGGCACCTCGATGCCGGCCTTCGCCGCCCTGTCGGAGGACGACCGGTGGGCGCTGGCCTTCTTCGCCGGCACGCTGTCGCACGACGCGGCGATGCGCGCCCGCGGCGCGCAGCTCGCGAAGACGCTGCCCGCCGCCCAGCGGCCGGCCGACCTGGCCGCGCTGGCGGCCGCCAGCGAACGCTCGCTGGCGCCGGCCCTCGGCGCCGAGCCGGCCCGCGACCTGCTGGCGCACCTGCGCGCGCAGCCGCAGGCGGTGGCCGCCGGCACCCCGCAGGGGACGGCGCTGGCGCGTCGGCGCCTGCAGCAGAGCCTGGCGGCCCTGCAGGCGGGTGACCGCGGCGGTGCGATGAAGCAGGCGCTGTCGGCCTACCTCGACGGCTTCGAGCCGGTGGAGCCGGCCCTCCGGGTGCGCCACGCCGAGCTGCTGGCGGCGGTGGAGGAGGGCATGCTCGCCTACCGCAGCGCGGTCGGCCGCGGTGACGCGGCCGAGGCGGCGGCCGGCGTGCAGCGCCTGGACGAGCTGCTGCGGCGCGCCGACGAAGCGCTGGACGCGGGCCGCGGCGACACCTGGTCGGTCTTCCTCGGGGCGATGACCATCCTGCTGCGCGAGGGCGCCGAGGCGCTGCTGGTGGTGATCGGCATCCTGGCCTTCCTGCGCAAGGCCGAGCGGCACGAGGCACTGCCCTATGTGCACGCCGGTTGGATCAGCGCCCTGGCCGCCGGCGGGCTGACCTGGGTGGCCGCCACCACGCTGGTCGACATCAGCGGCGCCAGCCGCGAGATCACCGAGGGCGTGGCCGCGCTGGTCGCCGCCGCCGTGCTGCTGGGCGTGGGCGTCTGGATGCACCACCAGTCGGCGGCGGGTCGATGGCAGGCCTACCTGCGCGACACGCTGGCCGCCGCCCTGTCGCGCCGCTCGGCGTGGGCGCTGTTCACCCTGGCCTTCGTGGCCGTCTACCGCGAGGTGTTCGAGACGGTGCTGTTCTATTCGGCGCTGTGGGTGGAGGGCAGCGGCCAGGCGCTGCTGGCCGGGCTGGCCGCCGGCGTGGTGCTGCTGGCGCTGCTGGCCTGGGCCCTGTTGCGCACCAGCGCGCGCCTGCCCATCGGCCGCTTCTTCGCCTGGAGCTCGGCGCTGATCGCGGTGCTGGCGGTGGTGCTTGCGGGCAAGGGTGTCGCGGCGCTGCAGGAAGCCGGTTGGTTCGACGTCACCCCCTGGGCCTCGCTGCCGCGGCTCGACTGGCTGGGCCTGTTCCCCACGCGGGAGACCGTGGTGGCGCAGCTGACGGTGGTGCTGGTGGTGCTGGTCGGCTACGGCCTGAACCTGCGCCGTCGTGCGCCGGCGGTCGAAGCCGCCTGACACGCCGCCGACCGGAGGGCCGGCGGCCCCAGGCGGGTGCGTGGCGCGGTGCAGGTCGCGCCGGTCAGTCGCCCACCGTGCCCGCCCAGGCGCCGATCTGGCGGAACACCTCGGGCGTGATGCGGATGCCGAAGTTCTTCGGGCACAAGCCGTAGGCGTGGATGGCGACGACGATGCGCTGGTCGCGGGCGTCGAGATGGAAGATCGGGCTGCCGCTCTGGCCTTCCGCGGTGTCCAGCCCGTACTCCAGCGTGCGCGCGCCGGTGCCGAGCACCCGGCCGGCATTGAACCATTGGGTGCCGATGCGCTTGTCGCCCGGATAGCCCGCGTTGTTGATCACCAGCCGCTGCAGCGCCGCGTCGTCGTAGACGGCGGTGCCGAACCAGCCCACGCGCTGCCCGATCGGCTCCTTGAGCCAGACCACGCCGTAGTCGTGGTCGCGCGACGCGCCGGCGCGCCATTGCGGATGCACGTCGGCAGCTTGCGCTTCATAGAACCCGAACGGTGCCTGGTCGCCGGTGCGGCCGGGAATCACGATGACGCTGCGCGGGCCGCGGCCCACCTGGTGGCTGAACAGGTTGTGGCCCGCCGTGACGACGGTGCGCGGGCCGACCAGGAAGCCGGTGCCGAAGACGTCCACCGAGTGCATGCCCTGCATCACCAGGTGGCAGATGCAGCGCCACGGCAGGGCGGCGGGGTTGGGCACGGGCACGCGGTCGTCGCGTTCGCCGCAGACCAGTTGCGGCATCGCGAACTCGAGGTTCGACGCCCGCTCGAAGTGCTCGCTGCGCAGGCGCTCCGGCAGCCGTCCCCCGCCGAAGCCCTGCGCCAGCGCACGGCCGGTGTCGAACGTCGGCACCGCCTCCACCCGGCCGCCGTTGTTGGTCTCGACCATGAAGGACGGGCGGCTCAGGGGGCCGCGGGCACCGGCGCGTCGGTCCCCGGCTTGGTGCGGGCGCGGCGGGGCGCCTCCTCGGCGCCGGGCGAGCGCGCTGCGGTGCGATGGGCCATGGCGCCGGTCCGTCAGTTCCGGGCGCTGCCCGACGAGCCCGGTGTGGACAGCAGCGGTGCGGGGCCGCTGGCGGCGGCTGGGGGTGTCGGGACAACAAGCGTGTCGACGGATCGGCTCGTGCCGAGGGTCAGCGTGGCCAGGGCGGTGTTGGGGTCGGCGGCCGGCGGCTTGTCGCCGCCTGCCTTCTTGGCCTCGTCCGCCTTGGCCTTGGCCGTGTCGGCCTCCGACTTCGCCTGCGCCGCCTTCGCTTCGTACTGGCCGCTGGTGTCGATCTTCAGCACCTCGCTGAGCGGCTTGGTGATGCTGCTGAGCACGCCGCTGACGGCGGCGAGCGGGCTGTTGACCAGCGCCAGCGCCGAGCTGGGCCGGTCCACGGTCGCCGACGTCAGCGTGCCCTGCTCGAACGCCAGGGTGTGGGTGGTGGTCACGAAGGCATGCCGCTCGAGCGGCACGGCCACCAGCGGCGCGGCATTGGGGATCTGCAGCACCAGCGACCGGCTGATGCCGCCCAGCGCCACCGTCAGCAGATGGGGTTGCGGCTGGCGGTAGCAGATGCCGACGCTGCAGTCGGCGCCCGGCGACGCGGCCTCCGCGGCGGGCGCCGTGGCGGGCGCAGCGGTCCGCCCGGCGGGGCGACCCTCCAGGCGGATGACGGGGGCGAGCCGGCGCACGGCCGCGTACTCGTCGCAGACGGCCTTGCCCTGGGTGCAGGACGACGCCTGCTGGTGCAGGAAGGTCATCAGCGATCCGTTCAACGCCTCCGTGGCGGCCCTCAGTTCGGCGTCGTTCGCCGGGTCGACCACCGCGCTGGCCAGCTCTTCAGCGCCTTCGGTCCGCTCCATCGTCGGCGTCGACTTCGGCAGCAGCAGCTTCTCGAGGACGACCAGCGTCTCGTCCTTGCCCACGGCGCTGACGGAGGTCAGGAACCCGGTGGCCGGGTCCACCGTGATCGTGACCTGGTCCGAGCCGAAGGGACTGGACTGCCGCTGCGCGACGTAGCGGTGGTCCGGGTCGGGCACCACGCGGGGCGTCAGCACGCGCAGGATGATCTGGCCCTGCTGGGCGGACAGCACCACCGGCACGCGGCTCATGGGCAGCGCATAGGCCACGCCGCTTCCGGCGCTGGCGCCCGGTGGCAGCCGCTGGCTGCCGACGATGGTGCAGCCGCACGACAGCGAAGCCGCCACCAGGGCGATGGATGTTGGGCCGACATGCCGCATGACGGGGTCCCTCCCTCGCTCCCGGGCCGGGAGCCTTGGGACCGATTGGACGCCCGGGCCCCGGTGCGAGGCATCCCCAGGAGTGTGGACGTCGGTGCGGCTCAGCCCGCCACTACCGCGCCCACCCGTTCGATGGCCCAGCAGGCGGCCAGGCCGCCGATGGCATAGAGCGCCGGCACCCGGCCGCGCTGGCGCCACGCGCCGGGCAGCACCTTCCACAGCGCCCAGGCGGCGGCGACCACCAGCAGCTGGCCGGCTTCGACGCCGAGGTTGAAGGTCAGCAGCGCCACGGCGAGGTGGTTCTGCGGCAGGCCGATCTGCTCCAGCGCGCCGGCGAAGCCCAGGCCGTGCACCAGCCCGAAGAGGAAAGCCACCAGCGCCGGCCAGCGGCGCGACAGCGTCGTCTCGCGGTGCAGCCCCTCGCGCGCGACCAGCACGATGGACAGCGCGATGCTGGCCTCCACCGGCGGTGGCCGCAGCGTCAGCAGGCCGAGCGCGGCCAGCGCCAGCGTGAGGCTGTGGGCCGCGGTGAAGGCGGTGATGGTGCCCACCAGCCGCCGGTTGAAGCCGACCAGGAACAGCAGGCCGATGACGAACAGCAGGTGGTCGATGCCGGCCAGGATGTGCTCGACGCCGAGCACCGCATAGGCGGTGGCGATCTCGCCCATGCCTCGGCGGTCGTCGGGGCCGTTGAACACCTGCACCTCGGGCTGCGCCTTCGTCAGCGTGTAGAGGCTGCTGCGTCCGTCGAGCCAGGTCACCTTGACCAGCACGGCCGAGAAGCGCTGGCCGACGCCCGCCATGCCGAGCCGGCCGCTGAGGCCGTCGGGCCCGCAGCGCAGCACGCCGTCCTGGTCGGCGCAGCCCTGCGGCCAGCGCGGCCGCAGCACCGCCTCGCCGGTGCGGTTGCCGGCGGTCCACTGCCAGAGGAACTCGGTGGGCGAGGCCTGCTGCAGCGACATCTCGGCCATGCTGATCTCGTGCGCCGTCGCGGCGCGCAGGCCGATGGCCAGCAGCCCGAGCAGAAACAGGCGCAGCCCGAGCGACAGGCGCGACGCCGTCACTTCGCGGCCTCCGCCGTCACCCGCACCTCGTACTTCCTGGCCAGCGCGCGCCGGCGGCCGTGCGCTGCTCGGCCATCACCGCGTCCTTCCAGTCCTGCAGCACCACGCCGCGCAGGGGCTCGAAGTCGGCCGGCTTCGCCGGCGTCACCGCCTGCAGCTGCACCACCCGCCAGACGCCGCCCTGCGGCAGCGCCTGCCAGCGTCCGACGGGTGCCGCCTGCAGCGCCTGCGCGAAGGGCTCGCCGTAGCTCTGCACGAGGTTGGCGTGCGGCCGTCCCTTGAAGACGCGCAGGCCGGCGTTGGTGTCGCCCGAGCCGCCGCCGTTGAGCTGTGCGGCCAGCGCGGTGGCGTCGGCCTCGGCGGCGTCGCCGGACAGCACCGCCTCCAGGAAGTCGACCCTTGGCGGCTCGTCGTAGCGCGCCCGGTTCTTCTCGAACCAGGCGCGCAGCGACTCGTCGTCGACGGCCGGCAGCTGCAGCCCGGCGTTGACGGCGGTCAGCGCCTTGAAGATGACGCGGTCGCGGATGGCCTTGTCGCCCCTGTCCATCTGCAGCGCGATGCCCTCGCGGTACAGCACCTCGTTGTCCAGCCAGATGCGGCGCAGGGCGTACAGCTCGTCCTCGTCGGGGTCGCGTCCGCGCGCGCCGCGGAAGACCGACAGCGCCTCCTGGTCCACCGAGGCGTCCACCGTGATGACGCGCGGGTCGTCCTGGCGGCCGGCGATCCAGGCATCGATGCCGAAGAGCAGGGCGCCGAGGACGGCGAAGTGCAGCAGCGGTTCGCGCAGCCAGGCATGGCGAGAACGGATCGGTTCGGTGGGGACGGACATCGTGGGGCGAGCGGTCTCAGGGGATGGAAGACGGCAAACGACAAGGCGCCGCGCGTTGCCGCGCGGCGCCCGTCGAGGCGGTGAGGGGTCTACTGCACGCCGGCGACCACGGTCGAGCCCGAGACCTCGACGAAGATCGGGTTGCTGTAGAACCACAGGTCGGCCCAGGCGGCGACGTCGAGCGCCAGCATGCGCTGGCCGTTGACCACCGGCAGGTGGTTCGGGCAGCCGTTGATGCCGGTGCTGTTGAACACCTCGGCGCCCGGCAGGTTGGTGCCCACCGTCGTGCAGGGGATGCGCAGCATCGCGTTCACCGGGAACTCGGTGGTGCTGCCGGTCTTCGCCCGAATGGCCTGCGAGTTGGTCCAAACGTCGGACAGCGGGTTGCCCGAGGCGTCCGTCTCGTAGGGCACGGCCGGCGGCAGGTTGGTGCCGCGCAGGCGCAGGTACTGCGACGCCGACACCGCCGGGATGCGGAAGGTCATCTTCTTGAACTCGGCATTGCCGGGCACCGTCGTCCAGGTCGCGTCGTTGAAGGTGCGCAGGACCGACGCCGTGGTGTTCTTCGCCGCGGCGGGCACGGTGGTCAACGGGCGCAGCTGCTGCGGGTTCGCCAGGTCGACCCAGTTGTCGGGCCAGGTGCCGGCGTAGTCGGCGCTGCCCGGCGTCCTGAAGCCGGTGACCAGGCCGCGGATGACGTCGACGTGGTGCAGCACCGGCGCGTCCAGCGGCTGGTTGATGCCCACCTGCAGCAGCGACGGGTTGGGGAAGGCGTAGGGCGAGAAGTTCTTGCCCGACGGATCGCGCACGACGATGGAGACGACGATCTCCGCGCCGGGCCGCACCTTGAGCTTCTCGCCCATGGTGGCGCAGCCGGCGACGTCGATGTCGGTCTTGTTCAGCGCCGCGGTCACCGCCAGCGCCTCGACCTGGGCGTCGGTGCGACGGGCCGGGCCGGCGTAGGAGGCGCACGCGACGAAGGCCAGGCGGTCGATGAGCTGGCCGGAGCTGACGTAGGTGTTCCCGCTGCGCAGGCCGTCGACGATCATCTGCGGCGTCATGCGCGAGCCGCCGGTGCGCACCATGGTGTAGTTGCGCTGGTACTCGCCGGGCCAGAAGTCGTTGTCGGTGCGGCGGTCGTCGACGCTGAAGCTGCCGCGCGAATGCCAGTCCGAGCTGGCGAAGAACCACCAGTTGCGGCCTTCGCCGAGCAGCGCGTCCCACACGCCGCCGACCTGCGCCGCGTAGACCCCGGTGCCGCCGAAGGTGGTGCCGCCCACCGAGTCGACGTTGACGCCGCCGATGGTGTTGCGGCGCAGGGTGTACTCGCCACGCTGTTCCGACGCGCCGTGGCCCGGCTGGCTTTCGAAGCCGAAGGCCACCCGCGGACCGGCGTTGTTGAAGTTGCGCAGGTGCTCGACGTTGAAGCCGTTGTTGCCCGACGGGTTGAAGGGGCCGGCGCGTTCCAGGTGGGCCGGCACGTAGTAGCTGCCCTCGCCGTGGAAGGCGGCCATCCACTTCACCGCCTCGACCGTCTTCAGGTGGCCGTTGTTGCCGTTGGCGCCGTTGAGCTTGGCGGCGCCGGCGTTCCAGTCCGGGTTGCCGCTGTTCAGGCTGCCGGGCACGGAGCATTCCCAGGCGTTGGCGCCACCGCGGCTGGTGTCGCTGTTGCCGCGGTCGAAGCAGTAGGCCCACTTGGCCAGCGCGTTGGCGTTGCCCAGCGGCGTGTAGCCGGGCGTGGTCGGCAGCGGCGTGTTGTAGATGGCCGTCGGCATCTGGCCGGTGATCACCGACATCGACGTGTGCTCGTGGCCGGCGACCACCGATTCGATGCCGATGAACAGCGGCTCGTTGCGGTAGGCGGCCAGGTACTCCATCAGCGGGTACTGGTAGCTCTGGATCGCGTTCCAGCGCCACATGTTGCGGTTGTTGCCCGAGCCCGAGACATCGCCGGCCGGCGTGACCGGCGGCTGCGAATTCAGCCAGGTGGTGTTGGGACCCAGCACCTGGCCGTTGGCGTTGGTCACCAGCGGGTAGGCCGGCGTGGCCAGGCTGGCGTCCTCGGCCAGCGTGCAGTTGCGGTTGCCGGTGCCGCCGTGGCCGGCCTGGACGAACCAGTCCAGGCCCCAGGGCGTGGTGGCGTCGCGGTCCATCGACTTCTTGACCTTCTTCTGCAGCGACGTGGCGCCGTCCGAGCAGGTGCTGTGGTTGTGGAAGTCGCCGGCGACGTAGGTGCCGGCGGTCTTCGCCGCGTTGGCGGCGTCGGGCGCGCCGCCGAGGGCCAGGCTGCCCAGCGCGGCCACGGCGGCCAGCGCGAGCGGGCTCTTGGGGAAGATCGTCTTCATGGGATTCCGGCAGCGGTCGTTGAAGTTGCCGGGATCCTAGGAACGGGCCGTGAACCGGCCGTGACAGATTCACGTCACCCCGGAACAAGTGCCCGTGCCGGCAGGAACGACGGACCGTCACGCTGCTGTCGTGAAGCGCTGGAAGACTGCGCGCCGTCTGCCGGTGGCGGGGTCCCATGGCGGCCCGGGCCGGCGTGCCCATCACCCCACGGGAGATCCCATGAAGTTCCTGTCCACCTCCGCGGTCCTCGGCCTGCTGGCCGCGGCACCGGCGTTCGCCGCGCCCATCCTGATCGACTTCGAACTGCCGTCGAGCAGCAGCTTCGGCTCCATCCTGGAGTACTACAACGGTGGCACCGATGCCGCCGGCAACAGCGGACCCGACCTGGGGGTGAGCTTCGGCGGCGGCGCGCTGGCGCTGCTCAACGACGCGGCCGGCCCGTACTTCTCGAACGCGCCGAGCGCGGTCGGTGTGATGACGCCGGTCGACGCCGACTCGACGCTGAACAGCGACCTCGCCTTCACCGGCCTGAGCTTCTACTACTCGTCGGCCGTGCGGTCGAGCGATGCGGTGGAGGTGTGGAGCGGCTTGAACGGCACCGGCACCCTGCTGGCCTCGTTCAACCTGCTGGCCAACGCCACCACGGGCTGCAGCGACACCGCGTTCTGCAACTTCAACATGCTGGCCGGCACCTTCGCCGACGCGCGCTCGGTGGTCTTCAGCGCCGGCCTGGAAGCCGCCTTCGACAACATCACCATCACGCCCATCCCCGAGCCGTCGACCTATGCGCTGATGGTGCTCGGCCTGGCCGGCCTGGGCGTCGCCGCGCGGCGGAACAAGAAGGGCTGATGGCCGACGACGTCTTCGGCCTCTTCGCCACCCCGGTGCTGCGCGCACCGGGCGTGCTGCCGGCGCCGCTGCTGGACGGCCTGGTCGCCTACTTCGGCGACCGCGCCGACCTGCAGAACAACGCGTCGGCGAACCTGTCGCACACCGCGCTGCTCAAGCCGTCGGACACGCCGCTGCTGGGCCTCGTCGCCGAGCGGCTGACACCCAAGCTGGTCGACTTCGGCGCGCTGCTGTTCGGCCAGCGCCTGGGCTGGGCGCTGAAGGAGATGTGGGTCAACCTGCTGGACGAGGGCGGCCGGCAGGCGATGCACAACCACGCCAACAGCTTCGTCTCCGGCATCGTCTACCTGACGCCGACGCATGCCGATTCGCGCACGGTGTTCATGAGGCCGCCGGCCGGCCACGACTTCGTGTTCAAGAACGACCACGCCGGCGCGGCCACCGGGCCCTACAACGCCGACAAGTGGATCAGCCCGCAGCCGCAGCCGGGCGATGCGCTGCTGTTCCCCAGCTACCTGCTGCACGCGGTGCCGCCCAACCCCGGGCCGCGCCGCATCACCCTGGCCTTCAACGCCATCCCGACGCGGCTGGACTCCTGGGGCTACACCATCGGCTTCAGCGGTTGAACGCCATCCTGTCCTCCGGCGACGAGGGAGCCGCGACGTCGGCGTCCCGGGCCGGCCGGCGCCTGCGCCTGGCGCCCCTGCTCATGCTCGGGTCGGGATTCGCCGGGCTCGGCTACCAGATCGTGTGGACGCAGCAGGGCGCGCTGTGGCTCGGCCACGAGACGGCGTCGGTGCTGGCGGTGGTCACCGCCTTCTTCGGCGGCCTGGCGTTCGGCGCCTGGACGCTGGGCGACCGCCTCGCCCGCAGCCGTCGGCCGGCTCGGGCTTATGCCCTTTGTGAGGCGGTGATCGCGGGCTGGAGCCTCGCGCTGGCCTGGCTGGCCCAGCCGGTCGCCGGGGCGTTGCGGCAGTTCATCGGCGCGCAGCCGACCGCCGCCTGGCAGGCGGGCGTCGCCTTCGGCGGCACCCTGCTGGTGCTGCTGCCCGCCACCGCCGCCATGGGTGCCACGCTGCCCGCGCTGGCGCGGGCGCTGGCCGCGCTGCAGCCGGGCCGTCCGTCGTTCGCGGGGCTGTACGCGGCCAACACGCTCGGCGCGGTGATCGGCGTGCTGGCGTCGGCCTTCTGGCTGGTCCCGTCGCTGGGCCTGCGGCAGACCGCCCTGGTGTGCGCGGGGTTGAACGTCCTGTGCGCGCTGCTCGCGTGGACCTGGCCGGCGGTGGCGGCCAAGACCACGCCGCGCCCGACCGTGCGGTCGCCCGAGGCCCGACGGCTCGGCGCGCTGCTGTGGCTCACCGGCCTGCTCGGCATCGGCTACGAGGTGCTGGCCGTGCGGGTGCTGGGCCAGCTCACCGAGAACACCGTCTACACCTTCGCGCTGCTGCTGGCGGTGTACCTGGTCGGCACGGCGCTGGGCGCGGCGGCGTGGCAGCGCTGGGGCGCCCGCCGCACCGTCGCGCCGCACCGGCTGCTGGGCACGCTGGCGGCGGCCGGCCTGCTGGGCGCCGGCGGGCTCTGGGGGGCGGGCCCCCTGCAGCCGATCCTGCAGTCGGTCCTGTCGTCGTCGTTCGGCGGAGGCGTCGGCGCCGCACTGGCGATCGAGGCCACGCTGGCGCTGGCCGCCTTCGCCGCGCCCACGCTGGCGATGGGCGCCGTCTTCAGCGCGCTGGCGCAACGCGCGCAGGACCGGGGCCTGGGCCTGGGGCGCGCATTGGCGCTGAACACCCTCGGTGCGGCGCTGGCGCCGATCGTCTTCGGCCTGCTGCTGGTGCCGGCCGCGGGCACCAAGGCCGCGCTGCTCGCCTTGATCGCGGCCTACCTGGTGCCGGCCTGGCGCCGCTGGACCTCGCCCGCGGTGTGGGCGCCGGCCGTGGCGCTGGCGCTGGTGGCGCTGGCCCTGCCGCCGCTGCGCTTCATCGGGGTCCCCGAGGGGGCCCGGCTGCTGGAGCATCGCGAGGGCGCGCTGGGCACGGTGGCCATCGTCGAGCACGCCGACGGCAGCGCCACGCTGCACATCGACAACCGCGCGCAGGAGGGCAGCAACACCACGTGGACGGCCGATGCGCGGCAGGCCCTGCTGCCGCTGCTGCTGCACGCCGGGCCGCGGCGGGCGCTGTTCCTCGGCCTGGGCACCGGCGTGACGGCGGCGTCGGCAGCGGTGATGACGGGGGTCGAGGTCGACGCGGTCGAGCTGCTGCCCGAGGTCATCGCGGCGTCGGCCTTCTTCACGCGACCGTTGATGGACGACGCGCCGGCCGCGCGGCTGCGTCTGCTGCAGGCCGACGCGCGGCGGTTCCTGCGCAGCGCCGAGCAGCGCTACGACGTCGTCGTCGCCGACAACGTGCACCCGGCGCGCGGCGGATCGGGCTCGCTCTACACCGTCGAGCACTTCCAGGCGGTGCGCGCGCGGCTGGCCGACGGCGGCCTCTTCTGCCAGTGGCTGCCGCTGCACCAGATGGACCTCGGCACGCTGCGCAGCGTCGTGCGGTCGTTCCAGGTCGCCTTCCCCGAAGGCGGCGCGGTGCTGGCCGGCCTCAGCCTGCAGACGCCGGTGCTGGGCCTGGTCTCGCACGCCGACGGCCGGCGCATCGACGTGGCGGCGCTCGGTGCCCGGCTGCAGCGCTCGCCCTGGCCGCGCTCGCCGGCCGAGGTCGGCCTGGCCGACGTCTGGGCGGTGGCGGGCGGCGTGGTGGCCGGTCCGTCGGCGCTGGCCCGGCTGGCGGGCGATGCGCCGCTGAACACCGACGACCACCCGGTGGTGGCGGCCCGGGCGCCGGCCGCCACCTACGCGCCCGAGGCCCGGCCGCGGGACCGGCTGCTGGCGCTGCTGCCGCAGCTCGACCTGCGGCCGGGCGAGCTGCTGGACCTCGGCGACGAGGCCACCGCCCGGCGGCTCGCCGCCTACCGGCAGGCGCGTGACCGCTTCCTCATCGCCGGCCGCGACGTGCGTCCCAGCGCCGACGCGCGGCAGATGCTGGCGCAGGTGCAGGCGCCGCTGCTGCAGGTGCTGGCCGACAGCGCCGACTTCCGCCCGGCCTACGACCCGCTGCTGCGCATGGCCGAGGCGCTGTCGCGGCAGGACCCGGCGGCGGCGGCGTCGCTGCTGGCCGCGCTGCAGCGCCTTCAGCCGACGCGGCCCGAGGCGGCCGCGCTGCTGCGGCAACTCGAGCCGCGGCAGCCAGGACCCGGCTCGCCCGTCGCCGGGCCGCCCCAAGGCGGCTGAGCACCGGCGCGGGCATGGCGCCCGGCACCCCGGGGGCCGGGCTCCGTTCGCGTCAGGGCGCGACCAGCACGTCCCCCAGCACGACGCCCTCGCGCCGCGGGTCCGCGCCGCCGGTGTAGCCGGGCCGGCCGAAGGGCGCGGTGCGCACGATGGTGCCGATGCCGCTGGACTGGGCGGCCACGCTCACCGTGTGGCCCAGCGCCCGCAGCCCGTTCACCAGCGGATCGGCGTTGCCGTTGTTGGCCGCGTTGACCGCCGGGTGCTCGCCGCCGACGTTGGTGGTGGGGCCGTTGGCGGCGCCGAAGTCGACCAGGTTGGTGGCCTGCTGCGCGTCCAGCCCCCAGTCGAGCACGCCGATGAGCGTCTTGGTCACGTACTGGATGATGGCGCCGCCGCCCGGCGAGCCGGTGGCCATCAGGAAGTCGCCGCGGCTGCCGTCGGCGTTGCGCCGGAACACCAGCGTCGGCGCCATCGAACTGCGCGGCCGCTTGCCCGCCGCCAGCCGGTTGGCGATGGGCAGGCCGGCAGCATCGGCGGGCGCGGGCGAGAAGTCGGTGAGCTGGTTGTTGAGGATGAAGCCGCGCGTCATGTGGAAGGCGCCGAACGAGCTTTCCACCGTCGTCGTCAGCACCACCACGTTGCCCGCCCTGTCGACGATGCTGACGTGGGTGGTGCCGTTGTCGCGGCCACGGTCGGCGCCCAGCGGTGCGAGGCCGAAGTTGCCCGGTTGCGCGGTGCCCAGGCTGGCCGTCGTGCGGATCAGCGCGGCGCGGCCCTTGAGGTAGTCCTTGTCGAGCAGCGCGCTGGGGCTGTTGCCCGGCAGCGGGACGAAGTCGGTGTCGGCGATGTAGCGGTCGCGGTCGGCGTAGGCCAGGCGTTCCGCCTCGCTGACCAGGTGCACGCCGAGCACCGTCGGCCGGCCGCCTTCGCCGTCGACCGCGGTGGGCTGCTGCGCCGCCAGGTCGAAGTTCTCGAGGATGCCCAGCGCCGAGGCCACCGTGATGCCGCCCGACGACGGCGGCGGCATGCCGCAGACCCAGTACGCGCGGTAGGTGGTGCACACCGCTTCGCGCTTCTTCGGCTGGTAGGCGGCCAGGTCGGCCAGCGTGGTGCGGCCCGGTGTGATGACGCTGCCGTCGGCGCCGGTGGTGGTGCCGATCTTGTCGACGATCGATTGCGCGATGGCGCCGGTGTAGAGCGCGTCGGCGCCGCCCTCGGCCAGCCGGGTCAGCGTGTCGGCATAGGCCGGCAGGGTGAACCGCGTGCCGAGCGCCTTCGGGCTGCCGTCGGCGTTGAAGTAGGTGGCCGCGGCCTCCGGGTCGCGTTTCAGGTCGGTGGCCGAGGCCTGGATCGCCGCCGCCATGCGGCCGCTGACGGCGAAGCCGTTGGTGGCCAGGTCGATGCCGGGCTTGAACAGGTCCTTCCACGGCCGGCGGCCGTGTTCCTGGTGCACCAGCCCGAGCATGCGCACGGCGCCGGGGGTGCCGATGGAACGGCCGCTGGCGCGGGCGCTGGGCTTCGGCAGCGTGCGATCGGTGGTGGCGTCCACCCAGCGCAGGTCGTTCTCGGTGGCCGCGGCGGGCGCGGTCTCGCGGCCGTCGTAGGCCTGCACGGTGCGGGTCTGCGCGTCGTAGTGCAGCAGGAAGGCACCGCCGCCGAGGCCGCTGGACTGCGGTTCGACCAGGCCGAGCACCGCCTGCACCGCGACCGCCGCGTCGGCGGCGTGGCCGCCCGAGCGCAGCACCTCGCAGCCGGCCTGGCTGGCCAGCGGGTTGGCGGTGATGACCATGTAGCTGCGGCTGTTCACCGCCGTCTTGCCCAGCCGGTAGCCGGAGGCGGGCTCCGGCGCGGCCGGGTCGCCCGCCACGCCCGAGCCGACGGTCACGTTGCCGGCACCGGTGACGACGGCGCATTCGGCCCGCGCGACGTCGTCGTTGTCGCCGCCACCGCAGGCGGTGAGCGCCAGGGCGCAGAACAGGGCGGACAGCAAGGCGGAGGGTCGGCGCCCGGTGGCGCAAAAGGTCGGGGGCGCGGCCGGTGTCAGGCCGCGGGCGAGGTACTGCATGTGGGATCTCCCGGCGGCGCTCGACGCGGCCGCGGGACTGCTGGGACCACGCAGCGCCTGCGGCCAGCATAGCCGCCCGCGGCCGCGGCTTCAGAACCGCTGCAGCAGCGTCAGCCGCAGCGTGCGCGGCTCGGCCGGGTGCAGGTGCCGGTCGGCCACGGGTGCCGCTTCGCCGGTGACGCGCGAGGGGTAGAAGTACTCGATGTCGTTGACCCGCCGGTCGAACAGGTTGAAGACGTCCAGCGTCAGCTCGGTGTCGCGGGCGAGCCGGTGGCCGATGCGCAGGTTGGTGGTGAGCGCGGTGCGCGAACGCACGCTGTTGTCCTCCACCAGCGCGCCGCTGCCGAGGTAGCGCCACTGCAGGCTGGCCGACCAGGGCCCGAGCTCGCGCACGGTGACGGCCACCGACGCCACCCGGTCCACCGCGTTGGGGATGCGGTCGCCCGCGCCATCCGGGTCGGGGCCGCGGAAGCGGGCGTGCGACCAGGCCAGGTCGGCATCGACGAGCAGCCACGACCGCGGCATCCAGCGGTTGTTCCACTCCAGCCCATGGCGCCGGCTCGGCCGGTTGGGTTCGGTGGCGCCGGCGTCGCCGACGTAGACCAGCTCGGAATCGAACTCGAGCTGCCACAGCGCCACCGAACTCTGCAGGCCGGGCAGCCACTCGGTGCGCGCGCCCAGCTCCATGCCCTTGGCGGCGACCAGGGCCGGCACGCGGTCCACCGGGTCGCCGGTGCGCGGGTCGACGCGGGCGGTGGTGCCGCGCGCGTCGTTGCTGTGGAAGCCCCGGCCGGCGTTGAAGAAGAGCTCGGTCCGGGCCCAGGGGCCGAACACCAGCGACAGCTTGGGCGAGACCAGCTGGTCCGACGCCCGGCCGGAGTTGGCCGCATTCGACAGGCTGTCGACGTCGAAGCGCGCCTGGTCGCCGCGCACGCCGACCACGCTGCGCAGCCAGGGTGTCCAGCGGGTGGCGGTCTGGGCGTAGAGGCCGGTCTGCGTCTGCCGCACCTCGTCGTCGCGGGTGGTGCCGACCACCTGCCGCGCCACGGTGTCGAACAGGCCGACGCGGAGGCGGTCGTGGCGCAGCTGCAGGCCGACCTCGGTGGTGGTCGGCCAGCGGCCCAGGCGATGCTCCACGGCATGGCTGGCGCTCAGGCCGTAGACGCGGCGCCGGTCCTGCTGCGCGAACTGGTCGCCTTCGCCGGGGGTGCGCGCGGTGGCGCAGTCGTCGGCCGCGTCCACCGGCGTGTTGGCGTCGCTGCACAGCGCGTAGGTGAAGTTGGAGTACAGCGACAGCCGGTAGGCCATCGCATAGGCCGCGAGGCGGGTGCTGGTGGTCTCGGTGCTGCGTCGCCATTCGCCGGACAGGCTGCTGCGGCGGGTGGTGCCCCCCGTGGTGGGGTCCAGGGAATCGAAGCGGCCGAAGGGCCGGCCGTTGAACGTGCCGGCGTCGATCAGCCGCTGCGGCACCTGGTCGGTGGCGGTCCATCGGCCGCTGTAGTGCATGGCGCTGGCGCTCCACCCGTTGGCGCCGTGGCCGCCGCTGAGCGTGAGCACACCGTTCAGGCGGCGCAGGTCCTCCGGCACCGTCCACGGGCCGTCGTTGCGCTGCACCTCCAGCGCGCCCAGCAGCGTGAGGTCGCCGCCGAGCCGTGTCGAGCCGGCGCCGAGCAGCCGCCGGTGGCCGCGCTGGCCGAAGGTGACCTGCGCCAGCGGCGCGTCGAGCCGGCGGCGGTAGCGGATGTCGGCCGATCCGGCGGCCGAGAAGTCGCCGCTCTGGGCGAAGTACGGTCCTTTGCGGTAGTCGATGCGGTCGACCAGCTCCGGGATCAGGAAGTTGAGGTCGCTGTAGCCCTGGCCGTGGCCATGGCTGGGCATGTTCACCGGCAGGCCGTTGACGGTGGTGGCGAAGTCGGTGCCGTGGTCGAGGTTGAAGCCGCGCAGGAAGTACTGGTTGGCTTTTCCGTCGCCCGAGTGCTGGGTGACGATGACGCCGGGCACGAACTCCAGGATCTCGCCCGGCCGCAGCGCGGGCCGGCTCTTCAGCAGGCTGCTGCGGATGCTGCCCTGCGAGGCGGCCTCGGAGGTCCCGACGGCGTTGTCGTAGTGGCCCTCGACGACCACCTCCTGCGCGGCGGCGGCGACGGCGGTGGGTGGCGAGGGCGGCTCGGCGGCGACGGCGAGCAGGGGCAGGCAGGACAGCAGCGGCAGCGCG
This sequence comes from Aquabacterium sp. J223, assembly GCF_024666615.1. Classification (NCBI taxonomy): domain Bacteria; kingdom Pseudomonadati; phylum Pseudomonadota; class Betaproteobacteria; order Burkholderiales; family Sphaerotilaceae; genus Aquabacterium; species Aquabacterium sp. J223. Next base: position 2,981,193 of record NZ_CP088297.1, on the reverse strand, counting down.
GCCAGGGCGTTGCCGCGCGGGTGGCGGTGGGTCACGACGGGCTTTCGACAGGGCGGGAACGGACGGCCGTGGCCGCGGGGTCGCGGCTCGGCGGTCTACCGGGAGGGGGCACGGCCGCGCGGGCCGTGCCGGCGGTCAGCCCTGTCGGGGCGGGCGCCGCGGCGGCGCCGCGGGTGGCGCGCTGGCCGCCCACGCCGGCGCGGCCCGCAGCAGGTGGCGTCGCGGTTCCAGCGCCAGCGCACTGGCCGACGGCAGGGCGGCGGCGAAGGCCGCCAGCAGCGACTGGGTGCCGGCGCCATCGGCGGGGTCGGTGCCGAGGGCCAGCACGCTGGCGTCGAGCAGGTCGTGCTCGTGCGGCAGCGCGGCCTGGTGCAGGCGGTCGTGCGTGGCCGCCGGCGGTGCGGCGACGCCGATGTCCGGCGGCCGGTGCAGGTGGCGTCCGGTGCGGGCCAGCGCCTGGCCCGCCGCCAGCCCCTGCACCAGCAGCAGCACCGCCAGCCAGCCGGCCAGCAGCCGCAGCAGCGCGCGGGCGGTGGGTCCGAAGGGGCGGGCGGTGGTCATCGGCGGCAGGATTCTGCGGCTCTACGCGGGGTCGCCGGCGGCGGATGCGATGCGCCTCAGGAGCGCCGCGCGGTCGCCGGACCGGTCAACGCCCGGCCGACCGGGCTGACGTCGTGGTCGACGACGAAGCGGTAGTAGACAGTGATGCCGGGCGGCAGGCCGCCGAGCCGTGCCCTCACCCGGTAGTCGTCGCGCTTGAGCGCCACCAGCGGCACCTCGGCCAGCAGCTCGTGGAAGTCGTTGCGGTGGGAGACCTGGAGCGTCAGGCCGACGTCGGCCTCGCGGCCGTCGCGCCGCTGGCAGCGGGTGGTCAGCACCAGTTCGCCGTCGTGCACGCCGTCGCTGGCGACGCCCTGGGGAAAGGCGTAGCCACCGGGCGGCTCCGGCGCCTGCCCTCCGCCGCCGCAGCCGGAGAGCGGCAGGGTCGGCAGCAGGCTCAGCAGCAGCGCGAGGGCGGGGCGTGACATGGCGGGCATCGGATGAAGCCCGCGAGCATGTCAGCCGGACATGACAGCGGCGTGAGGGCCCGTCGGCGCACGACCACGGAGGGTTCCGGCCGTCGCAGGCGGTCGATGCCACGCGGCAGGCCAGCCGGCCGACTCAGTCGCCGAGGTTCTCGTGGTGGCCGGCGGCGCCCTGCTTCCAGTAGGCGGCGGCGCGGATGCGGTCGCGCGGCACACCGACCTCGGGCGCAACGAGCTGCGCGCGCAGGGCGGCGATCTCGCGCGCCTCGCCGGCGGCCCAGGCGTAGCCCTCGCCGGCCGGTGGGCGCCAGCCGGCCAGCGACGCCTGCAGGCTGCCGGGCGCCACCCAGCGCAGGTCGACGTCGGCCTGCGTCGCGAGGTCGATGCGGTCGGCCTCCGCCACCGCCAGCACCACGGCGACGCGGGTGCCGCGGGGCAGTTCCTCCAGGCGGCGGGCGATGGCGGGCAGGGCGGCCGCATCGCCGACCAGCAGTTGCCAGTCGTAGCCGTCCGGCAGCACGAAGGAGCCGCGCGGGCCGCCGATGGCGACCTCTTGCCCTGGTGCGGCCTGCGCCGCCCAGGTGGCGGCCGGACCGTGGCCGTGCAGCACCAGGTCGATGTCCAGCGTCAGCGCGTGGGCGTCGAAGCGGCGCGGGGTGTAGTCGCGCATCAGCGGCCGCGGGCCGGCATCCCCCTGCGGCGGGCGCTGCGGGCCGTCGGGACCCAGGTCCGGCAGCACCAGCGGCTGGCCGGGCGACGGCAGCATCAGCTTGACGTGGTCGTCGAAGGACGCGCTGACGAAGCCGGCCAGCTCGGGCCCCGCCAACCGCACGCGGCGCAGGTGCGGCGACAGCTCGATGACCCGCTGCACGGTGAGCCGGCGGCGCTGCAGGGGGTGGCGCACGCGCTGCGGCGCCAGGGAGGGGGAGGAGGGCGTCATGGCAATTCGTTGATATAGTCAACGTCATCATGGAGCTATTCGTGGACATTGTCAACGGTAAGGCCGGGTGGCGCCGGTGAAGGGTTCGACGGCCCGGGACGCGGTGCTCGACCAGTTGCAGGCGCTGATGTTCGCCGTGCGCGGCCGGCTGCACCAGGCGCTGCGCGAGGAGGCCGGCCGCGGCGCCCCGACCCTGACGCCGCTGGAGCTGCGCCTGCTGATGGGGCTGGGCCGGCGCGACAGCGGCCTGACGCAGGCCGAGCTGGTGCAGCGCAGCGGCCGCGACAAGGCCCAGATGACGCGGCTGCTGCACGGGCTGGAGCAGCGCGGGCTGGTCGAGCGCGAGCCGGACCCCGCCGACCGGCGCCGGCTGCTGCTGCGGCTCACCGCCGACGGCCGGGCGCTGCGCGACACGATGGAGGCACGGCGGCGGCGGCTGGTGGCCGGTCTGCTGGCCGGCCTCGGCGACGACGAGGTGCAGCAGCTCGGCGTGCTGCTCGGCCGGCTGCACGACAACCTCGGTCCCTCCGCGGACGAGCGCTGACCGGCGGCCGGCCCGCAGCCGCGCAAACCGTGCGAAACGGCCAGCGACGGCATGAAGCGTGCAGGGTATCGGCCGACAACCAAAGAACCGGTTGTCGCGTTTGACGTCCCATGTGCCAACTCTTCGCCCTCAGCTGCAACGTGCCCGCGGCGGTGACCTTCTCGTTCACCGGGCTGGCGGCGCGGGGCGGACGCACCGGCGAGCACGCGGACGGTTTCGGCGTCGCCTTCCACGACGACGCCGCCTGCCGGCTGTTCGTCGACGACCAGCCGGCCAGCCGCTCGGCGCTGGCCGAGTTCCTGCGCCACCACCCCATCCGCGCGCGCACCGTGCTGGCGCACATCCGCAAGGCCACGCAGGGTCCCGTGCGCTGGGCCAACTGCCATCCCTTCCTGCGCGAGTGGAACGGCCGCCACTGGTCCTTCGCCCACAACGGCGACCTGCAGGGCTTCAAGCCGCGGCTGGCCGGCGGCCTGCGCCCGGTGGGCCAGACCGACAGCGAACGCGCCTTCTGCTGGCTGCTGCAGCAGCTGCGCCAGCGCTTCCGCTCGCGCCAGGCGCCGGCCTGGCAGCAGGTGGCGCCGGTGATGGCCGAACTGGCCGCGGAGGTGGCACGGCACGGCCGGTTCAACTTCCTCGCCAGCGACGGCCAGGCGCTCTACGCCCACGCCAGCACCTCGCTGCACCTGCTGCAGCGCCGGCATCCGTTCCCGGTCGCCCACCTGGTCGACGAGGAGCTGAGCCTCGACCTCGGCGTCGACAACGGCCCCGGCGACCGCATGGTGCTGGTGGCCACCGAGCCGTTGACCCGCAACGAAGACTGGGCGCCGATGGCCGCCGGCGAACTGCGGGTCTTCGTCGCCGGCGAGCAGGTCTGGTGCTCGACGCCACCGGACCTGACGCGGTGTCAGGAGGCGGCCACCGCCCGGCCGCTGGTGACCGCCCGCCAGTCGCCATTGTCCTTCGCCGCCGCGGGCGGTTGACCTCGTCCAACCCAGCGCAGATACTGTACATATACACAGTACAGGAGCTGTCCCATGGACGAAGTGGAATGGATTGCGCGCTGCGCCGGGCGGCTGCAGGCGCAGTGGCCGCGGGCCGACCGTGACGCGCTGGTGGACGCGGCCGCCGAGCTCTGCGCCGAGACCCGCTGGCGCCGGCTGGCGCCGGAGGTGGCCGCCGTGGCCTGGCTGCGGCTGGGCGTGCTGGCGCCGGACCTGCCGCTGACGGCGCGCGGCGACGACGACGCCGCCGAGCCGGTGCGCCGGGCGGCCTGACCGCGGTCCGGCCGCTGCCCGGGCGGCGCCGGGGGGTTTCACACGGCTGTCGCCGCCGGGCCGCTAGGCTTCGGCGATGGACGACCGCACCCCCCTTCCGCCCTGTCCCGCACCGGCGAGGACCGGTTGCTCGACCGCCTCGGCGAGGAACTGCTCGACGACTACGACGAGGAGCTCGAGCTGGACTGGGAAGACCGGCTCGACGGCCTGCACGGCGGCGCGGCCGAGGCGCGCGAAGCCGGCAGCCCGCTGCCGCGCCGCCGCTACTTCGGCGAGCTGTTCCGCCTGCAGCGCGAGCTGGTCAAGCTGCAGGACTGGGTGGTGGCCAGCCGCCACAAGCTGGTCATCGTCTTCGAGGGCCGCGACGCCGCGGGCAAGGGCGGCATGATCAAGCGCATCACCCAGCGGCTGAACCCGCGGGTGGCACGGGTGGTGGCGCTGCCGGCGCCCAACGACCGCGAGCGCACCCAGTGGTACTTCCAGCGCTACGCGGCCCACCTGCCGGCGGCCGGCGAGATCGTGCTCTTCGACCGCAGCTGGTACAACCGGGCCGGCGTCGAACGGGTGATGGGCTTCTGCACCGAGGACGAGGTGGAGGAGTTCTTCCGCTCGGTGCCCGAGTTCGAGCGCATGCTGGTGCGCTCCGGCATCCAGCTGGTGAAGTACTGGTTCTCCATCACCGACGAGGCGCAGCACCTGCGCTTCCTCGGCCGCATGCACGACCCGCTCAAGCAGTGGAAGCTGAGCCCGATGGACCTGGAGTCGCGCCGCCGCTGGGAGGACTACACCAAGGCCAAGGAGGACATGCTGGCGCGCACGCACATCCCCGAGTCCCCCCTGGTGGGTGGTGCAGGCGGTGGACAAGAAGCGGGCGCGGCTGAACTGCATCGCCCACCTGCTGGGCCAGGTGCCCTACAGCGAGGTGCCGCGCGAGCCGCTGCAGCTGCCCGAGCGGGTGCGCCACGCGGACTACAGCCGCCACCCGGTGCCGGCGCGGATGCTCGTGCCGGAGGTGTACTAGCGCGGGCGCCGCGGCCTGGTGCGGCCGCGGTCAGGTTTCCTCGGGCCGCGACGAACTGATGCCGCGCAGCAGCTGGCGCACCGATTCGTCGATCTGGGCGTCGGGCGCCTGGGGCTGGCGGCCGCTTTCGGCGAGCCGGTCGAGCACCGCCAGCATCTGCTCGGCGTTGTAGGGCTTGCGCAGGAAGGCGTCGTAGTCGGCGAACACCGACTGGATCGCCGATTCCTCGGTGGCGCTCATGATGACGATCGGGATGTCGCGCAGCTGCGGGTCCGCTCGCAGCGCCAGCCCCAGCTCGCCGCCGGTCATGCGCGGCATCATGTAGTCGGTCAACACCAGGGTCGGCCGCTCGCGGGCCAGTTCGACCAGCGCCTCGCGGCCGTTGGAGGTCAGCCTGACCTGGTAGCCGGCCGACTCCAGCAGCAATTGCAGCACCTCCGCATTGCCGTACTCGTCTTCCACGACCAGGACCGACTTCATGGCTTTCCTTGCGGTGACGCTCACTGGGCCGACAGACCCGCATCGCTCATCCGCAGATGCAGCAGCGTTCGGCGGGCCCGGCCGCCGCGCAGCTTGCGCAGCACGGCCAGACGACCATCCTCTCCCACTGCAGGCAACTGAAGTTCCACCACATTGTCGAACCAGCCCATCAACCCCTGAGCCGGGGGGCCGCCGCCGGCGGCGTCGAAGGCCTGGGGATCGATGGTGAACAGCGCGGTGACGCCGCGCGCCTGCAGCTGCAGCAGCAGGTGCCCCATGAACCGGTAGCCCCGTTCGGCGAAGGCCGGCGTGTCGGCCAGCCCGGCGACGCCGTCGACGACCAGGCGCCGAACCCCGCCTTCGTCCACCATGCGCAGCAGGTGGTGGCCGATCTCGTCGAGGGCCTGCTCCTGGGCATCCCGCCAGGTGAAGGTGAGGCTGCCGTCGGCCACGCGCTGGGCCAGGTCCATGCCGCAGGCGCCGGCGACGGCCTTCAGGTCCTCGGGGGACTCGCCGAAGCTGAGCACGAGCCCGGGCTCTTCGACCGAGGAGGCGGCGGCGAAGGCCATGGCCAGCAGCGTCTTGCCGCTGCCGCTGGGGCCGTACACCGCCGTGCTGCTGCCCTGGCGCAGACCGCCGGCCAGCACCTGGTCGTCCAGGGCGGCCAGCCCGCTGCTGACCACGCGCGGCTCCGCCTCGCGCTCGCGCGGCTGGAGCGGCGTGGTCTCGAAGCGGGGGTAGAAGCGCAAACCGTCGTCGGTGATGCAGAAGGTATGCCCGCCGCGTTCGACCGCGCTGCCGCGGAACTTGCGGACGTGGAAGCGCCGCTCGGCGCGCCAGCGGTGCGACAGGTCCTCCAGCCGGAAGATGCCGTCGACCATGGTCTGCTCGGCGTTCACCGAGCGGCCGGTGCCGCTGGTCAGCAGCAGGCACAGGCAGTTGAGCAGGCCGGTCACGCTCTGCAGCTCGTGCACGAACTGGCGCACCTGCTCGTCGATCGGGTTGCCGTCGCTCGGGATCACCAGGCCGTCGACCACCAGCAGGCCGGCCCCATGGCGGGTGACCTCTTCACGCAGCAGGGCGATCACGCCCTTCAGGCCGTCGCGCTCGAGTTCGCGGTAGGCGCTCATGTAGATGACCTCGCGGTTCACCGCGCCGATGCGGAAGAAGGTCTGCGCCCCCATGTGCTGCAGCATGCGGGCATGCGACTCGGCGAGCAGGGTGACGTAGACCGTCTTCTGGCCGTGCGCCTGCGCGAAGTTGTAGGCCATCTGGTTGGCCAGGGTCGTCTTGCCCACCCCCGGCGGCCCTTCGACGATGTAGACGCCGCCTTCGAACAGCCCGCCGCGCAGGACGTCGTCCAGGCCTGGCACCAGCGTCGGGATGCGGCGCAGCAGGTTCATCGCGGTTCCTTTGGTGATGGTGTGTGTCATTCGGTGTGCGGCAGCGTGACCGTGAAGGTGCTGCCCTGGCCGAGGTTGCTGGTCACCTCGACGGTGCCGCCGTGGGCATGCACCAGTTGGCCGACGATCCACAAGCCCAGCCCGAAGCCGTCCTGGCGCACGCCCCCTGCATGAGGCGCTCGAACTTGTCGAAGATGCGCTGCCGGTCGGCGGCGGCGATGCCGGGTCCGCCGTCGCTGACGCTGAAGGCGGTGCCCCGGTCGTCGGCCCAGGCCCGCACCTGCACCGGCTGGCCGGCACCGTACTTCACCGCGTTGGTGATCAGGTTGTCGGCCACCTGGGCCAGCGCGTCGATGTCCCACAGGCCGGGCAGGCTGCCCGGGCAGTCCAGCCGGAGCGGACTGCTGACGTGCCTCGCCTGGTCGTCGAGCTGCGCCACCGCGGCGCGCAGGCAGTCGGCCAGGTCCGCCGGCCGCCGCCGCAGCACGAAGCTGCCGTCGTTGAGCCGGGAGACGTCCAGCAGCAGCGAGGCCCGCCGCACCAGCGTCTCGATCGCCCGCTGCGCCCGGCGCGCACGGCGTTCCAGCTCAGCGTCGCCCTGCGCGACCGACTGCGCCAGCACGGTGCTGATGGTGAGCGCGGCGGTGTGCATCGGGTTGCGGAGCTCGTGCGCCGCAATGGCGAGGAACTCGTCGCGTGCCCGCACCGCCAGCAGCGCCTGCGCCAACTGGTCGCGCAGAGCCTGCATCTCCTCCGCGGCGCCGTCGGTTCCAACCGCGTCCGACTGCATCTCGCACTCCCTGGCGTTGTGATGTCTTGCACGTGGGTCTGCCAACCCCGTGGGGCGCATGTTAGACGCAGTTTGGAACAGTCGAACCCGGGAGGCCAACGGGGCGTCGGCGGTCCCCGACAACCGCCTGGGCGAAAATGGCGGCATGGACATGCCTGGATGAGCGGGAGGCCCGAGCAGCCGTTGCGCCGACAACTGCTGCTGCTGTTCGCCACCGGTCTGCTGCCGTTGGCGCTGTTTGCCGCCTGGAACATGCGCGCCGCCATCGTCGCGCACCGGGCGGAGGTGGAACGCAGCGCGTTGAGCCTGACGCGGGCGCTGGCCAGCGCGGTGGACGGCGAGCTGGAGGGCTCGCGGGCGTCGCTGCGATCGTTGTCGCTGCTGCCGGCGCTGACCGAGGGCGACCTGCGCCAGCTCCACCTGCTGAGCCAGAAGGCGGTGCAGGCGCGGCCGAGCTGGCTGGCGGTGATCCTCACCGACGCCGACGGCCGGGTGCTGCTGCGCAGCTCGCGGCCCTTCGGGGCGCCGGGCGCCGAGCCGGTGGTCGATCCGGACAGCCTGCGGCTGGCGGTGGCGCAGCGCCGGCCGGTGCTCGGGTCGCTGGCCGTCGGCAGCCGCGGCAACCTGGCCTTCGCCGTGCGCCTGCCGGTCCTGCGGGAGGGCCAGGTGGCCTACGTGCTGAGCGCCGCCCTGCAGCCCGATCGCCTGGTCGAGCTGCTGCGCCGCCAGCAGCTGCCCGAGGGCTGGACCTCGTCGGTGTTCGACGGCCAGGGCCAGCGCGTGGCCCGCTCGACCGAGGACTTCCGGCCGCCGCGGGCGCAGCCGGTGTCCGACGCGCCGAACCGGCTGCCGCCCGGTTGGCGCGAGATGACCGGACACGCCAGCGGCGCCGACGGCGGGTCGGTGTACCTCGGCGTGAGCCGCATCGGCACCACCGACTGGACGGTGTCGGTGGAGATCCCGACCGCGCTGCTCGACGCGCCGCTGCAGCGCACGCTGGTCGGCTACGTCGTCGGCATCGTGCTGTCGCTGGGGCTCAGCCTGGCGCTGGCGCTGTACGTGGCGCGGCGGGTGAGCCGGCCCATCCGCGCCATCCGCGACCAGGCGGTGCGGCTGGGCGAGGGGCAGCCGCTGCAGCTGGGGCCGAGCGGCATCACCGAGCTCGACCAGATGGGCCAGGCGCTGCAGAAGGCCGCCGCCCAGCGCGCCGAGGCCGCGTCCGAGCGCGAGGACCTGCTCGCCTCGCTGCGCCAGGCGCTGCAGCGGGCAGGGGAGGCGGCGCAGGCCAAGGACCAGTTCCTCGCGGTGCTGGGCCACGAACTGCGCAACCCTCTGGCGCCGATGGTCACCGCGCTGCAGCTGCTGGACCGCAAGGCCGGCCCCGACACCGACCGCGAGCGCCTGATCATGCGGCGCCAGCTGCAGCACATGCGGCGGCTGGTCGACGACCTGCTCGACATCTCGCGCATCACCCGCGGTGCCCTGGTCCTGCAGCGCGAGCCGGTGGACCTGCGCACGGTGCTGGAGCGCGCGATCGAGGCGGTGCCCGACCACCCGGGCCTGCGCTTGCCCGATGCGCTGCCTCCGGCCGTGGTGCGGGGCGACGAGACGCGGCTGGTGCAGGCCGTCACCAACCTGCTCGTCAACGCGCTGCGCTTCTCGCCGCAGGCGCCGGTGACGGTGGACCTGGCGCTGGCCGGTGGCGAGGCCTGCATCGTCGTGCAGGACGAGGGGACCGGCATGGACGCCGGCACCCTGGCCCGCGTCTTCGAGCCCTTCTACCAGGCCGAGCAGCCGGTGGCCCGCGCGGCCGGCGGGCTCGGCCTCGGGCTGGCCATCGTGCACAGCATCGTCGCGGGCCACGGCGGGCGGGTGGCGGCCCGCAGCGACGGGCCCGGCCGCGGCAGTCGCTTCGAGATCTGGCTGCCGCTGGCGGACGCCGGCGGGGGTTGAGCCGGCGCTGTAGGCGTCAGCGCGGGGTCAGCGCCGCCTCCAGCTCGGCGGGGGCCACCGGCTTGGTCAGGTGGCCGTCGAAGCCGGCGGCCGCCGTCTGGCGGCGGTCGCCCTGCTGGCCATAGCCGGTCATGGCGAACACCCGCGGCGGCCGCGGCAGGCGGCGCAGCTCGGCGATGACCGAGAAGCCGTCGCCGTCGGGCATGTGCAGGTCCAGCAGCACCACCTCCGGGACGAAGGCGGCGGCCTGTTGCAGCGCCTCGGCGGCGCCGTAGGCGCCGAGCGCCTGGTGGCCCAGGCTGCGCAGCAGCTCGACCATGGTGTCGGTCGAGTCGTGGTTGTCGTCGATCACCAGCACCCGCTGCGGCGTGGCGGGCGCCGTCCGCCGGTGGGTCGCGGCGCCGGCCTGCGGGCCGCCGGCCAGCGGCAGCCGCAGCGTGAAGCAGCTGCCCCGGCCCGGCCCGTCGCTGGCGGCCACCAGGCTGCCGCCGTGGCCCTCCACCAGCGTGCGCGCGAGGCTGAGCCCGATGCCCAGGCCGCCGCCGTCGGCCGAACCGGCGGTGGCCTCGGCCTGGACGAAGAGGTCGAACACCCGCTCCAGGTCGGCGGCGGCGATGCCGCGGCCGTTGTCGTGCACGGTGGTCACCAGCCTGTCCGCATCGCGGCGCACCACCAGCGCGATGCGACCGCCGGGCGCGGTGTAGCGCACGGCGTTGTGCAGCAGGTTCTGCAGCGCCTGCACCAACCGCGTCAGGTCGCCGTCGACGGGCAGCGGTTCGTCGGGCTGGTCGACGGTGAGGTCGTGCTGCCGGGCCTGCGCCAGCGGCCGGGCGACCTCCAGGCTGGCCTGCACCACCTCGTGCCAGTCCAGCCGCCGGCGCTGCAGCACCACCTTGCCGGTGACGATGCGGCCGACGTCGAGCAGGTCGTCGACCAGCCGCACCAGGTGGTCGAGCTGGCGCTCGATGATGCCGGCCGAGTGCAGCGCCGGCGCCGGCAGCTCGGGCAGCCGGCGCAGCAGCGAGGCGGCGTTGCGGATCGGCGCCAGCGGGTTGCGCAGCTCATGGCCCAGCACCGCGAGGAAGGCGCTCATGCGCTGGCTCGACACCTCCAGTGCGGTCAGCCGGCGCTGCACCGACAGGTCGCGGGTCACCTTGGCGAAGCCGCGCAGCTGCCCGTCGTCGGCCAGCACCGGGGTGATCGTCACCCCGGCCCAGAAGCGGCTGCCGTCGCGGCGCAGCCGCCAGCCTTCGGTGCGGGCGCGGCCCTCTTGCACGGCGTGCTGCAGCTCGCGTCCGGGCAGGCCGGCCGCGCGGTCGGCCTCGGTGAAGAAGAGCGCGAAGTCCCGGCCCAGCACCGCCTCGGCGGGGGTGGCCGGTGATCAGCTCGGCGCCGGCGTTCCAGGTCAGCACGCGGCCTTCGGGATCGAGCATGAAGATGGCGTAGTCCTGCGCCGCGTTGACCAGCAGTCGCAGCTGTTCCTCGCTGCGGCGCAGCGCCTCCTCCTGCGCGCGGCGCTCGGTGAGGTCCCGGGTGACCTTGGCGTAACCCTGGTGCCGGCCCGCGCCGTCGCGCAGCGCGGTGATGACCACGCTGGCCCAGAAGCGGCTGCCGTCGCGTCGCACCCGCCAGCCTTCCGCCTCGAAGCGGCCCTCCGCCAGCGCACGGCGCAGCGCGTCGCGCGGCCAGCCCGAGGCCGCCACCTCCGGCGGGTAGAAGGTCTCGAGCGGACGGCCGACGATCTCCTCCGTCCGCCAGCCCTTCAGCCGCTGCGCCCCGGCGTTCCAGGTCAGCACGCGGCCCTCGGGGTCGAGCATGAAGATGGCGTAGTCCTGAACACTGTCGACCAGCAGCCGGAAGCGCTGGTCGGGGTTGAGCAGCGTGTCGGCCGGGGCGGCGGCGGATGGTCCTGGGGACGGGGCGGACATCGATACGTGGTGGATCGCGGGTGCCGTGGGCAAGCGTTGTACCCCGTTGCGGCGCCTATCGGTGGTCCGACAGCACCAGGCGCAGCCAGAGCCGCCGCCGCTGCAGGCTGGGATTGGCCTCGAATTCAGGATGGTGGGGGTCCAGTGCGTTGAACAGCGCCAGCGACACCTCCGCCTGCGGCGTCGGCCGCCAGCCCCAGCGCACGTCGAGCGCGGTGTAGGCGGGAATTGCCGGCTGGGGTAGGGCGCCGACGCGGCGCAGGAACAGGTCCAGCGCCTGGGCAGGGCCGAGCTGGTGGCTGGAGTGCAGCGACCACTGCGACGTCGGGTCGTTGCCCAGGTTGGCGATGCTGCTGGGCGCGGTGCCCGGCCGCGCGCGCAAGGCCTTCTTCTGCGCCAGCAGGCCGGCGGACAGCCGCCAGCTTCTGCCCGCCTGCCAGCTGCCCCAGGCCTCGACCCCGTCGGCATGGCCGTCGATGCGGTTCTCGACCTGGGTCGGCAGCGTGGTGCCGCCGGCGCGCAGGCCCTCGTACTGCTGGCGGTAGGCGGTGGCCGAGTAGGACCAGTCGGCGCCGACCTGCCCGCGAACGCCCACTTCCGCCACCAGCGCGATTTCGGACTGGAAGTCCGGGCCGCCGGCGATCAGGCTGCGGGTCACGGCGGGGAAGAAGAATTCGCGGTCGATGCGCGATGGTGCCCGCACCGCGCGCGACAGGCCGGCCCACACCATGCGCGCGTCGCTCGGCCGCCAGGCCAGGCGCAGGCTGGGCATCCATTCCCAGCCGTTGTAGCGGTTGCGTTCCAGCTTCAGGCCGCCGGTGACCTGCCAGCGCGGTGCCAGCCGCACCTCGTCCTGCAGGTACACGCTGGCCCAGTGCAGCCGGCGGTCGCCGGGCAGGAACTCCGCCGTGGTGCGTTCGGTCCGGCTGAACGCCTCGCGGGCGTTCAGGCCCCACAGCAGGCGGTGCGCGCCCCGGGCGGGCAGCGCATGGTCGAAGCGCAGGTCGACGGTGCGCGTGCGGTCGCGGAAGATCACCGGCTCGTCGCGCTCGGCGCTGTCGACGTAGCCCTGCAGCGTCCATTCGGCACCGTCGGCGCGGCGCTCGCCCAGGCGTGCCAGCAGGTGGTGGCCGCGCTGCACCGGGGCGGTGTTGGTGCCGGGCGCCTCGCCGCCTTCATAGGCCTCGCCCTGCACGGTCAGGCTGCGGCGCTCGTCGGCCCAGTCGGTGCGGAAGCCGAGCTGGCGTTTGCTCGCCTGGTCGGTCACGGGCGTGCCGTCGGCGCGCAGGGTGTTGTCGGTGTGGCGGGTCAGCGCGTAGAGCCGCAGGTGCGCCTGGTCGCCCAGCCGCAGGCCGTGGCGCAGGCTGGTGTGGTGGCCGTGCTCACCGCCGCCCACCGACAGCTGGGTGCCCTGCGTGGCCGCCGCGGTGCGCGTCACCACGTTGATGACGCCGTTGACCGCGTTGGCGCCCCACAGCGTGCCGCCCGGGCCGCTGATGACCTCGATGCGGTCGACGTCCTCCAGCACCACGTCCTGCGCGTCCCACAGCACGCCCGAGAACAGCGGCGAATAGACCGTGCGGCCGTCGATCAGCACCAGCAGCTTGTTGGCGATGGCGGTGTTGAAGCCGCGCGCGCTGATGGCGTTCTGCGTGGCGTTGAGCGCGGCGACGTGCAGGTTGGGCGCCAGCCGCAGCGCCTGCGGCAGGGTGACGGCGCCGGAACGGCGGATGTCGTCGCCGGTGATGACGTAGACCGAGGCCGGCGCGTCCTGCCAGCGCTCGGCGCGGCCGCTGACCGAGGTGACGGGCAGCGAACCCAGCTCTTCCAGCGACAGGTCGGGCAACGACGGGGCGGCCGGCGCCACCGGCGCGTCCCGGACCTGCGCGGCCGCCGGCACGCCGGTCGACGCGGCGGCGAGGGCGCACAAGGCGTGAGCGGTCCAACGGCGCCGTGAGGCGCCGGCAATGCGTCGAGCGAGCACGAAGGCCCCCCCTTCTCAACGGCGGGCAGGGTCGACATGCCCCGCTCCAGGCGGCGGCGATTCTGGCCGAAATGCGGCCACAATCGCGCCTCCCGAAGCGAGGGCGCATCGACCCCTCCACGGGGCCGCGGCGGCGGTGCCGCCGTGGGCCTGCCAGGACAAGAACACGCAGGGAGTCGATGGCGTGCAGGGACCGTGCACCAGGCGAGGGTTGGTTCTTCTGCTGGTCGGGCTGTGGCCCGGCCTGGCGGCTGCGCAGCCCGTGCCCGCCCCGCCGGTCAGCCCGGCCGACCTCAAGGCGGCCTACCTCGTGCGCTTTTCCGGCTTCGTCGAATGGCCGACGCCGACCCCGCCGGTGCTGGTGCTGGCGGTGGCCGGCGCGCCCGAGGTGGCGGCTGCGCTGCAGCACCATGCGGCCGGCCGGCAGGCCGGCGGCCCTGAACTGGCCACCCGTGCCGTGCGCACCGGCGACCCGGTCGACGACGTCCACCTGCTGTTCGTCGGCGGCCCGCGCTCCTATGCGGAGTCGTGGGCGATGCGGCTGCAGGGCCGGCCGGTGCTGCTGGTCACCGACGTGCCCGAGGGCCTGCCCGAAGGCAGCGCCATCAACTTCGTCCACGTCGGCGAGCGGTTGCGCTTCGAGGTCTCGCTGCGGGCGCTGGAGCGGGCGCGGCTGCGCGCCAGCGCCCGCCTGCTCGGCGTGGCGGTGAAGGTGGTCGAATGACGACGCCGCGCGGTCCACAACAGTCGCTGTCCGCCGCGCTCACGCGGGTGACGTGGACCACCACGGCCATGGCGCTGCTGGTCAGCGCGCTGGCCCTGCTGGCCTACGACCTGGTGAACCAGCGGCAGCAGGGGCTGCAGGACCTGCGCAGCCAGGCCGCGCTGGTGGCCAGCAGCGCGGTGGCGGCGCTGGCCTTCGACGACCCGCAGGCGCTGCAGGAGACCCTGCTCGCGCTGCGCGAGCGCCAGCGGGTGCGCCTGGTCTCGGTCTACCGCGCCGACGGCACGCTGTTCAACGGCGTGGCCGCGCCCGGCGAGCGCCTGCCGGACCGACTGAGCGACGACGGGTCGTCCGATGCCCGCCAGGGCATCGACTCGGTCGGCCTGGTGCTGCCGGTGGTGCACGTCGGCGAGCGCCTGGGCAGCGTCTACCTGGTGTCCCGCCTCGGGCTGACGCAGCGGCTGCGCGACACCGGCCTCATCCTCGTGGCCATCGGCGGCGCCGGCTTCCTGATCGCGGCGGCGGTGTTCGGTCGCCTGCGCCGCCGGCTGCTGCGGCCGCTGTCCAACGTGGCCGACGCCGCCGACGAGGTGGCCCGGCAGCGCGACTTCGGCCTGCGTGCGCCGACCAGCGGCCTGGCGGAGGTCGATGTGCTGGTGCGCGCCTTCAACGACATGCTCGGCACGCTGCAGCAGGAGATCCAGGACCGCCAGCGCGCCGAGGCGGCGCTGAAGGAGGACGACCGCCGCAAGGACGAGTTCCTCGCCACGCTGGCGCATGAGCTGCGCAACCCGCTGGCGCCCATCCGCCATGCCGCCGGCGTGTTCTCCAACGACCGCGCCAGCGAGGCGCAGCGCCTGCGCAGCGCCGCCATCATCGAGCGCCAGGTGCGCCACATGGCGCTGCTGCTGGACGACCTGCTCGACGTCTCGCGCATCACCCGCGGCAAGCTCGCGCTGCGCCGCGGCCCGCATGCGCTGGCCGAGATCGTCGCCTCCGCCGTCGAGACCTCGCGTCCGCTGATCGAGGCGCGGCGTCACCAGCTCTCGGTGGCGGTGCCGCAGCCGTCGCCGGTGGTCGACGCCGACCCGCTGCGGCTGGCGCAGGTGCTGTCCAACCTGCTGAGCAACGCGGCCAAGTTCACCGAGCCGGGCGGTGTCATCCGCCTCAGCGCCGAGGCGCGTGCCGACGGCGTGCGCCTGCGGGTGGAGGACAACGGCATGGGGATCGCGCGGCAGTCGCTGCCCTTGATCTTCTCGATGTTCGGCCAGGGACCGGGTGGCGAGCGTGGCGGTGGCCTGGGCATCGGCCTGGCGTTGTCGCGGGCGCTGGTCGAACTGCACGGCGGCCAGCTCACCGCCCACAGCGACGGCGAGGGCCACGGCACCAGCATGGTCGTCCACCTGCCGCCGGCGGTGGGAGCGCCGCCCGTGGCCGAGCCCGTGCCCGTGGCCGTGGCCACGGCGGCCGCCGCGCCAGCGGCGCCGGCCCGCCTGCGCGTGCTGGTGGCCGACGACAACCGCGACGCCGCCGACACGCTGCACGAACTGCTGACCCTCGACGGGCACCAGGTGCAGGTGGCCTACGACGGGGAGGAGGCGCTGGCCGCCTGGCAGGGGTTCTCGCCGCAGGTGGCGCTGCTGGACATCGGCATGCCGAAGGCCACCGGCGACGAGGTGGCGCGCCGCATCCGCGCCGCCGGCGACCGGGCGGTGCTGCTGGTCGCGCTCAGCGGCTGGGGCCAGGAGCGCGACAAGGCGGCCGCGCTGGCGGCCGGCTTCGACGAGCACCTGACGAAGCCGGTGGACGCCGCCCGGCTGGCCGCGCTGCTGCAGACGCGCCGGCCGCAAGAGCCGCGCCCCTCGGCCGGCGCTTGAACGCCCGCGTGGGCGGCCGCTAAGCCAGCGGAACCCAGGCGCGGGCGATGAGCTCGCAGGCCGCGGCCTGGGCCAGCCGCACCAGTTCGCCGCGATCCTCGCCGGTGAAGGTGCGGGGCTGGGTGTCCATCGCGCACAGCACGCCGACGGGCTCGCCGCCGGCCGACAGCAGCGGTGCGCCGGCATAGGCGCGCAGCCGCGGCTCGCCCACCACGTAGGGGTTGGCGCGCAGCACGGGATGGGCGGCCAGGTCCTCGACCACCAGCGGCGATTCGAGGAACACCACCTGCGAGCAGATCGATGCCGAGCGCCGCACCTCGCGCAGGCCGAGGCCGACGCTGGCGTGCACGACCTGGCGGTCCGAGGTCACCAGCGACAGCGCCGCCATCGGCGCCTGCAGGCGTTCGGCCAGGCGCACGACGAGCCGGTACAGGCCCGGTTCGCGCGGCGCGTCGACGATGTGCAGGGCGTCGAGCGCCGCCAGCCGGGCACGCTCGCGCCGTCCGTCGACCGCCCGCGCGGGGCGTGGCACGGCGAGCTGCAGCGGCATCGGCGTCAGGCCGCCGCCGCGGCGCGCGCGTCCTGGCGGAACACGCTCACCGCCTCGGTCACGGCCTGCGTGCGTTGGCGCAGCACCGTGGCCGAGGCCGACAGCTGCTCGACCATGGCGGCGTTCTGCTGCGTGAGGCCATCCAGCTGGGTCACCGCCACGTTGACCTGGGCCGTGCCCGCCGCCTGCTCGGCGGAGGCACGGCTGATCGAGTCGACCATCACCCGCACCGCCTCGACCGCGCTGGCGGTCTCGCGCACGCTGGCCTCGGTCTCGCGCACCAGGGCGTGGCCGGCTTCCACCTTCTCGCTGGTGTCGGCGATGAGCTGGCGGATTTCGCGCGCGGCCTCGCCGCTGCGGCTGGCCAGCGTGCGCACCTCGCCGGCGACGACCGCGAAGCCCTTGCCGGCCTCGCCGGCGCGGGCGGCTTCCACCGCCGCGTTCAGCGACAGCAGGTTGGTCTGGAAGGCGATGCCGTCGATCACGCCGACGATCTGCGCGATGCGCGCGGACGCCTGGCGGATGTCCTCCATGCGCTGCGCGGCCTGCTCGGCGCGCTCGCCGCCGTCGGCGGCCTGGCGGGCGCAGCGCGCGGCCAGTGCGGCGGCCTCCTCGCTGGTCTTGGCGTTCTGCCGCACGGTGGCGGTGATCTGCTCCAGCGAGGCCGCCGTCTGCTGCAGGTTGCCGGCCTGCGCCTCGGTGCGGCCGGACAGGTCCTGGCTGGCGCTGGCGATCTCGCGGCTGGTGAGGTCCATGCCGCGCACCTGCTCGCGCACGTCGCCGACGATGGCCTGCAGGTTCACGTCCAGCTGCTGCAGCCCCCGCTGCAGCCGTGCGGCGGCGGCCCGGCCCTGCGCGGCCTCGGTCCCGCCCAGGGTGCCGGCGGCCAGCCGGTGGGTGGCGGCGATGGCGACCGCCAGCCCCTTGCGGCGCGTGCGATGCGCCACCACGGCGCACACCACGCCCAGCGGCACGCCGACCGCGAGCGCGGCGACGGGGGGACACCAGCAGCGCGGCGGCGGCGACCGCCAGCGGCGCGCCCAGCCCGAGCGCCGGCGCGCCGCCCAGCGTCGACGCCAGCGGCGGCAACAGGCGCCGCAGGCCACGCCCGGCGACCACCTCGCCGCGGTGCAGGCGGGTGCGCAGCACGCCGGCCGCGGCTTCTTCCCGCATCCGGGCGTACAGCGCCTCGGCGGCCTGGACCTCGGCCCGGCCGGGCACCGTGCGCACCGACATGTAGCCGCTGGCCCGGCCCTGGCTCAGCACCGGGGTGACGTTGGCGCGCACCCAGTAGTGGTCGCCGTTGCGGCGGCGGTTCTTCACCATGCCCGACCACGGCTCGCCCGCCCGCAGCGTCTCCCACATGTCGCGGAAGGCCTCGGCCGGCATGTCCGGGTGGCGGATCAGGTGGTGCGGCTGGCCGATCAGCGCCTCGTGCTCGAAGCCGCTGGCGTCGATGAAGGCCGCGTTGCAGTAGGTGATGCGACTGTCGAGGTCGGTGGTCGAGACGAGCGTCGCGCCGGGGGTCAGGGCGTGCTCGACCTGGGTGACGGGGCCGTTGTTCTTCATGGATCGCTGCTGCGGTGGGGTGATCCCATTCTTCGGCCGCGCCCGGGCTTTTCCTCTGACACCGGCTGTCGGGAAAGCTTGATGGCCTGCGCCCCGGGTTGATCCACGTCAAGCAGATGTCACATCACGCCGTCGCCTGCGGGTTGGCCCGGGCCGGTCAGGCGGGGGCAGCGGGTCGCCTGCGCCAGCCCAGCGTGCCGACCGACAGCGCCAGGGTGGCGAGCGCGCAGGCCGCGATGGTCAGCAGCATCGGCCGCGCGGTGCCGTCGGCGAACAGCCCGGCCAGCGGCATCACCGCCGCGCCCACCAGCATCTGGAGGGTGCCCATCAGGGCGGCGGCGGTGCCGGCGATCGGACCGTGTTCCTCCATGCCCAGCACCGCGGTGGACGGCACGACCAGCCCGAGGAAGCCGAACCCGACGAACAGCAGCCCGACCATCCAGGGCAGGCCGTCCACGCCGGCCAGCGACAGCAGCGCCAGCGCCACCATCGCCGTCGCGAAGCCGACGCAGGCCGCCTGCACCAGCCCGGCCAGTCCCAGCCGGGCGGTGAGCGGTCCGGTGAGCTGGGCGACGCCGATGAACGCCACCGCGTTGAGCGAGAACAGCACGCTGTACTGCGAGCCGCTGAGCCCGTAGTGCCCCATCAGCACGAAGGACGAACTGGCCAGGTAGGCGAAGAAGGCGCTCATGCCCATCGCGCCGAGGAAGGTCAGGCCGAGGAAGTGGCGGTCGCGCAGCAGTTCGGCGCAGGCGGCCAGCGTGCTGCGCAGCGTGGTGTCGGCCCGGGCCGCGAGGGTGCGCGTCTCCGGCTGCTGCGTGGCGCACACCCACAGCGCGACCACCGCGATGCCGGCCACCGCCCAGAACACCGAGCGCCAGCCCCAGTGCTCGGTGAACTGGCTGCCGACCAGCGGGGCCAGCACCGGCGAGACGCTGAAGACCAGCATCAGCATGGAGCTGAGCCGCGCGGCCTCGCGGCCGGTGTAGAGGTCGCGCACGATGGCGCGCGGGATGACCCCCGGCGCCGCCGCGCCGACGCCCTGCAGGAAGCGGAAGACGACCAGCGTGCCGATGTCCGGCGACAGCGCGCTGCCGACGCTGCCGACGATGAACAGGGCCAGCCCGATCATCAGCGGCCGCTTGCGCCCCCAGCGGTCGGACGCCGGGCCGAAGACCATCTGGGCCAGCGCGAAGCTGGCGAAGAAGGCGGTGAGGCTGGCCTGTGCCTGGGCCATGCCGGTGCCGAGCTGCCGGCCGATGGTCGGCAGGGCCGGCAGGTACATGTCGATGGCGAAGGGACCGATGGCGGTCAGCAGGCCGAGGACGAGGGCGGGGCGGAGCAGGGAGGCGGTCAAGGCGGTGGGCTGGCAGGCCGGCGGGCGGGCGGCGATTCTCGGTGAGCGCCGTCAGCGGCGCCGGGCGAGCGCCAGCCCGCCCAGCGCGGACAGGGTCGAGAAGGCCGTCACCGCCATCCAGCCGCCGTGCGACAGCAGCGCGCTGCCGACCCCGGCGCCCAGCGCCATGAAGACGAACATCGTGCTCAGCAGCACCGCGTTGAGCCGGCTCCGGGCGTCGGGGTCGAGGTTGTAGACCAGCGTCTGGTGGGCGATCAGCGCCGACTGCACACCGAGGTCGAACGCCACCGCCACGCCGGCCAGCCACAGCAGCCGGCCGGTGACCGGCAGCAGCGGCAGCAGCACCATGCTGGCGAAGGCGGCCGCGGCCAGCGCGGCGCCGGCGGTGGCCACGCGCTGGGGCCCGCGGCGGTCGGCCAGGCGGCCGGCCAGCGGCGCCAGCAGCGCGCCGGCGGCGCCGGCCAGGCCATAGGCGCCCGCCACCGAGCTGCCGACGGCGTAGGGCTGGCCGTGCAGCAGCACCGCCAGCGTGGACCAGAAGGCGCTGAAGCCGGCCGAGAGCAGGCCCTGCGCCAGCGCGGCGCGGCGCAGCGTGGGATGGCGCCGCCACAGCGACAGCACCGACGCCAGCAGGGCGCCATAGGGCAGGGCGCTGGTGACCGCGAAGCGCGGCAGCCGGCGCCAGGCCGCGAGCGCCACGCCGGCGATGCTGAGCGCGGCCAGGCCGAACATCGCGCGCCAGCCGGCGTGTTCGGCCACCAGCCCGCTCACCACCCGCGACAGCAGGATGCCCAGCAGCAGCCCGGTCATCACCGTGCCCACCGCCTTGCCGCGACGCTGCTCGGGCGCCAGGATGGCCGCGGCCGGCACGAAGTCCTGCGCCACCGTCGCCAGCAGCCCGATGGCCGCGCTGGCCGCCAGCAGCACGGCCAGGTGCGGCGCCGCGGCGGCGGCCAGCAGCGCCAGCGTCAGCAGCACGAGCTTGATGCGGATGATGCGTCGCCGCTCGTAGCGGTCGCCCAGCGGGGCGAGCAGCGCGATGCCGAGCGCGTAGCCGAGCTGCGTCAGCGTCGGCACCCAGCCGATCTGGCGGGTGTCGGCGCCGAGGCTGTCGGCCAGCACGCCCAGCATCGGCTGGGCGTAGTACAGGGCGGCCGCCGCCAACCCGGCGCCGGCGCCCAGCAGCAGGGTGAGCGAGCCGGCCAGCGGCGGCGGGGTGGCGGGTGACGGGGCCATGCAATGCGTGGTGCGAATGGTCGACATGGTGAGGTACGGGCAGTGTCCAGGGTTGACCCGCAGTCTGCGGCGCGGTGCCCGGCTCGGATAGGCGGCCCCACGAAGAATGCCTATACGCTTGCCGCATGAGCCATCGCCCCCTCGACCCTGGCCCGCCCGCCGTCACCGCCGACCGGCTGGCCCTGCTGGCCACCTTCGTGCGCATCGTCGAGGCGGGCAGCCTGTCGGCCGCGGCGGCCCAGCTGCAGGCGACGCAGCCGACGGTCAGCCGCCGGCTGCAGGCGCTGGAGCGCGCGCTCGGGCTGCGCCTGCTGCAGCGGTCGACGCACAGCCTGCAGCTCACCGACGACGGCCGCCGCTGCTACGAGCGCGGCCGCGAGCTGCTGGCCGGCTGGGCCGCGATGGAGGCCGACCTGCGCGGCCTCGACGAGGCGCCGCAGGGCCCGCTGCGGGTGCTGGCGCCGCACGCCTTTGGCCAGGACCGGCTGATGGCGGTGACCGCGGCCTTCCTGCAGCGGCACCCCGGCGTCAGCGTCGAGTGGCTGCTGGACGACGACACGCACAACCTCATCGGCCGCGGCATCGACTGCGCCATCCACGTCGGCGCGGTGGGCGACGAGTCGCTGGTGGCGATCCGCCTGTCCGAGGTGAAGCGGGTGGTGGTCGGCGCGCCGTCGCTGTTCGGCGACGCCGCGCCGCCCCGCTCGCCGGCCGACCTGGCCGCGCTGCCGTGGCTGGCGCTGCGCACCTTCTACCGCGACGAGGTCGCCCTGCAGCCGCTAGGCGGCGGGCCGCTGCAGCGCATCGCGCTGAAGCCGCGCCTGAGCACCGACAACCTGTTCGCGCTGCGCACCGCCGCCCTGGCCGGGCTGGGCCTGGCGGTGGTGTCGCACTGGGCGGTGGTCGAGGACATCGCCCAGGGCCGCCTGCTGCACCTGGTGCCAGGGTGGGAGGCGGCGCCGCTGCCCATCCACCTGCTGTACCCCTACGCCAGCTTCTACCCGGCGCGCCTGCGCCGCTTCATCGAGGCGATGCGCGAGGCGCTGCCGCCGACGGTCAGCGCCGGCGGCTGACCGCCCTGCCTGCTCAATCGGCCATCGCCTTGGCCTTGGCCACGTCGAGCGTCTGCTCGCCGAAGGAGGCCTGGCGCACGAACTTGCTCAGCAGGTGGTCGCCGGAGGTCACGGGCGCGTACTTCGGCGTCTCGCCCGGCGCCAGGCAGCTGGGGATGCATTCGACCACCGCGTCGTAGTTGGGCTGGTGGAAGAACACCAGCGAGATGCGCCGGCTGTCGAGCGCCTTGTCGCGCGGCGGGTTGGCGACGCGGTGCATCGTCGACAGCCAGTGGTCGTTGGTCCACTGCATCATGAGGTCGGCGATGTTGACGACGAAGCTCTCGGGCACGAAGGGCACGCCCACCCACTCGCCGGCCTGGTTGCAGACCTGCAGGCCGCCGGGGCGGTCCTCCTGCCGGATGATGGTCAGCGAGCCGTAGTCGCTGTGCGCGCCGGAGCGCAGCTGCCCCGGCAGCGGCGCGTCCGGCTGGTCCGGGTAGTTCAACACCCGGAACATGCTGATGTGCCGGTCGATCTTGTCGTCGAAGAAGCGCTCCGGAAGCTTCAGCGCGACGGCGAAGATGCGCATCAGCTCGGCCGCCAGTTTCTCCATGACGCCGAAGTACTCCAGCCACGACACCTTCAGGTCGGCCGGCTGCTGCGGCCACAGGTTGGGCGCGAAGTGGATGCGGCCTTCCTTGCCGCCGAAGTAGGGGTCCGAATAGTCGACGTCCGGCGGGCCGATCGACAGCGACTCGTTGAGGTCGGGCGGCGACTCGCCGTCGAGGCCGTAGCTCACCGCCTCCGAGCCGAGCGCCGCGTAGCCGCGCACCTGCGTCGGGTCGGGCCGGGCGCACTTGAGCTTCTCCTCCTTCGGCAGGTCGAAGAAGGCCTTGGAGGTGGCGTAGACCCGCTCGCACAGCGCGGCCGACACGCCGTGGCCCGTGATGACGAGGAAGCCGATGTCCTCGCAGGCCTTGCCCACCTCGGCCGCGACGCGGGCCTTGTCCTCGGCGCCGCCGGTGAACCAGGGGCCGATGTCGATGACGGGAACGTTGAGCAGGGTGGTCATGTGCGGATCTCCTTTTGCGGCCCGGAAAAAAGCCAGATCCATGCCACCGCGCGCCGGCGCCGTCTTGCCTGCGAACGCCTGCGCGACGATGCACCAGACGGCGCAGCCATGCACTGCGCAAGGGCCTGCGACGGCCACGATCACCCACCGCATGCTCCGATTTGGACCATTTGGTCAAAAGACGAGGCGGAAAGGCCCGTCTCACGCTGGCACGGGCCATGCACGGGCTGCCGGTCCACCCAAAAGGCCCAGCATGAACGTCGGCGTCTTCATCCCCATCGGCAACAACGGCTGGCTGCTGTCCAGCACCGCACCCCAGTACAAGCCCACCTTCGAGCTGAACAAGCAGATCGTGCAGAAGGCCGAGGCCCACGGCTTCGACTTCGCGCTGTCGATGATCAAGCTGCGCGGCTTCGGCGGAAAGACGGAGTTCTGGGACCACAACCTGGAGTCGTTCACCCTGATGGCCGGCCTGGCCGCGGTGACGACGAAGATCCAGCTCTTCGCCACCGCGGCGTCGCTGGTGATGCCGCCGGCCATCGTGGCCCGCATGGCCTCGACCATCGACTCCATCTCCAACGGCCGCTTCGGCCTGAACCTGGTCACCGGCTGGCAGCGGCCGGAGTACTCGCAGATGGGCCTGTGGCCGGGCGACGAGTTCTTCGCCACCCGCTACGAGTACCTGGCCGAGTACATCCAGGTGCTGCGCGACCTGTGGGGCAGCGGCCGGTCCGACTTCAAGGGCCGGTACTTCCAGATGGACGACTGCCGCCTGAGCCCGCGGCCGTCGGTGCCGATGAAGGTGATCTGCGCCGGCCAGAGCGACGCCGGCGTCGCCTTCTCGGCCCGGCACGCGGACCACAACTTCATCTTCGGCAAGGGCGTGAACACGCCGGCCGCGTTCGCGCCCTCGGCGGCGAAGATCAAGACCGCGGCCGACGCCGCCGGCCGCCAGGTCGGCGCCTACGTGCTGTTCATGGTCATCGCCGACGAGACCGACGCCGCCGCCCGCGCCAAGTGGGAGCTGTACCAGGCCGGTGCCGACCAGGAGGCGATCGCCTGGCTGGGCCAGCAGGGCGCGGCCGACACCCGCAGCGGCGCCGACACCAACGTGCGCCAGATGGCCGACCCCACCTCGGCGGTGAACATCAACATGGGCACGCTGGTCGGCTCCTACGAGACGGTGGCCCGCCTGCTCGACGAGGTGGCCGAGGTGCCGGGCTGCGAGGGCGTGCTGCTGACCTTCGACGAGTTCGTGCAGGGCGTGGACACCTTCGGCAGCCGCATCCAGCCGTTGATGAAGAGCCGGCGGCACGTCGCCGCCGCGGCGCGGCCGGCGCTGGAGGCGGCGTGATGTCGGCCTTGCGGGACAGGATGCTCAACGAGGGCACCGTCGGCGTGCCCTCGTTCAACGGGCCCGACGCGCTGACGCTGCCGGCCCGTCCCGAGCCGATCGCGTTCACGCCGTCGCAGACCGCGCTCATCGTGGTCGACATGCAGAACGCCTACGCCAGCCAGGGCGGCTACGTCACGCTGGCCGGCTTCGACATCTCCGGCGCGCAGGCGGTGGCGAAGAGGATCGGCGACGCGCTGGTCGCCGCGCGCCGCGCCGGCCTCACCATCGTCTTCCTGCAGAACGGATGGGACGCCGACTACGTGGAAGCCGGCGGCCCGGCCTCGCCCAACTGGCACAAGAGCAACGCGCTGAAGACCATGCGCCGCCGGCCCGAACTGGCGGGCTCCCTGCTCGCCAAGGGCGGCTGGGACTACGCGCTGATCGACGCGCTGACGCCCGCGCCGGGCGACATCGTCGTGCCGAAGACGCGCTACAGCGGCTTCTACAACTCCACGCTGGACAGCACGCTGCGCGCGCGCGGCATCCGCAACGTGGTGCTCACCGGCATCGCCACCAACGTCTGCGTCGAGAGCACGCTGCGCGACGCCTTCCACCGCGAGTACTTCGCCATCGTGCTGGCCGACGCCACCCACCAGCTCGGCGGCGAGGAGATCCAGCGCGCCATGCTCTTCAACTGCGAGAAGTTCTTCGGCTGGGTGTCCACGGTGGACGACTTCCGCCAAGCGCTCTCGGCCAAGCCCTGAAGGACCGTTCCATGCCCAAGACCGCCATCATCCCGCCCGGCACCGGCAAGCCGCTGGCGCCCTACGTGCCCGGCACCCTGGCCGACGGCGTGCTCTACGTCAGCGGCACGCTGGCCTTCGACCAGGACAACAACGTGGTGCACGTCGGCGACGCCGCCGCGCAGACCCGCCATGTGCTGACCACGATCAAGGGCGTGGTCGAGGCCGCCGGCGGCACGATGGACGACGTGACGATGAACCACATCTTCGTCAAGGACTGGGCCGACTACGGCAAGGTCAACGCCGTCTACGCCGAGTTCTTCCCCGGCGACAAGCCGGCCCGCTACTGCATCCAGTGCGGGCTGGTGAAGCCCGACGCGCTGGTCGAGATCGCCAGCGTGGCGCACGTGGGGAAGGGCGCTTGAGCCTGAACTGGACCCTCGAGGGGCCGGCCGGGGCACCGGTGGTGCTCGTCTCCGCCGGCCTCGGCGGCGCGGCGGCCTACTGGGCGCCGCAGGCGCCGGCGCTGGCCGGCCACCGCGTGCTGGCCTTCGACCACCGCGGCACCGGCCGCAACGCCGGTGGGCTGCCGCCGGGCTATTCCGTGCCGGACATGGCCGACGAGGCGCTGGCGGTGATGGACGCGGCCGGCGTCGACCGCTGCCTGGTGCTCGGCCATGCGCTGGGCGGGCTGGTCGGCCTGTCGATGGCGCTGAAGGCGCCGCCCCGCATCGACGGCCTGGCCCTGGTCAACGCCTGGGCCGCGCCCAACCCGCACACCGAGCGCTGCTTCGCCGCCCGCACCCGGCTGTTGGCGCAGGGCGGGCCGCGGGCCTATGTCGAGGCGCAGCCGATCTTCCTGTACCCGGCGGCGTGGGCGATGGCGAACGACGAGCGGGTGGCTGCCGAGGTGGAGCACGGCGTGGCGCACTTCCAGGGCGAGGCCAACCTGCTCAAGCGCATCCGCGCGCTGCTGACCTTCGACGTGGCCCAGCACCTGCCGCGCCTCGACCTGCCGGTGTGGCTGCTCGCCGCCGAGGACGACACGCTGGTGCCCTGGACCTGCTCGCAGGCGCTGGCCGACGCGCTGCCGCGGGCGACGCTGCACCGCCTGCCGCAGGGCGGGCATGCGGTGAACGTGACGCAGGCCGATGCCTTCAACCAAGCGCTGTGGGCCTTCCTGCAGGCCACACGGTCGGCCAGCTGAGCCGACCGCATATCGATAGACGGACGCGCTGGCGCATGCTGCACCGTCCAACCCCCCGAGACGCCCATGACCGCCGTCGCCGATCCCCTGCCCGCCGTCTCCGCCGCCGACTTCCGCAACGCCATGGCCACGCTCGGTTCGGCGGTGCACGTCATCACCACCGACGGCCCCGGCGGGCGCGCCGGCTTCACCGCGTCGGCGGTGTGCAGCGTCACCGACAGCCCGCCCATGCTGCTGGTGTGCCTGAACCGGTCGGCGTCGGTGCACGCCACCTTCGCCGCCAACGACGTGCTCTGCGTCAACACGCTGGCGGCCGGACAGGAAGCGCTGTCCGCCCTGTTCGGCGGCAAGACGCCGATGGCGCAGCGCTTCGACGCCGCCCGCTGGCTCACCCTGGCCAGCGGCGCCCCGGTGCTGCACGACGCGCTGGCCGCCTTCGACTGCCGCATCACCAGCCGCTGCAGCGTCGGCACGCACGACGTGCTGTACTGCGAGGTGCTCGACGTCCGCCAGCGGCCGGGCGCCGACGGGCTGGTCTACTTCGGGCGGCGCTACCACGCCCTGTCGGCGCCGTAGGCCCGATCCGCGCGGCTAGGCGACGACGTCGAGCCGGGTCCCCAGGTTCGCCACCGCGTCGTACGTCATCACCGGTCCGGTGTAGACCAGCAGGTCGAAGGCACCGCCCGACATCCGGTAAGGCCCGAGGGTCGGCACCTGGGTGTCCAGCGCCACCAGCGGCCAGGGCGCCGCGCCATGGCGCAGGCCGCGGTCGATGTGCTCGGCCACGGCCGGCGGCAGCGCGAACAGGGAGGTGGGAACGACTGCCACGACTGGCCAGCGGGACGACAGCGGTACAACGGATGGAACGGGTCGGCGTCTGCGCGCCCCCCATTGTCTCTTCGATTTCCGGCCCGCCCGGCGTGGCGGGTCAGCGGCGCGAGCGCGGCATCGCCACGCCGTCCAGCACCAGCCGCTGCACGCTGGCCACCGCCTCCTCGAAGAAGCCCGGATCGTCCAGCGTCTTGCCGCTGATGGCATGCACCTGCACCGCGAAGTCGGCGTAGTGCTGGGTGG
The DNA here is from genome assembly GCF_024666615.1 of Aquabacterium sp. J223. Lineage (NCBI taxonomy): Bacteria > Pseudomonadati > Pseudomonadota > Betaproteobacteria > Burkholderiales > Sphaerotilaceae > Aquabacterium > Aquabacterium sp. J223. The sequence continues at coordinate 2,954,048 of NZ_CP088297.1, read as the reverse complement.
TGGCCCAGAGGGCGAAGATCAGGTGCCTCGGTTCCACCGTCGCCTTGAGCCTGCCTTGGGTTATCCACTGGCGGATGACGCCGGACTGCGCGTCCACCAGCGGCCGCAGGCTCTGCTCCAGCTCGGTCTTCAGCAGCGGCGCGCCCTGGACCATCTCCAGGCAGAACAGGCGCGAGGCTTCCGGCTGGTCGCGTGAATCGACCAGCTTGGCACGGACGTAGGCCTCGATCGCCTCGCGCGGGTCCTGCTCCGCGCTGAAGGCCTTCAGCGGCGCCAGCCACAGCGCCAGCAGGTCGCGCAGCACGGCGACGTACAGCTCCTCCTTGCTGGCGAAGTAGTAGAGCAGGTTGCTCTTCGAGACGTCGGCCCGGGCGGCCACCTGGTCGAGGCTGGTGCCGTGCAGGCCGAAGCGCGAGAACAGGCCGAGTGCCGCCTGCAGGATGGCGCCTCGCTTGTTCTCGATCAGCCGCAGCCGTCGCTGCGCGCTGGCCGGGCTGGTGCTGCGCGGTGTGGTCGCGGCCGGCCGCCGTGCGGTCTTGCGGGCGGCGGGCGTGGGCTTCTTCTTGGCTTTGGTCGTCATGGCGGCGGCGAAGCGGTGGCCCTCCAACGCAAGCCATCGGCCCGCATTCTAGGAAGCCGGACGCACCGCGAGAGGGTGCCGGCGGCCCGCCGCGACGGGCCAGGGCCGGTCTTCGGTGCATGCTGACCCGCCGCGGTGCGAAGGAACCCGACGGCGCATTTGTCCGTTTGGTCAACCAATGGCATGGGGGTTGCTTTTCAGGCCGCCCATGAGCGCGACCCTGTCCTATGTCAACGTCTTCGCCCGCGACGTGGTGGCCCTCAGCGGCTTCTACCAGCGGGTGTTCGGCTTCACCGAGATCGAGGCCATCCGCTCGCCTATCTTCCGCGGCCTCGACACCGGCAAGTCCAGCCTGGGCTTCAACGCGCTGGACGCCTACGGGCTGCTGCAGCTCGACGCCTTCAGCGACACCAAGGGCGTCAAGTTCCTGCTCAACATCGACGTCGACTCCAAGGACGAGGTCGATCGCCGCGTGCCGGTGGCGGTGGCCGAGGGCGCGACGCTGATCAAGCCGCCGTACGAAACCTACTACCACTGGTACCAGGCCGTCCTGCTGGACCCGGAAGGCAACGTCTTCCGCATCAACCACATGCTCTGACCACCGAAAGGTTCCCGATGATGAAGCGCAGCCCCTGGATCGCCCGCACCCTGGCCCTGCTGGCCACGTGTGCCGCCCTCGCCGCACCGGCCGCCATGGCCGCCGACGGTTTCACCTTGAAGGGCAAGCCGCAGATCGCGATGCTGTACTTCGGCCCGAAGAACGACGGCGGCTGGACGCAGGCCTTCGACGAGGCGCGGCAGAAGGTGGAGAAGGCCATCGGCATGAAGATCTCCTACGTCGAGAACGTGCCGGAGGACGCCTCGGCCATCAAGCCGGCGGCGGAGAAGTTCATCCAGCGCGGCGCCAACATCATCATCGGCACCGCCTTCGGCTACTCCGACACCTTCAAGGAACTGGCCGCCAAGTACCCGGACGTGGCCTTCCTCAACGGCTCCGGCACCACCAACGGCCCCAACCTGCAGAGCTTCTACGGCCGCACCTACGAGAGCCACTACCTCTGCGGCATGGCCGCCGGCGCGGCGTCGAAGACCGGCAAGCTCGGCTTCGTCGCCGCCAATCCCTTCGGCGTGGTGAACTGGACGGTCAACGCCTTCGCGCTGGGCGCGCAGAAGGTCAACCCCGCGGCCACGGTCAACGTCATCTACACCGGCGCCTGGAACGACCCGGTGAAGGAACGCGCCGCCGCGATGGCGCTGATCGACCAGGGCGCCGAGGTCATCGGCCAGCACGTGGACACGCCCACCCCGCAGGTGGTCGCGCAGGAGCGCGGCAAGCTCGGCACCGGCCACCACCGCGACATGAGCCAGTTCGCGCCCAAGGCCACCATCTGCTCGTCGGTCTGGGTGTGGGACAAGTTCCTGGCGCCGGAGCTGAAGAAGATCATGGCCGGCGGCTGGAAGCCTGCGCCCTACGGCGCCTTCATCGCGATGAAGGACGGCGGCACCGACATCGCCTGCTGCGGCAAGGCGGTGCCGGCCGACAAGGCCGCGATGATCAAGGTCGAGCGCGAGGCCATGCTCAAGGGCAAGCAGGTCTACGCCGGCCCGCTGGCCGACGCCTCGGGCAAGGAACGGGTGGCGGCCGGCGCCGTGCTCGGCGACGCCGACCTCTGGAAGATGGACTGGTACGTCAAGGGCGTGATCACGCAGAAGTGACCGCCGACGGCCCGACCCGATGACCACGCCCGCGCTGCAGCTCGACGGCATCTGCAAGTCCTTCGACGGCTTCGCGGCGCTGACCGACGCGTCGTTCTCCGCCCATTGGGGCGAGGTGCATGCCCTGCTGGGCGAGAACGGCGCGGGCAAGTCGTCGCTGATGAACATCGCCGCCGGCCTCTACGCGCCGGAGGCCGGGCGGCTGGCCATCGACGGCAACCCGCTGTCGCTGGCCGGCCCGCGCGACGCGGCCCGGGTGGGCATCGGCATGGTCCACCAGCACTTCAAGCTGGTGCGGCCGTTCACCGTGGCCGAGAACATCCTGCTCGGCCTGCCCGAGGGCAGCGAGGAGATCGCCGACGCGGCCACCCACCGCGCGCGCCTGCGCCGCATCGAGGCCGCGGTGAAGGCGCAGGCCGACGCCCTGGGCTTCGACATCGACGCCCGTGCGCGGGTCGAGACGCTGTCGGTGGCCGAGCAGCAGCGGGTCGAGATCCTCAAGGTGCTGCTGGCCGGCGCGCGCATCCTCATCCTCGACGAGCCCACCGCGGTGCTCACCGACGGCGAGGCGCAGCGCCTGCTGCTCACCGTGCAGGCGCTGGCCCGCCAGCGCGGCGCGGCGGTGGTGCTGGTCACGCACAAGATGGCCGACGTGAAGGCGCACGCCGACCGGGTGACGGTGATGCGCGGCGGCCGCACGGTGGCCACCGTCGACCCGCGCGCCACGCCGGCGGAGGCGCTGGTGCGGCTGACGGTGGGTGAATCGCCACCGCTGCCGGCCGCGGCGGCGCGGCCGGCCGGCGCGCTGCGCCTCACCGTGCGCGGCCTGCGCAGCCGGCAGGGCCAGGCGCTGCGCGGCGTGGACCTGCGGCTGCACGACGGCGAGGTCTACGGCATCGCCGGCGTCGGCGGCAACGGCCAGGGCGAGCTGGTGGCCGCGCTGCTCGGCCTGCAGGGCGCCGGCCGCGACGCCAACGAGGGCGAGGTGCTGCTCGAAGGGGTGGGCGACCTGTCGGCCATCGCCACGTCCGCCCGCCGCGCGCTCGGCATCGCCGCCATCCCCGCCGACCGCTACGGCCTGGCGCTGGCCGGCGCGCTGTCGGTGGCCGAGAACTTCGCCATCGGCCAGGTGCACGCCGGCCGCTACGGCCCGACCTGGTGGCTCAACGCCCGCCGCATGGCCGAGGACGCCATCGCCGCCGCCCGCGCCTTCGACGTGCAGGGCGTGCGCTCGCCGCGGCAGAAGGCGGCGCTGCTGTCGGGCGGCAACGCGCAGAAGCTGGTGCTGGCGCGCGAGTTCGGCCGCGCGCCGCGGCTGGTCATCGCCCACAGCCCCAGCCGCGGGCTGGACGTGCGCGCCTCGGCCGAGGTGCACGCCCGCCTGCAGGCCGCGCGCGACGGCGGCGCGGCGGTGCTGCTGATCAGCGAGGACCTGGACGAGGTGATGGCGCTGGCCGACCGCATCGGCGTGATGAACAAGGGCCGCATCGTGGCCGAGTTCGCCCGGCCGGCCGACCGGCAGGCCATCGGCAAGGCGATGGTCCATGACTGACCTGTCCGTGCCGCTGTCCCCGCCGGTGGCGACGGCCGCGCCCGCCCGCCCGCGCTTCGAGCCGCTGCTGTCGCGGCGCTACGCGCTGGAGGTGCGCGGCCAGCTCGCCTGGCCCTGGCAGGCGCTCATCCTGGCGCTGGCCGTCGTCGTCGGGCTGCTCGTGTCGGCGGCCATCCTGGTCGCCGCCGGAGTGCCGGCCGACCAGCTGCTCAACGAGTTCGTCGTGCAGACCTTCCTCGACGGGCAGAACCTGCGCGCCGTGCTGTTCCAGGCCGCGCCGATGGTGCTCATCGGCCTGGCCGGCTGCGTCGCCTTCCGCGCCCGCTTCTGGAACCTGGGGCTGGAGGGCCAGATGGTGTGGGGCGCCATCGCCGCCACCGCGGTGTCGGTGTGGGACCTCGGCCCGCAGCCGCTGCGCCTGCCGCTGATGTTCGCCGCCGCCGCCGCCTTCGGCCTGCTCTGGTCCTGGGGACCGGCCTGGCTGAAGCTGCGGCTGGGTGTCAACGAGATCATCTCCACGCTGATGCTCAACTACCTGGCGGCCAACTTCCTGCTGCACCTGGTCTACGGCGCGTGGAAGGACCCGGCCAGCGCCTTCCCGCACTCGCCCCAGTTCCGCGCCTTCGAGCGCCTGCCCGAGCTGGGCGCCGGCATCGGCAGCGCGGTGCTGCTGGCCGGCGTGGTGGCGCTGCTGGCCTGGTGGGGCGTGGAGCGCAGCCGCGCCGGCCTGTACCTGCGCTTCGTCGACGCCAACCCGCGCATGGCCGACGCGGTCGGCGTGCCGGTGCGGCGGCTGGTGCTGGCGGCGGTGCTGGTGTCGGGCGCGCTGTCCGGGCTGGCCGGCTTCGTCATCGCCTCGGGGCAGGAAGGGCGGCTGACGCAGGGCTTCTACGCCGGCTACGGCTTCAGCGGCATCCTCATCGCCTTCCTGGCGCGCAACCACCCGCTGGGCGCGGTGGCGGTGGCGCTGCTGGTGGCGGCCCTCTTCGTCACCGGCCGCAGCCTGCAGGTCTTCTACCAGATCCCGTTCTCCATGGTGCAGCTCATCCAGGCGGTGATCGTCGTCTGCGTCGCCTCGTCGGACTTCTTCATGCGGCACCGGCTGCGGCGGGTGGCCTCGGCCGCCGCGCGGGCCGGCACGCCAGGGGCGCGCTGATGGACATCGCGCTGCACTGGCTGACCAACACGCCCGACTTCGCGGTGCCGTTCGCGCTGGCCGCGCTCGGCCTCATCCTCACCGAGCGGGCCGGCGTGCTGTCGCTGGGCGCCGAGGGCTTCATGCTGGTCGGCGCGCTGGTGGGCATCGGCGGCATGCTGGCCTTCCAGGACCCGGCGGTGGCGCTGGTGCTGGCCATGATGGCGGCCGCCGCGGTGTCGCTGCTGTTCGCGGTGATGGTGGTCACGCTGCGCGTCAACCAGGTCATCGCCGGCCTGGCCATCGTCTTCTTCTGCCAGGGCTTCACCGGCCTGATGGGCACGCTGCTGGAATGGACCAACCAGACCACGGCCGGCCTGGCGCCGCTGGCGCTGTGGCCGCTGTCGGCGCTGCCGGGCATCGGCCCGGTGTTCACGCAGAACGCCATGGTGTGGCTGACGCCGCTGCTGTTCGTCGCCGTCACCGCCTTCCTCCACACGACCACCCTCGGCCTGCGCTGGCGCGCGGTGGGCGAGAACCCGCAGGCGGCGGATGCCGCCGGCATCCCGGTGTCGGCCTACCGCTTCGCCGCGGTGCTGGCCGGCTCGGCGCTGGTCGGGCTGGCGGGGGCGTACATCTCGGTGGTCAGCACCAAGCTGTGGATCGCCGGCATGACCGGCGGGCGCGGCTGGATCGCGGTGGGCTTGGTCATCTTCGCCCGCTGGTCGCCGTGGAAGGCGCTGGCCGGCGCGCTGCTGTTCGGCGGCATCGAGGCGCTGATCCCGCAGCTGGCGGCCAGCGGGGTGAAGCTGCCGCAGTACTTCGTGCTGATGACGCCCTATGCGGTGACGCTGGCGGTGATGGTGTGGGTGGCGCTGGCCGGGCGCGGTGGCCAGGCGGCCCCGGGCGCCCTGGGCGAGCCCTATGTTCGCGAGGAGCGGCGATGAAGATCTGGGTCCACGGCGTCGAGCGCGAACTGCCCGCCGGCTTCGACGACTACCTCGACCCCGCGCGCACCGCGGTGCTGTCGATCGACATGCACCGCGGCCACCTCGACGACTCGCCCGACTGCCCCTGCCCGGCGCCGCGGGCGCGCGAGATCGTCGCGCCGATCGACGCCTTCCACCGGCAGGTGAGGGCGCTCGGCGTTCGCATCGTGCACGTGAAGTCGGTGCTGCGGCCCGACGGCTCCGACGACCTGAAGGGCATCCCCGCCGCCTGGCGCCGCACCTTCCCGCTGCACGTCGGCGACATCCCCAACCACGCCGCCCATGCGCTGGCCGGCTCGCCCTGGACCGAATGGGTGACCGAGGTGCTGCCGCAGGACCTGACGGTGGAGAACAAGCGGCGCCTGTCGGCCTTCTACCCCACCGACCTCGACTTCCTGCTGCGCAACCAGCGCATCGAGACGGTGGTCATCGACGGCGGCTTCAGCGACTGCTGCGTGCTCAACACCGCCTTCGACGCCAACAACCACAACTACCGCGTCATCGTGCTCAAGGACCTGACCCGCGGCACCGACGACGAGCTGGAGGCCGCGGCGCAGGCGATGGTGTCGCTGCACCTGGGGCTGGTCACCGAATCGGCCGAGCTGGTCGCCGCCTGGCGCGCGCGCAGCCGCTGAGCCGTCGCGCCCCCCGGCCGGGGGCGATGTCGATCGCCGGGCGGCAGGATCGTCGTGAGGGGGAGACGCCGACAGGAGCCCCTCATGCTGCAGCAGTACCCGATGTTCAACTACCTGCCCGCGCGCGACCTGGCGCGCGCCCGCCGCTTCTACGAGACGGTGGTCGGCCTCACCCCCGACGAGGAGGTCAACGGTGGGGTCGTCTACCGCTGTGCCGGCGGCACGGCGGCCTTCCTCTACCCCACGCCCAATGCCGGCACGTCGAAGGCCAGCCAGGCCTTCTGGTCGGTGGACGACCTGGACGCGGTGATGGTGGCGCTGGCCGCCCGCGGCGTGGTCTTCGACCTCTACCCCGACCTGCCCGGCGAGCGCAGCCCGCAGGGCGCGCTCGTCGCCCGGCGGCGCCAAGGCCGCCTGGTTCCGCGACAGTGAAGGCAACATCCTCGCGCTGATCGAGACCCTGACCCCGCCGGCCTGACCCGCGGCGCCGGCGCCTGCCCTGCCGGCCACGCGCCGGCCGAGGAACGCCATGACCACGACACCCCACGACCCACCCGTCACCGCCGCGGCGGCCGTGCAGCGGCTCTGGCACCACGCCGGCCTGCCGGCCGAGGCGCTGCGCCACCTGCACCTGGCCGGCGCCGAGCCCGCGCTGCCCAGTTCGTTCGCGGTGGGCACCGCGCTGCAGTCGGCGGCGGCGGCGGCCGGCCTGGCCGCCGCGTCGCTGCGGGGCGCTGCGCGGCGGCGGCTGGCCGGGGTGCGGCAGTGGCTGGACGGCCTGGGCCGGGTGCCGGACGGCATCCACGGGGCATGGCCCCCGTTCGACGACGCGGCGATGGACGAGACCGACAGCGGCTGGGGCCGGCTGCGGGCGGTGCGGCATGCGGTGGCCTTCGACGGCGTGCGCGCCGGCTGGACGCGGCCGTCGGTCCGGCCGGGGGCGGATGAGCCGGTCTGGTGACAGGCCTACCGCTGGACCTGCACCGGGTCGCCCACGCGGATCGGGCCGCCGGTCAGCACCCGCGCCGTCATGCCGCCGTGGCCGCGCATCGCGGCGTAGCCGCCCGGGCCGATGGTCTCCTCCATGCGGGAACAGGGGTGGCACGGGCCGACGATCTCGAGCACCGCCTCGCCCACCTGCAGCCGCGCGTTCTTCAACGCGAGCAGGTTGATGCCGGAGACCACCAGGTTGCGGCGCAGCCCGACCGGGTCGACGCCGTCCACCCGCGCCAGCCCGGCGATCACCGGCAGGTGCTCGGCCTGGATCAACGTCACCTGCCGCGTCGACAGCTCGGCTTCGCCGCGCTGCCCCAGCCGATCGTCGGCCAGGCCGATGCCGGCCAGCGCCACCGTCTCGGCGATGCTGCGCGCCGCCGCGCGCGGCGAGGCCCGCACGACGATGGCCTCCACACGCCCGTCGATGTGCGGTGGCTTGAGCAGGTCGCGGATGGTCTTCATGCGAAGCAGCCTGTGGCCGTGGGCGGCGGGGGTCGTTTGAGGGCCGGTCGCTAGGGCCGGACGCTAGGGCCGGTCGAATGGCTTTCTGTCCAGCAGACAGTCGATGAACGCACCGAGGGCCGCGGGTCGGTGCTGCCGGTTCGGGTAGTACAGGAACAGACCCGGGCGCGAGATCGACCAGTCCGCAAGGACCTGGACCAGCCGTCCTTGGGCCAGGAGCTCGGCCACGCCGTCATTCTCGAAGTGATAGGCGATGCCGAGCCCGTTCAGTGCAGCGCCGAGGCCGATGTCGGCGTGATTGGTGACGACCGGGCCCTCCACCGCCACCTCGAGTCGCTGGCCCCGCTTCTTGAACTCCCAGCGATAGTGCCTGCCGTCCGTTTGGAGCCGCCAGTTGATGCAGGCATGGTCATGCAACTCGGTGGGCGACTTGGGGGTTCCGCGACGCGCAAGGTAGTCCGGGGACGCCACGGCGACCATGTTCAGGTCGGGCGTGAGGCGGATGGCCACCATGTCCTTGTGCAGTTGTCCTCCCACGCGGATGCCCGCGTCGAAGCGGCCTGCGACGATGTCCGCCAGTGCATCGTCGACCACGACGTCGAGCACGACGTCGGGGTGCGCCTCATGAAAACGCGAGAGCCGCGGCGCGATGATGGTTCTGGCCGCGATCCCCAACGTGTTGATGCGCAGGGTGCCGCTCATCCGTCCGGTGGCTTCTCCGGCCTCGGCGACGGCCACGGCCATTTCGCGGAACAACGGCGCGATGCGCCGGTAGAGCAGCTCGCCACTGGTCGACGGCGCGACGCTTCGGGTCGTGCGGTTCAGAAGGCGTGCACCGATGCGGCCTTCGAGGTGCCGGATCGTCTGGCTCAGCGCCGAGGGCGACAGGCCCAGATGCTCCGCCGCGCGCGCGAAGCTCTGACGCTCCACCACCGCGACGAACGCCTTCAGCTCGGCGAAGTCAGACCCGCGCATTGTGTATCGCCCCCCTACACAGCCATTGCCGATCCTAGTCTATTCATTAATCGGCTCGACGACGGCATTGTGTGGACCGTCCCAACCGACGAGTTCAACCATGTCAGCCCTCAGCCTCCCCGAACCCACGCCCGCCCTCCGCCTGGCGCGCGGCCTCTTCACCCGCTTGGAGATCACGGCATGAGCTTCGACCTGCAACTGAAAGGCCTGCGGGCCGTGGTCACCGGCGGTACGCTGGGCCTGGGCGCTGCCGTCGTGCACGCCCTGGTGGAGGCCGGCGCTCGGGTGGCGACATCCGCCCGCACCCCACCGCCGCAACCGGTGGAGGGGGTCACCTACGTCGCCGCCGACCTGTCGACGGCCGACGGCACGCACCACCTTGCCCAGACCATCCTGCGGGCGTGGGGCGGCGTCGACATCCTGGTCAACGTGCTCGGAGGGTCGAAAACGCCCGGCGGCGGTTTCGCCGCCATCAGCGACGAGCACTGGTTCGCCGAGTTGAACCTGAACCTGATGCCTGCCGTGCGCCTGGATCGGGCGCTGCTGCCCACGATGCTGGCGCAGGGCGCGGGGGTCATCATCCACGTCAGCTCCATCCAGCGTGTGCTGCCCCTTCCCGAGTCCACCACCGCCTACGCCGCGGCCAAGGCAGCCCTCACCACCTACAGCAAGTCGCTGGCGAGAGAAGTGACGCCGAAGGGCGTTCGCGTCCTGAGCGTTGCGCCGGGCTGGATCGAGACCGAGGCGTCGATGGTGTTTGCCCAGCGGATGGCCGACGAGGCCGGAACGGACTACGAAGGCGGCAAGAAGATCGTGATGGACTGGCTGGGCGGCATTCCCGTGGGGCGCCCCGCCAGACCACGCGAAGTGGCCGATCTGATCGCCTTCCTGGCGTCGCCCCGCTCCGCTTCCATCGCCGGTGCCGAGTACCGGATCGACGGCGGCACCGTTCCCACGCTGTAGGGCCCTGGCCCGCTACCGGACCGGGATCGGCGTGGCGCGGTCGACCGGCACGGCGGTGACGCTGTTCTGCGGCGAGCCTTCGATCACGCGGTCGGAGTAGGTGAGGTAGACCAGCGTGTTGCGCGGCGCGTCGACCATGCGCACCACGCGCAGGCGCTTGAAGACCAGCGAGATGCGCTCGCTGAACATCTCGTCCTGCCGCTTGACCGGCTGGGGGAACGAGATCGGGCCGGTCTGCCGACAGGCGATGGAGGCTTCCGCCTTGTCCTCCGCCAGGCCGAGCCCGCCCTTGATGCCGCCGGTCTGGGCGCGCGAGACGTAGCAGGTGACGCCCTTGACGCCCGGGTCGTCGTAGGCATCGACCACGATCTTGTGGTCGGGCCCGATCAGCTTGAACACCGTGTCGACTTCGCCGATGCGTTGGGCGTGGACCGCGCCGGCGGCGGCGAGCAGGGTGGGGAGCAGGAGGCGTTTCATGGGGGGATTGTGGGGGCGCAGTGGGGGCGGCAGTGCCGATGGGCCCTGCAGCCGCCAGGCTGACTGAGTGTTGCCTGTCGAGGTCGGCCGATAGGGGTCTGCTAAAGACTGAGGGCGTGTGCAAACAGCCCTGGCATCGGGTCGCAAGTAGCATCGGCCGCTGGAGCGCGCAGCGCTTCGGCGCATGGCCACTTACTCTCTTGCTAGGAAGTCTTCGTCCTACGCCCTCATCGCTTCGATCAGGGTCGTTGCACCCAAGATTCTGATCACGCGCCGCATGTTGTAGGCCAACACCTGCAGGCTCATCTCGGTCCGCACGCGCGGGAGCGTCCTGGTCTGGAAGTGCGTTGCTCCCATCCAAGCCTTCAGCGTGCCGAAGACGTGTTCGACGGTGCGCTGTCGTAGGCGGGAAGCTTCAGGCGCGCCGTCAAGGCGCGCCTGAACAACCTCCAGCACGCTTTCGTGCTCCCATCGGCTGATGCGCCGAAACGGCGCCGGGGTGCACTGCTTCTTGAGGTGACAGCCGGGGCACGCCGACGACCAGTACTTGTGGAGCGTCTTGCCGTCCTCGATCACGGTGAAGCGACGAACCGCCGTCTCTCCTGCCGGGCACCGGTACACGTCGCCTTGGGCGTCATAGGCGAAATCGCGCTTGTCGAAGCGCCCCTCGAACTTGCCGCCAGAGGTGAGTGGCTTGGGCACCATCGCTGCGATGCCCGCTCGCTCGCATTCCAGGATCTGGTAGCCCTCGAAGTAGCCTCTGTCTGCCAGAACGATCGGGCTCGGGTGAGCAGCAGCCTCCTTCGCCGCTTTGGCCATGGCGGCCAACTGGCCTCGGTCCGTGACGGCGTTGGTCACCTCATGCACAACGATCAGGTGGTGCCTGGTGTCGACGGCGGCCTGGACGTTGTAGCCGACGACCGCCGAGCCAAGTCGACTGGTTGCCATGGAGCGTGCGTCAGGATCGGTCAAGGAGACCTGCCGCTCATTGAAAGACCTGAGCTGCTGTTCGATCTCGGCCAGCCCTCGTATCTGCTCCTTGATCCTGGCGATCTTTTCCCTCAAACGGGCAGCCTTCTCGGGAAGCACCAGTGTCGGGTCGCGATCAGCGCGATCAAGCTCGGTGAGGTACCGGTTGATGTTGTGCTCCAACTGCTTCATCCGCACCTGAATCTTGTGGCTGGTGAAGTTCTTGTCTCGGTTGTTCACGCCCTTGAACTTGCTGCCGTCGATGGCCACCACCCCCTCGGTGAACAGCCGGAGCCGGCGACACAGAAGTACGAACTCACGGCATACCTTGCGGATCGCCTCTCCGTGGTCCTTTCGGAAGTCGGCGATCGTCTTGAAGTCCGGGGTCAAGCGACCGGTCAGCCACATGAGCTCGACGTTTCGCTGCGCTTCACGCTCCAGGCGCCGGCTCGACTGGATCTGATTGAGGTAGCCGTAGATGTAGAGCTTCAGCAGCACCGACGGGTGGTACGACGGGCGCCCGGTGGCGGCCGGCCTCACGCCATCGAAACCGAGCGAGTGGAGCTTGAGCTCATCGACGAAGACGTCGACAACGCGTACTGGGTTGTCTTCGGTGATGAAGTCGTCCAGACACTCAGGCAGCAGCGTGATCTGGCTGCGCTCCTCGCCCTCGATGAATCGCTTCATGTGGCCGCCCCAAGTCGCGTTGCCAAACCTTAAAAGCGCCGCCTCGATCGATCAAGACGTTTTCACACAGCCTCGACTGGTTGCTGTCGGTCGACGGCCGCCTCTTGAACGTCGGCGCGCACCGTAAGCCGACCTTCGCGACCCTCCAGTTCCGCTTCATAAGCAGGAGAGACCTGCTCTTCGGCGCCACCGGCACCGGCAAACGCGTTCCGGGATCGTGGCTAAACAGAGAGTCGGGATAAGCTAACCTGCCGGCGCAACCGCCGGAATATGGAGAACCACTGGGTGTGCCAGCGCTGAGTGAGATGGCCGATCGGTTGAATTAGAGCCCACCTACCTCGCAGGAGAAGCGGATGGCTAAGGCCCGTTTGTTCGTCAGCTTCGACTATGACAACGACGAAACCCTGAAGACGTTCCTGATCGGGCAGTCGAAGCACGACGACACGCCGTTCGATGTCACCGACGCCTCCGTCAAGGAGCACTTGACCGGCGACTGGGAAGAGAAGGTCAAGGGGCGCATCAACCGTGCCGACGTGGTGTGCGTGCTGTGCGGGATGCGGACCCATACGGCGAAGGGTGTCTCGATTGAACTCGCCATCGCCAAGAAGCTTGGCAAGCCATACTTCCTGCTCAAAGGGTATAGGGACGTGGACTGCACGCGGCCCAAGGGTGGCGAGAACGACAAGATGTACACCTGGACCTGGGAGAACCTCAAGACTCTCATCCACGGCGGGCGCTAATGCCTCGCCTGGACGAGAAATCGAAGCTGTGGAACGAGATACCCGTCAAGGAAGACGCGGTCTATCCGCACAACGAGAAGTGGTATAGCCATCTCCTTGATCAGTACAAGCTGTACGTGGAGATGGCTGACCGGATCAGCCAGCGGCGCACCACCGCGAACAACTACTTCCTGTCAGTGAACTCGGCGATCCTCGGCTTCGTCGGGTACCTGACCACCAAGGACTCGCCCGAGTACCTGTGGACCCTTGCCACGGCCGGCATTGCGCTGACCATGCTGTGGTTTGCGATCATCGTTTCCTACAAGAACCTGAACACCGCGAAGTGGGGTGTGGTGCACGAGATCGAGAAGCGCTTGCCGATCAGCCCGTACGACGCTGAGTGGGACGCGGTCCAGCGAGGCAAGAACAAGAAGCTGTACTGGCCGATCTCGCACATCGAGTCGTTCGTGCCGTGGGTGTTCGCAGGCCTGCACGTCTTCGTGTTTTGCAAAACCTTCCCATGGAAGGCGTTCCTTGACTTCGCAATCGGCATCGGGCGCAAGCAGTTCTGCTAAGGCATGGCGATGACACAGTCGATCTTCGTCAGCAGCACGTTCGTTGATCTTGAGTCGCACCGACGACTCGTACGCAGCGCGATTACGAAGTTGGAGCTGAGCTTCAAAGCGATGGAGTTCTTCGGGGCGCTTCCTGACACGCCAATGGAGGAGTGCCTTCGACTTGTCCGCGCCTCGAAGATCTTCGTCGGCATCATTGGCATGCGGTACGGTGACATCGACCCCGTCTATGGGAAGTCGATGACACAGCTCGAGTACGAAGAGGCACAGGCCGTTCGGCTGCCTACCCTGATGTACCTGATTGACGAAGATCACCACCCGGTGCTCCCCAAGCACGTCGACACCGGTGCCGGCGCCGAGAAGCTGGTGGCATTCAAGGCGCAGCTCAAGAATGCGCACGTTGTGAGCGCATTCACGTCGCCCGAGGATCTTGCCTTGAAGGTCACTCAGGATATCGTGCGGCTTGTCGGCGCAATGGCAAAGGAGCCCGCAGTGCAGGCGCTGCCTGATGCAGTCGACGGGCTGATGTCAATAGAAAGGGTGCTGGCGGAACTACTCAGGAACGCGCGTCCGCCTGCCGGCGCATGAAGAAGGTGTTCGAGGGCGGGGTGGCTTGATCATGTTCAACGTGCTGCTCGACACGTGCGTGTGGCTGGATCTGGCCCAGGATCGAAAGCTCCAGCCGTTAGTGCTTGTTCTTGAGAACATGGTCCGCAAGGAAATGCTGCGGCTCGTCGTGCCTGAGCTTGTGTTCACCGAGCTCAAGCGAAACAGGAACCGGGTTGCACAGACTGCGGCCAAGAGTCTCAAGTCGCACTTCCAACAGGTCCGTGAAGCGTTGACACGCCTACCGGGCGAAACACGCCGCAAGAAGTCCTTGCTGAAGCAGCTCGACGATGCGAACCACAAGGTGCCAATCGTTGGTGGTCGAGTGGAAGGCGTGCTGGACAGACTTGAGAGGCTACTGACCGACGCCCAGCACTCAAAGCCGTCCAGCGGTGCGATGCTTCGAGCGGCAGACCGGGCGTTGCATCGAAAAGCGCCCTGTCAGCACGAGAACAAGAATGGGGTGGCAGACGCGATCCTGTACGAGCTGTACGTCGACCTCGTGAAGGCTGCCCCGCCCGGTGAGCGACTCGCGTTCGTGACGCACAACAAGTCGGACTTCGGTGCGCAGAACGCGCGGCTGCCGCACTCTGACATCGCAGGCGCGTTCAGCCGCGTGAAGTCGCTGTACTTCATCAATCTCGCTGAGCTGCTGAGGCGCATCGACCCGTCGATGGTCAGCGAACTGATGTGGGAGCAGTCATGGGAGCAGGAACCGCGCGGCCTGCACGAGTTGCTCAAGGCCGAAGACCTGCTTTTCAATCAGGTTTGGTACAACCGCAAGATGGTCATGCGAGAGCACATCGAGGACGGCAAGCTCAAGATCGTGACTAAGGAGGAGTGGGACAAGGCCGGTCAGGGCGTTCGTCACCAATGGATGGTGGTCGACACCATTTGGGAAGGGTCTCTGCGTGCTCAGCGTCGAGTCGAGAAGGAGTACGGCAAGGAAAACCTTGGCCCGTGGGACGACTTCGAGTGGGGCATGATTAATGGGAAGCTATCAGCGATCCGTTGGATGCTCGGCGACGAGTGGGACATGCTTGATACGTGACCACGTGTGGAGTACTACAAGAAGACGTCGGCGCTGCCCAAGCCCGCGCGCTTCGTCGAGCGTGGGCTCGTGTGTGAATCGGTGACCGGTGTACGAATGAGAGCGTGAGTTCGAGCTTTCGCAGGGACTGACGGCTTACGCTGCATAGCGGACGTCAGTCATCCGCACCGCCCATCTCGCCGTCAGCCATTCATCCCCTCCCGCAACGCCCGCTCGATCCGATCCCTCCGCACCGTCGGCTTCGGCACCCGCACGTCGAACCACCGCCGCACGTCCTGCTCCAGGCCGATGCCGTGCATGTAGTTGTAGACCGCCTTCTTCAGCGCCCGGCCCATGGCGTCGTGGTCGGTGCCGGTGGGGTCGGTGAAGCCGATGTCGTTCTTGGCGAAGGCGCCGGGCGGCAGGGGCTGCAGGGTGACGCCGTAGGCCTCGGGCTCGCGGCCCACCGGGGAGTGCACGGTGCAGGTGAAGCGGTGGAAGAAGCCGCTCTGGATGCAGCCGGCCTCGAAGAGCTGGCGCACGTACTCCAGCGCGTCCACCGTGTCCTGCACCGTCTGGGTGGGAAAGCCGTACATCAGGTAGGCGTGCACCAGCACGCCGGCCTGCGAGAAGGCATGGGTGACGCGGGCCACCTGGTCCACCGTCACGCCCTTCTTCATCAGCTTGAGCAGCCGGTCGGAGGCCACCTCCAGCCCGCCGGTGACGGCGATGCAGCCGCTGTCGGCCAGCCGCTCGCACAGCGCGGGGGTGAAGGTCTTCTCGAAGCGGATGTTGCCCCACCAGGTGATGGGCAGCCGGCGCTGCAGCAGCTCGTCGGCCAGCGCCTTCAGCGCCTTGGGCGGCGCCGCCTCGTCGACGAAGTGGAAGCCGGTCTGCCCGGTCTCGGCGATCACCGCCTCGATGCGGTCGACCAGCGTGGTCGCGCTGGCCGCGTCGTAGCGGGAGATGTAGTCCAGGCTCACGTCGCAGAAGCTGCACTGCTTCCAGTAGCAGCCGTGGGCCACGGTCAGCTTGTTCCAGCGGCCGTCGCTCCACAGCCGGTGCATGGGGTTCAGCAGGTCCAGCAGCGACAGGTAGCGCTCGGTGGGCAGGCCGTCCCAGGTCGGCGTGCCGACGTCGTCGAAGTGGATGTCGGGCTCGACGAAGTTGACGTAGCGCACCTGCCCGGCGTCGGACCCATCGCCAACGTCACGCAGGAAGGTGCGCACCAGCCGCTGCCGCGAGCGCTTGCCCTGCAGGTGCTCCAGCAGCGCCAGCAGCGGCCGTTCGCCGGCGTCCAGCGTCACGTAGTCGACGACGTCGAAGACCCGCGGCTCGGCCAGCTCGCGCAGCTCGGTGTTGACGAAGCCGCCGCCCAGCACGACCACGGTCGCCGGGTCGTGCGCCTTCACCGCCTGCGCGATGCGCAGCGCGCCGTACACCGCGCCGGGGAAGGGCACCGACAGCAGCACCACGCCGGGCCGGTGCCGTTCCAGCGCCTGCCGCGTCAACGCCTGCAGGGTGCGGTCGATGAGGTTGGGGTCGGCCGCCAGCGCCTGGGCCAGCGGGTCGAAGCTGGGCTGGCTCATCGCCAGCCGCTCGGCGTAGCGCACGAACTCGAAGCGCGGGTCCACCGCGTCGCGTAGCACGTCGGCCAGGTCGTTGAGGTGCAGCGTGGCCAGGTGGCGTGCGCGGTCGTGCAGGCCGAGCGCGCCGAAGGCCCAGGCGAGCGGGTCTTCGCCGTCTTCGGCGACGTAGTTGTCCAGCGAGCGGAAGCGCGGCCCCTCGGGCAGCCAGCCGCGGCCGGCGATGCGGTGCGCCAGCGTCGGGTCGCGGCCCTGCAGGAAGTTGATCACCCGCGGCACGGTCTGGCGGTAGCGGTGGAACTCGCGCTCGAAGGTGGCCAGCGTCTCGCTGCGCCGCTCGGCCGGCAGCGCCGTCACCACGGCGTGCAGCGCGTCCAGGCCCTCGGCCGAGAACAGCGCCAGCACCAGCTCCAGCGACAGGTCGGCCTGCACCGCGTCCACCCCGCGCGAGCGCAGGAAGCCGGTGAGGTAGGCGGTCGACGGGTAGGGCGTGTTGAGCTGCGTCATCGGCGGGATGAGCGACAGCACGCGCGGGGCGGCGGGCGGCATGGGCCGGCAGCATAGCGGCGGGCCCGTGCCCGTCGCGGGCGGTGGCCTCAGCCGCCGGCGGTGCCGGGGTCGCCCGCCGTGTCGCCGCTTTCGCGCTGGAGCAGGGCGACCACCGCGTCCACCAGCGCCGACGGCGCCAGCGGCTTGACCAGGTGGTGCTGGTAGCCGGCCTCGATGGCGCGCTGCCGGTCCTCGGGGCGGGCGAAGGCGGTGAAGGCGGCGGCCGGGGTGTGGCGGCCCTGCGCCGCTTCGGCTTGGCGCATCCAGCGGATGAAGGCGTAGCCGTCGTGCACCGGCATGCCGATGTCGCACAGCACCGCCGCCGGCCGGTGCGCCTGGAAGCGCTGCAGCCCCTCTTCGGCGCTGCCCGCGGTGACCACCCGCGCGCCGGCGGCCTGCAGGGCGTAGGCGGCGACGGCGCGGCCGTCCGGCTCGTCGTCGATCACCAGCAGGTCGACACCGTCCAGCCGGTGGTCCTGCTCATGCACTGGCGGCCCCGGCAGCGGCGCCGGCGCCTCGGCGGCGGCGGTGCGGTTGCCGCGCTCGCGGCCCAGGGCCGGCAGGCGGACGGTGAAGGTCGAGCCCTTGCCCGGGCCGGCGCTGTCGGCGCGCACGCTGCCGCCGTGCAGTTCGGTGAGCTGGCGCACGATGGCCAGGCCCAGGCCCAGCCCGCCGAAGCGGCGGGTGCTGGACGCGTCCTGCTGCTGGAAGCGGTGGAAGGCGCGCGTCAGGAACTCGCGTTCCATGCCCTGCCCGGTGTCGGCGACGGCGATCTCGAGGTGGCCGCGCACCCGGGTGACCGACACCGTCACCCGGCCGCCGGCGGGGGTGAACTTCACCGCGTTGCTGAGCAGGTTCCAGACGATCTGCTGCAGCCGTGCCGGGTCGCCCATCACCGGCCCGGCGCGGGGGTCGAGCAGGGTGTGCACCGTCAGGTCCTTGTGGTCGGCGTTGGGCTGCACCGCCTCCACCGCCGCCGCCACCACCCCGGTGATGTCCACCGGCCCGGTCTCCAGCCGCATCTGGCCGGACTCGATGCGGCTCATGTCGAGCAGGTCCTCGATCAGCTGCACCTGCACCTGGGCGTTGCGCCGGATGGCGGCCAGCCCCTGCTGCAGGTTGTGCGGGTCGGCCACGCCGCGCTCCAGCAGGTGCGCCCAGCCGAGGATGGCGCCCAGCGGCGTGCGCAGCTCGTGCGAGATCACGGCCAGGAACTCGCCCTTCGAATGGCTGGCGCGCTCGGCGTCGGCGCGCGCGGCCTGCGCCAGGCTGAGCATCTCCTCGCGCTCGGCCTCGACCTGCTTGCGCCGGGTGATGTCCTGTGTCAGCTTCAGGTAGCCGAGCAGGCCGTCGTCCGGGCCGCGCAGGGCGGTCAGCACCACCGCCGCCTCGAAGGCCGTGCCGTCCTGGCGCAGGCGGCGTCCCTCGCCCTTGAATTCGCCGGTGCGCACGGCCATGTCCATCTCCAGCTGCGGCCGGCCGGCGGCCCGGTCCTCGGGGGTGAAGAGGTCCGCGAAGGGCATGCCGATGGCCTGCTCGGCCGTGTAGCCCTTCATCAGCTGCGCGCCGATGTGCCAGGACGAGATCCGGCCGTCCAGGCCGATGGTGAAGATGGCGTAGTCGCGCACGCCGCGCACCAGCGCGCGGAAGGCCTCCTCGCGCTCGGCCAGCAGGCCCTTCACCTGTGCCAGCTCGCGCTGCCGCTCGTCCAGGCGCACGCGGTGGGTGAGGTCGCTGTTGATGGCCACCGCGCCGAGGATGTGGCCGTCGACGCGGATCGGCGCCGCCGTGCCGCGGATGAAGACGTCCTCGCCGTCCGGCCGGGTGGCCCAGGTCTCCAGCGTCGCCATCTCGCCGTTCAGGGCGCGCGCGAAGGGCAGGTCCTGCGCCGCGACCAGGTCGCCGTCGCGCTCGCGGCGCACCCGGAAGCGCCGCCCCAGCTCGTCGATGCGCGCCCGCAGCTCGTCCAGCGACGCCACCCCCAGCATCTGCAGCGCCTGCGCGTTGCATTCGGTGATGCCGTCGGCATTGCCGATGTACAGCGCGTCCGGGATGGCGGCGATGGTCGCCCGCAGCACCGCCGCCTGCCGTTCGGACTGCGCCCGCAGCGTCCGTTCGGCGGCCAGCGCCCGCTCGCATTCGTCGGCGGTGCGGCGGGCGTCGGTGCCGTCGCGCAGCACCTTGAGGAAGGCGACGATGGCGCCCGCCTCGTCGCGCACCGGGCTCACGCTGCCGTTGGCGAAGAAGCGTTCGCCGTCGCGGCGCTGCAGCCAGCGGTCGTCGTGCGCGCTGCCGGTGCGGGCGGCCTGCCGAAGCTCGCGCTCGGGCACGCCGTCGGCCACGTCCTCCGGGGTGAAGGCCACCGCCACCGGCTGGCCGATCCAGTCGGCCTCGTCCCAGCCCAGGATGGCGCCCACGCCCTCGTTCCAGCTGGCGCAGCGGCCTTGCAGGTCGACCACGAACATGGCGTGGTCGCGCACCTGCCGCACGAACCGCGCGATGGCCATGTTCAGCGGGGCGGGCCGATCATCGTCTCGGGGCAGGGGGCTCACGGCCCCGGCCGGGCAACGCCTGTACCCGGGGCAACGCCGCAGGGCCCGGGCCGGACGTCGAAATCGGGCCGGCCCGTGCGTCGTGGGGCATGCGGGGCCCTCGGTGGGCCGCGCCGGTCCGACCGACAGGAGATGCGATGAACTACGTGGATGGCTTCGTGGCCGCCGTGCCCAACGCCAACAAGGAGGCCTATCGCCGGCACGCCGCCGACGCGGCGGTGGTGTTCCGGGAGCACGGCGCCCTGGGCGTCGTCGAGTGCTGGGGCGACGACGTGCCCGAGGGCAAGCTGACCTCCTTCCCGATGGCGGTCCAGCGCCGGGACGACGAGACGGTGGTTTTCGCCTGGATCACCTGGCCGTCGAAGGCGGTGCGCGACGCGGGCTGGAAGCAGGTGATGGCCGACCCGCGCATGGCCGCCGACCGCGCGCCCATGCCCTTCGACGGCCAGCGGATGGTCTACGGCGGCTTCCAGGTCATCCTGGACGCCTGACGGGGTGCCGCCGGCGCGCACCGCGTCGGCCGCTTCGGCTAAGGTGGCGCCATGGCACGCCACCCCATCGCCCGCCGTCCGCTGCTGCTGGCCGCCGCGCTGTCCGCCGTCGCCGGCGCGGCCAGGGCCCAGCCCGCGCCCTATGCCGGCCCGTTGTTCGATGCCCACCTGCACTACAACGACGAGGCGGTGGCGCGCTACCCCATCGCCGACGTGCTGGGGCGCCTGCAGCGCAGCGGGGTGCGGGCCATCGTGGCCAACAGCCGGCCGAACGACGGCACCAAGGCGCTGGCCGCGGCGCGGGAGGCCACGCGCGGCGCCGGCGTGACGGTGGTGCCCTTCGTGCGCCTGTACCGCAACCGCGCCGACTACACCGGGTGGCCGCACGACGCCAGCATCGTCGAGATGGTCGAGCGCGAGCTGGCCGCCGGCACCGAATCCGGCCCGTACCGCGGCCTGGGCGAGTTCCACCTCTACGACAGCGCCAACGCCGACGGCCCCACCGCGCGGCGGCTGATGCGGCTGGCCGAGCAGCGCGGCCTGGCGGTGCTGGCCCACGTCGACGACGTGGCGGTCGACCGGCTGATGGCCCATGCGCCGGGCGCCAGGCTCATCTGGGCCCACACCGGCATCGGCGGCGTGCCCCTCGAGCGGGTGAAGGCGCTGCTGGCCCGGTACCCGACGCTGCTGGGCGAACTGTCCTACCGGCCGGGGCTGACGGAGGGCGACGGCCGGCTGGCCGCGGCCTGGCGGGCGCTGTTCACCGAGCAGCCGCAGCGTTTCCTCGTCGGCTCCGACACCTGGGTCAACGGCCGCTGGGACGACTACGAGAACCTGATGCGGCAGGCGCGTCGCTGGCTCGGCGACCTGCCGCCGGCCGCCGCCCGCCGCATCGCCTGGGACAACGGCGCCACGCTGTTCGACCTGCCGGCCGGCTGACCATAACCCCACGGGGAGTGGAAACGTTCCCCTACAGGCAACGGCTGTCCCGCCCGACAGCCCGGGAGACCCGGGTTTCGAAGAATCTCGACATCGGCGCACCGCGCCGTTCGTCGAAAGGAAGCGCATGGTGCGCCCGCACATGCCCGCCGGCCCCTCCGAGCCGGTCACCGTCTCCCACGAAAAGCTGAACGCCGACCGCCACGGCCGGGACATCTTCTTCGCCGCCGTGGAGACCACCCGCATGCCGATGGTCATCACCGACCCGCGGCAGCCGGACAACCCCATCGTCTTCGCCAACCACGCGTTCCTGCAGATGACGGGCTACGAGCCCGAGGAGGTGCTGGGACGCAACTGCCGCTTCCTGCAGGGACCGGAGACCGACCGTGCGGCGGTGGCCGAGGTGCGGCAGGCGATCTCGCACGGCCGCGAGCACGCGGTCGAGATCCTCAACTACCGCAAGGACGGCAGCAGCTTCTGGAACGCGCTGTTCGTCACCCCGCTGTACGACAACGAGGGCGGGCTCATCTACTTCTTCTCCTCGCAGCTCGACGTCAGCCGCCGTCGCGACGCCGAGACCGCGCTCAGCCAGGCGCAGAAGATGGAGGCGCTGGGCCAGCTCACCGGCGGCATCGCGCACGACTTCAACAACCTGCTGCAGGTGATCGCCGGCAACGTCGACGTGCTCGAGCGGCGCATGCGCAAGCTGGGCCTCGACGACGAGGTGCTGACCAAGGCGCTGACCGGCGCCCGCCAGGGCACCAACAAGTCGGCGGCGCTGACGCAGCAGCTGCTGTCCTTCGCCCGCAAGCAGCAGCTCAGCGGCCGGGTGATCAACCTCAACGAGCTGGCGCAGAACACCGCCGAGCTGGCCCGGCGCACGCTGGGCGGCTCGGTGGAGCTGGTGCTGCCGCTGGCCGACGGCCTGTGGAACTGCCGCATCGACCCGACGCAGGCCGAGGTGGCGCTGCTCAACCTGCTGCTCAATTCGCGCGACGCCATGCCGCAGGGCGGACGCATCACCCTGCGCACCGAGAACCTGCTGATCGACGACGCCGGCGCCGCGCTGCGCACGCTGCCGGCGCCGGGGCCGTACGTCGGCATCAGCGTCAGCGACACCGGGCAGGGCATCCCGCCCGAGGCGCAGGCGCGGGTGCTCGACCCGTTCTTCACCACCAAGCCGGCGGGCAGCGGCACCGGGCTCGGCCTGTCGATGGTCTACGGCTTCGTCAAGCAGAGCGGCGGCGCGCTGACGCTCTACTCCGAGGTCGGCGTCGGCACCACGGTGACGCTGTACTTCCCCGCCACCGAGGACGCCGCGTGGCGGCCGGTGCCGCCCTCGCGCTCGGTGCAGGCCGGCGACGAGCGGGTGCTGGTGGTGGACGACCGGCCGGAGATCGCCGAGATGGCGGCGATGATGCTGCGCGAGGTGGGCTACACGGTGGTCGAGTGCCACAGCGCCAAGGACGCGCTGCGCCTGCTCGACGGCGAGGACGGCTTCGACCTGCTGCTGACCGACCTCATCATGCCGGGCGGCATGAACGGCGTCGTGCTGGCCCGCGAGGCGCGCCAGCGCCATCCCAAGCTGAAGGTGCTGCTGATGACCGGCTTCGCCGACGGCCTGCCCGACAAGTGGGGCGGCCGCAACTTCGAGCTGATCTTCAAGCCCTATTCGCAGGGCGACCTGACCAGCAAGGTGCGGCGGGTGCTGCACGGCGCCGACGGCACCTCCTGAGGCGCGCGGGCGCCTGGCCTCAGTCGTCGGTCTCGAAGACGTAGAGCCCGACGTCGATGCGGCCGGTGTTGAAGCCGGCCTCGCAGTAGCACAGGTAGTACTCCCACAGCCGCTTGAACCCGGCATCGAAGCCGAGCGGCTCGATGCCGGGCCAGGCGGCGAGGAAACGCTGCCGCCAGTCGGCCAGCGTGCGCGCGTAGCTGGGGCCGAAGCGCTGCTCGGTCGAAAGGCGCAGGCCGGCGCGCTCGGCGTGCTGCCGCATCGCCGTCACCGTCGGCAGCATGCCGCCGGGGAAGATGTAGCGCTGGATGAAGTCGGCGCCGCGGCGGTAGCGGTCGAAGTACGCCTCGTCGATGGTGATGGCCTGCAGCACCGCCCGGCCGCCCGGCTTCAGCCGGTCGCGCAGCACCTGGAAGTAGGTGGGCCACCAGGCCTCGCCCACCGCCTCGATCATCTCGATGGAGACGATGCGGTCGTAGCGGCCCTGCACGTCGCGGTAGTCCTGCAGGCGCAGGTCCACGCGGGCTTCGACGCCGCGCTGCCGGGCCAGCGCCCGCGCATGCGCCAGCTGCTCGGTGGACAGGGTGAGGCCGGTCACCGCCGCGCCGTGGCGCTCGGCCAGCGTGGCGGCCAGCGTGCCCCAGCCGCAGCCGATCTCCAGCACCTGGCCGCCGGCCGGCGTGTCGAGCAGCTCGACGATGCGGTCGAGCCGGGCGGCCTGGGCCTGCTCCAGCGTCTCCAGGCCGGTGGCGTAGAGCGCGCTGGAGTACAGCATGCTGGCGTCCAGCCACTGGGCGTAGAAGGCGTTGCCCAGGTCGTAGTGGTAGGCGATGTTGTGGCGGCTGCCGCGGCGGGTGTTGGCGTGCGCCAGGTGGGCCACGCGGGCCAGCGCGCGCGCCAGCACCGAGCCGTTCAGCGTGTCGCCCCAGGCCGCTTCGTTGAGGGCGCCGAACTCGATCAGCGCGGTGAGGTCGGGCGTCGACCAGTCGCCGTCGCGCCAGGACTCGGCCAGGCCGAGGTCGCCCTTCAGCGCCAGCTTCCACAGCGGCCGCCAGCGGTGCAGCACCAGCGCGGCGTCGCGGCCGGGTTCGGCGCCCTGCGCCTCGAGCCGGTCGCCATGGGGCAGGGTGACGGTGATGGAGCCGCACCGCACCTGCCGCAGCAGGCGCTCCAGCAGGCGGCGCAGCGGCCGGGCCGCGCGCGATGGCGTGGCGGCCACGGCCTCGGCCAGGGCCAGCTCCAGGGGCGCGGAGGCGTCGGTGCGGGTGTTCATGTCTTCGTCAGCGGGGCGGGCAGGGAAGCGGGGACGACGGTCAGGTCGGCGGCCGGCGGCGCCGGCCGCGGCTGCAGGCGGGCGCCCTTGAGCCACAGCTTCAGCGCCTCCCAGTGGATGGCGGCGATGACCTTGAGCGTGAGCAGCGGATGGGTGGCCAGCGCGCCGAGCAGCACGCCGTCGGTCAGCGGCCGGCGCCGCGCGTCGAGCTGCGCGGCCAGCACCAGCGTGCCGTCGTCGCGGTGCACGTTGACGCTTAAGGCCAGCCGCTCGGCCGGCGGGTGCACCCGGAAGCGGTAGTGCAGGTCCATGCCCAGGAAGGGCGAGACGTAGAGCTGCTTGTCGCAGCGCTGCGCGATGACGCCGCCGGCCGCCGCCTCGCGGGCCTGCGCCTCGTCCACCGGGATGAGGTAGCTGTGGCGCTGGCCGAAGGTGTTGTTGACCTCGTACAGGATGGCCTGCAGCGGCCCGTCCGGCCGGTGGCAGAAATAGACGGAGAGCGGGTTGAAGGCGTAGCCCAGGATGCGCGGCATGGCCAGCAGCCGCACCGCGCCGCCGGTGGCCAGGCCGTTGTCGCGCAGGCGTTGCTCGACCTGGGCCTTCAGCGGCGTGGCGCTGCCGTCGCCGTGGTCGGCCTGGCGCAGGCTGAAGAGGTTGAAGCGGTCCACCGACAACAGCCGCAGGCGGCGCGGCAGCGCCGGAAGGTCGTCCAGGTCGACCAGCAGCGAGAACACCCGGTAGCGCAGCCGGTGGCGCAGCGGCAGGAGCCGCTGGTGCATCACCGTCCCGCTGAACAGGCCGGAGTCCAAGCTCATGCGGCCACCGCCCCGGCCGGCGACGGCAGGTGGATGCGGCCCGACTCGTTGGCCACCGTCCACGGCCGGCGCACGCCGCCCAGCGCCTCGGCCACCGCCAGGCCGGACTGCAGGCCGTCCTCATGGAAGCCGGCGCCGAAGTAGGCGCCGCAGAACCAGGTGCGCTGGCGGCCCTGCAGGGTCCACAGCGCGCGCTGGGCGCGCATGGCGGCGGCGTCGAACAGCGGGTGCTCGTAGACCTCGGTGCGGATCAGCTGCTCGGGCCGCGGCGGCTGCAGCGGGTTGAGCGTGAGGAACAGCGGCGTGTCGTGTGGGATCGACTGCAGCCGGTTCATCCAGTAGGTGACGCAGGGCGGCCGGTCGGCCCCGGCGCGGCGGTCGGCCAGGTAGTTCCAGCTCGCCCACACCTCGCGCCGCTGCGGCATCAGCGCCGGGTCGGCATGCAGCACCGCATGGTTGCGGCTGTAGCCGAAGGCGCCGAGCAGCTGGCGCTCGTCGTCGCTGGGCTGCTCCAGCAGGTGCAGCGACTGGTCGGCGTGGGTGGCCAGCACCACCTGGTCGAAGCGCTCGGGCCACCAGCCGTCGCGGGTGCGCAGCAAGACGCCGTCGGCGTCGCGGCGCAGCGCCAGCACCGGCGTGTCCAGCCGCAGGCCGTCGGCGAAGGCGGCGGTCAGCCGGCGCACGTACTCGCGGCTGCCGCCGGTGACGGTGCGCCAGGCCGGCCGGCCGCTGACCTGCAGCAGGTGGTGGTTCTGGCAGAAGCGGATGAAGGCCTCGGTGGGGTGACGGCCGATGCGGCCGGCCGCGGTGGACCAGATGGCGGCCGCCATCGGGTACAGGTGGTCGTCGCGGAAGGCCTCGCCGTAGCCGTTGCGGGCCAGGTAGTCGTCCAGCGGCTCCAGTCCGGCGGCCGCTGCGTCGTTCGGCGCCTGGCGGTAGAAGCGCAGCAGGTCGACCAGCATCGACCAGAAGCGCGGGCGCAGCAGGTTGCGCCGCTGAGCGAACAGCCCCTTCAGGTCGGTGCCGGCGTATTCGAGCGCCCCGCCGTCCAGGCTGACGGCGAAGGACATGTCCGAGGTCTGCGTCGGCACCCGCAGGTGCTCGAACAGCGCGGTGAGGTTGGGGTAGGCCGGCTCGTTGTAGACGATGAAGCCGGTGTCCACCGCCTGCGCGCCGCGCGGGCCGGGCGCCTCCACCGTGTGGCTGTGGCCGCCGGGCCGGGCCTCGCCCTCGAACACCGTCACCCGGTGGCCCTGGGACAGCAGCCAGGCGCAGGCCAGGCCGGAGATGCCGCTGCCGACGACGGCGATGTGCTGGGGGCGGTCGCCGGTGCGGGCGGGCGGCAGGGGCAGGTCGGCCGGGAAGGCGGTCATCGGTCGGCGTGGGAGGGTCTGGCCGCTCTTACGCGCGCCGCGCGGTTTTGGATTTCGGCACGCCGGCGGCCGCCTCGGGCGTCCGGCCGGGGGGATTGATCCGGTCCGTGGCCGGCGCCGTATTAAGCTGCATGCCACCGCCCTCCCTGTCGTCCTTGCCGGGTGCGCCCGCGACGGCGTCCCGGCGCCGGCTCACCCCCGCCTTGACCCTGGTCCGCTCCAGCGCCGTGCGCGCCGACTCCACGCAGCCCGCCGCCGAAGAACTGGTCGCCTGGGTGCATGCGGTGGCCGTCCGGCAGGACCGTCAGGCCTTCGCGCTGCTGTTCAAGCATTTCGCGCCGCGCGTGAAGTCCTACCTGCAGCGCACCGGCGCCAGCGAGGAACTGGCCGAGGAGGTGGTGCAGGAGACGATGGTCAGCCTGTGGCGCAAGGCGGCGATGTTCGACGCCCGGCAGGCCGCGGTGTCGACCTGGGTCTTCACCATCGCCCGTAACCTGCGCATCGACGCCCTGCGCCGGCGCGGGCCGGTGGGGGCCTACGAGGACGAGGGGGTGACGCTGGACGCGCTGGTCGACCAGGCCCCGCTGCCCGAGGATCGGGTGCGGCAGGCCCGTCGCGACGAAGGCCTGCACGCCGCCATCAACCGCCTGCCGGCGGAGCAGGCGCAGGTGCTGCGCCTGTCGTTCTTCGAGGAACGGCCCCACGCCCAGATCGCCAGCGAACTGGGCATCCCGCTGGGCACGGTCAAGTCGCGGGTGCGGCTGGCCGTGGCCCACATCCGCCGATTGCTGAACCACCTGGAATGAGAACGACCGGATTCACCGCCGCCAGCCCCTCGGGGGATCGACCGCCGTCCCCGGCGGGCGAGGGGTCGACATGAACCACCACCCGGAAGACGACCTGCTGCTGGCCCATGCAGCGGGCACGCTGCCGACCGGCACCGCGCTGGTCGTCGCCGCGCACGTCGAGGGTTGCGCGCACTGCCAGGAACAGCTCCGGTTCTGCGAGTCCATCGGCTCGGTGCTGATGGACGAACTGCCCGAGGCGCCGCTGCGCGCCGACGCGCTGGCGCGCACGCTGGCGGCGATCGACGCGCTGCCCGCGGCCCCGACCCCGCGGTCGACCGAGGTCGCGGGGCCGCCGCCGCTGCCGGCGGGCGCCACCTGGCCCAAGGCGCTGGCCGGTTGCCGCGCCACCCCCTGGCGCTGGATGGGCCCGGGCATGCGCTGGAGCCGGGTCACCGTGCCCTACGACCCGGCGGCCAATGTCTTCCTGCTGCGCATCGGCGCCGGCAAGTACCTGCCCCAGCACACCCACAGCGAGCTGGAGGTGACGCAGGTGCTGCACGGCCGCTTCCACGACGGCCGGGCGCTGTTCGAGGCGGGCGACTTCGACGCCGCCGACGGCCAGGTGCGCCACCAGCCGGTGGTGCAGGAGGGCAGCGAGTGCATCTGCCTGGCCGCGGTCGAAGGCCGGGTGGTGTTCGACGGCTTCATCGCCCGCGCGCTGGGGTCGCTGGTCGGGATGTGAGGGCGGGGCGCGGCCCCGCGCCCGCCTCGGCGGGCGTGGGCCTCAGCCCCGGTCCAGCCGGAGCACGACCGCCGCCGACGCCCCCGCCGCCGCCGCGGTGACGAAGGCGCCCCAGGCCAGGTCGGCCAGCGTCACCGACCAGGGCCAGTCGCGCAGCGTGGCCTGGTTGGTCAGGTCGTAGGTGGCGTAGGCCAGCAGCCCGAACAACGCCCCGCGGCCGATCGCGCCGAGCGCGCTGCCGCCGTCCTGCGCCGGTGCGACGGCGAAGAACAGGATGCCGACCAGGTACAGCAGGTAGAACAGCACCGCCGGCACCCACTGCACCGTGTCGCCCATGAGGTGGCCGATGGCCGGCCGGTAGAGGCGCTGCGCCATGGTGGACAGCCAGATCGCGTCCAGCACCAGGAAGACGAGCGCGGCGATCAGATAGCCGACGACGGCGTGCTTGAAGGTCATGTGCATCCCCTGTTTCATTTGAGCCGGTAGCTCAGCCGCTTGCCGCCGCTGACCGTGGAATCGAGGCCGATCCAGGCGCCGTCGGCGGCGGATTCCCACAGCTCGATCGGCTGCTTGGGCCCGCTGATGCGCCAGCGCACCGCCGGCACGGCCTGGCCGCGGACCTCGACGGTGCCGGTGCCGGCGCGTTCGATCTTCACCGGCTCCAGCGCGCCGGTCTGCGCGTTGAGCAGCCGCGGCTGCTGGCGGATGGCCGGGTTCCAGTAGGCGAAGCTCATCACGCAGCCGGTGGCGGATTCGGCCTTGCCGCCGCTGCCGCCGTCGATGCGCAGCGCGCCGCCGTCCTTTCGGGCGTCGACCTGGCTCTTGTCGCCGTTGTCGTCGGTGCCGGCCTGCATCGCGTCCAGGCAGCCGTCGCGCCAGCGCTCGGTGGCGCTGTGGCGGTAGCGGTAGACCGGGATGCCGAGCAGCCGCACGGTGAAGGCGGCCTCGCTCTTCAGCGTGCCGTCGGCGGGGCTGCCGGTGAGCTCGAAGCGGTGTTGGCCGATCGGCGTGTCGTCGAGGCGGACCTCGAAGGGCCACTGACGGGTCTGCGCCTGGGCGGTGGCGGCCAGCAGCAGGGCGGCGGCGGCCAGCGGGGTGCGAAGGGTCATGGGGTGGTGCGGCGCGGTGGCCAGGGCAGGAAGGCGCTGGTGCGCGCGATGTAGTCGCGGTAGGCGGGGCGGCGCTCGGCGATGTCCTGCTCCAGCAGGGCGACGCCGGACACGCGCAGCAGCAGGAAGGTCATCAGCGCCGGCGAGACGACGGCCCAGGCGGCGTCCCGGCCGGCACCCGCCAGCGCGATCAGCCACAGGCCCCACCAGACGCAGGCCTCGCCGAAGTAGTTGGGGTGGCGCGACCAGCGCCAGAGCCCGCGGTCCATCACCCGGCCGCGCTGCGAGGGGTCGGCGCGGAAGCGCGCCATCTGCGCGTCGGCCACCGCCTCGAAGACCAGGCCGAACAGCGCCAGCACGGCACCGAGCGCATCGAGCAGGCCGAGCGGCGAGGCCGTCGCCACGGCGGCCAGCACCGGTGCCGACACGATCCAGCCCAGCACCGCCTGCAGGCCGAACACGAGCCCCAAGCTCTTCCATGCGAAGGCCTCGCCATGGCGCTG
The DNA here is from genome assembly GCF_024666615.1 of Aquabacterium sp. J223. Classification (NCBI taxonomy): domain Bacteria; kingdom Pseudomonadati; phylum Pseudomonadota; class Betaproteobacteria; order Burkholderiales; family Sphaerotilaceae; genus Aquabacterium; species Aquabacterium sp. J223. Next base: position 2,924,527 of record NZ_CP088297.1, on the reverse strand, counting down.
GCGCATGGCGGCGTAGCGGCGGTCCTCGCCGTGGCCCCAGTTGCGCCAGGTGATGAAGGCGGCCAGGCGCAGCGCCCAGGCGATCAGCAGCGCGAGCATCAGCAGGCCTCGCGTGCCGGCGCCCAGCGCCAGCGCGTAGACCACGCCGGGCCCGGCAATCAGCAGCGGCCAGATGCGGTCGGCCAGGCTGGCGTCGCGCAGCCGCAGGCTGAGCCACCACGTCGGCACCGCGATGGCCAAGCCGAGCACCAGGCCGGCGAAGGCGGCTTGCAGCATCGTGCGGTCAGCGCTTGTCGAACAGGTAGTGGCTGACCCACCACTGGCGGCCGCCGTCCCAGCCGAACAGCTCTTCCACCGACAGGAAGAAGAGGCGCCAGCGGGTCCACCACACCGGTGCGTCCTGCTCGCCGTAGGTGGCCTCGAACAGCGGCATCAGCGCCTCGCGGCGAGCGTCCATGTTGGCCAGCCAGGCGGCGGCGGTGCGCTGGTAGTGGGTGCCGTCCCAGCGCCAGCGGGCCTGCAGCCGCAGGTGGTCCTGGCAGTGCAGCGCCAGGTCGTCGCTGGGCATCATGCCGCCGGAGAAGAAGTGCCGGCTCATCCAGTCGCTGGCGTCGCGCTCGACGAACGCGTAGGGCGCCTCGCGGTGGGCGAAGACGTGCATGAAGAAGCGGCCGTCGGGCTTCAGCCAGCCCGCCACCCGCTCGAAGGCCAGCGGCCAGTTGCGCAGGTGCTCGAACATCTCCACCGACACCACCCGGTCGAAGCGGCCGGGCTCGGCCTGGAAGTCGTTGACGTCGCAGGTGATGACCTGCAGGTTGCCGAGCCCGCGCTGGCGCGCGACCGCTTCGATGTGCCGCCGCTGCGACTGCGAGTTGGAGACCGCGGTGATGCGGCTGCCGGGGAAGCGCTCGGCCATCCACAGGCTGAGCGAGCCCCAGCCGCAGCCCAGCTCCAGCACCTGCTGGCCGTCCTCCAGGCCGGCGCGTTCGCAGGTGGCGGCGAGCGCCGCGGCCTCGGCCTGCTCCAGCGTCTGCACGCCGTCCGGCCACCAGCAGCTGCTGTACTTGCGGTGCGGCCCGAGCACCGCCTCGAAGAAGGCCGCCGGCACCTCGTAGTGCTGCTCGTTGGCCTTCTCCGGCACCAGGGCCAGGGGGCGGCGCGCAGCGACGCGACGAAGTCCTGCGTCAGCCGCGCGGTGGCTTCGGCATCGCCGCTCGACAGCTCGGCCAGCCGCGCCTTCAGCAGCCGGCGGATGCCGAAGCGCACCGCGGTGTCGGGCACCAGGCCCTGTTCGACCCAGTGGATGGCGGTGGCGGTGCTGGCAGCGGGCATGAGCGCGGGAGCGAGGGACGATGCCGCTTTTACGTCCCGGGCCGCCGTTCGGATCAGGCGGCCCACCCGTCGGGCGTTCAGACGCCCAGGTAGCCGGCCAGCGCCGGATCGTCCTGCACCGCGGCGCTGGCGCCGGCCAGCACCACCTCGCCCTTCTGCAGCACGACCACGCGGTCGGCCTGGGCGATGACGCGGCGGTAGTTGCGGTCGACGACGATGGTCGCCAGGCCGGTCTGGCGGATGGTGGCGATGACGCGCCAGATCTCGTCGACGATCAGCGGGGCCAGTCCTTCGGTGGCCTCGTCGAGCACGATGGCCTTGGGGTGCGTCATCAGCGCGCGGCCGATGGACAGCATCTGCTGCTCGCCGCCGGACAGCTGCGAGCCGAGGTTGCCCACCCGCTCGGACAGCCGGGGGAAGGTGGCCATGATGCGGTCGTAGGTCCAGACCGCCGGGCTGCCGTCGGCCGGCGGCCGGGCCGCCATGACCAGGTTCTCGCGCACCGTGAGGTTGGGAAAGACGCCGCGGCCCTCGGGCACGTAGGCGATGCCCAGCTGCGCCACGCGGTGCGGCGCGGCGCGCGAGCAGTCCTCGCCGGCGACGCGGATGCGGCCGTCGCGCTGCTTGACATGGCCGAGCAGGGTGCGGATGAGCGTCGACTTGCCCATGCCGTTGCGGCCGAGCAGGCCCAGCGTCTCGCCCTCGGCCAGCGTGAGGTCGACGCCGCGCAGCACGTGGCTGCTGCCGTACCAGGCCTGCACGCCGGTCGCTTCGATGAGCAGCGGCGTGGTCATGCGTGGCCTCCCAGGTAGGCCGCTTGCACCTGTGCGTTCTCGCGCACGGCCTGCGGCGCGCCGCTGGCCAGCACCGCGCCGTTGACCATGACGGTGATCTCGTCGGCGACGGCGAACACCGCGTCCATGTCGTGCTCCACCAGCAGCAGGGCGTGGTCGGCGCGCAGGGCGCGCAGCAGGTCGAGCATGCGCTGCGATTCCTCGGCGCCCATGCCGGCCAGCGGCTCGTCCAGCATCACCGCGCGCGGCGCGGTGGCCAGGCACATCGCCACCTCCAGCTGCCGCTTCTGGCCGTGCGACAGGCTGGCCGCGACGCGGTCGGCGCGGTCGGCCAGGCCGGCGCGGTCCATCGCCTCGTCGGCCAAGCGGCGGCTGTGACGGCAGGCCTGCGCCGATTCCCACACCGCCCAGGGGCGGGGGCGGCGCGCCTGCGCGGCCAGGCGGCAGTTCTCGCGCACGGTCAGCGGCAGGAAGACGTTGTTGCGCTGGTAGCTGCGGTTGAGGCCGGCGTCGGCGCGCCTGGGCTGCGGCCAGCGGCTGATGTCCTGGCCGTCCAGACTCACCGTGCCGGCCGACAGCGGGACCTCGCCGGACAGCAGGTTGATCAGCGTCGACTTGCCGGCGCCGTTGGTGCCGATGACGGCGTGGATCCGGTTCCTGTGCAGCGCCAGCGAGACGTTGTCCACCGCCACCAGGGCGCCGAAGCGGCGCGTCACCCCATGGGCCTCGAGGACCGGCACGGCGCTCATTGGCGCACCCTCCACTTCGTGGGTCCCTCCGAGAGGGACGAGCGCTCCCTTCGGAGCGGCCGTGCGGGAGCGCTCATTGGCGCACCCTCCACTTCGTGGGTCCTTCCGAAGGGGACGAGCGCTCCCTTCGGAGCGGCCGTGCGGGAGCTCATGGCCGGCCCTCCTGAACGGCGGCGCCCAGGGGCGTGGCCGCCGCACGGCGACGGCGCTTCAGCAGCGACAGCCCGCCCATCAGCCCCTGCGGCAGCACCGCCACGATGACGATGATGAAGCCGCCGAGCAGCAGCTGCCAGTGCTTGGTGAGGCCGCTGAACCATTCGGACAGCAGCACGAAGGCCACCGCGCCGGCGATGGCGCCGCCCAGGCTGCCGAGCCCGCCGAGGATGATCATCAGCAGCGCGTTGCCCGACTGGTGCCAGGACAGCAGCTCCGGGTTGACGTAGCCGGTGCGTGCCGCGTAGAGGAAACCGGCCAGCCCGGCCAGCGCGCCGCCGATGGTGAAGCTGGCCAGCTTGTAGGCCAGGGTCGGGAAGCCGGCGGCGCGCATGCGCTGCTCGTTGTGGCGGATGCCGACGAAGGCGTGGCCCAGCCGCGAGCGCAGCACCAGGCCGAGCACCGCCACGGTCACCGCCGTCAGCGCCAGCGAGAACCAGTACAGCTGCGCCGGCTGGTCCAGGTCCACCAGCTTCGACGCGCCGACGGTGAACTCGGGCTTGAAGTACAGGTAGGCGCCGTCGCTGCCGCCGAAGCCCTTGGTGTCGTGGACGACGAAGTACACCAGCTGTGCGAAGGCCAGCGTGACCATGATGAAGTACACGCCCTTGGTGCGCATGACGAAGAGGCCGATGAGCAGCGACAGCGCACCGGCCACGCCGACCGAGGCGGCCAGCATCGTCCAGCCGTTGCCGGCCTCGCTTTCGGGCGCCAGCAGCGCGGCGGTGTAGGCCGCGGCGCCGAAGAAGGCCGCATGGCCCAGGCTCACCAGCCCGGTGAAGCCCACCAGCAGCTGCAGGCTGAGCGCGAAGATGGCCATGGTCAGCACCTGGGCCCCGAGCTCCAGGTGGAACTTGCTGCCCACCGGCTCCGGCCACCAGGGCAGGCTGGCGGCCAGCGCGAAGAGAAGGGTCCAGCGCAGCATCACGTGCCCTGCTTGAAGAGGCCCTCGGGCCGCCAGATCAGGATGACGGCCATGAGCAGGTAGGTCAGCGCGCCGGCGCCTTCCTGCCACAGCACCTTGCCGAAGGTGTCGACGAAGCCCACCGCCAGCGCGGCCACCAGCGCGCCCTTGACCGAGCCGATGCCGCCGATGACCACCACCACGAAGCAGATGATGAGCACCTGGCCGCCCATGCCGGGATAGACCGAGGCCACCGGCGCGGCCACCATGCCGGCCAGCGCCGCCAGCGCCACGCCGACGGCGAAGACGATGCGGTACAGCACCGAGATGTTGACCCCCAGCGACTGCACCATCTCGCGGTTGGTCGCGCCGGCGCGGATGCGCATGCCCAGCCGCGTCGAGCGGAAGGTCCACATCATCGCCGCGGCCACGGCCAGGCACACCGCGGAGATGAACAAGCGGTAGACCGGGTAGGTCATGTTCTCTCCCAGCGGCACCGACCCGGCCAGCCAGGCCGGCACCGGCACCCCGTGCACGTCGTCGCCGACCAGGATGCTGCGCAGCTCCTCGAAGACCAGGATCAGGCCGTAGGTCATCAGCACCTGCTGCAGGTGCTCACGCTCGTAGAGGAAGCTGAAGAAGGCCCACTCCAGCAGGTAGCCCAGCGCCACCGTGAGCACGATGCCCAGCAGCAGCGACAGCACGAAGTCGCCGGTGAGCGCCGACAGGGTGAAGGCCAGGTAGGCCCCCACCATGTAGAAGCTGCCGTGCGCCAGGTTGATGACGCCCATGATCCCGAAGATCAGCGTCAGCCCGCTGGCCACCAGGAACAGCAGCAGGCCGTACTGGACGCTGTTCAGGCACTGGATGAGAAAGGTGGTCAGGTCCATCGGGACGGTGGTCCAGGCAGGTCCCTCTGGGACGGACCGCGACAGCGGTCAGGGGCGGTACGGGCCGAGGAGCGGCGCAGGATCCGGGTCCCCCGGTCCTGCGTCGTGCCCCCTCGGAGGGCGGCCCCCGAGGGCCGGGGGCTCAAGGTTCACAGTTTGCAGCCGCGGCCCGGGTCGGCGAGCTGCTTGGCGGCGACGCCGACGTTCTTGTTCATGTTGCCCTCGACCTTGCGCAGGTAGAAGTCCTGCACCGGGTTGTGCGCCTTGCTGACGGTGAAGACGCCGCGCGGGCTGTCGATCTTGGCCTGCTCGATGCCCTTGACCACCGCGTCGCGCTTGGCGATGTCGCCGCCCGCGGCCTTCAGGCCGGCGGCCAGCATCTGCGCCGCGTCGTAGCCCTGCACCGCGTAGACGTCGGGCTGCAGCTTGAAGGTCTTGGCGTAGGCCAGGCGGAAGGCCTTGTCCTTCGGGATGTTCAGGTCGTCGGCGTAGTGCAGCGCGGTGAGCATGCCGGCGGCGGCGGCGCCCTGCGCCTCCAGCGTGCCGTCGGTGAGGAAGCCGGGGCCGTACAGCGGGATCTTGTCCTTCAGGCCGGCCGCCGCGTAGTCCTTGACGAACTTGACGGCGCCGCCACCGGCGAAGAAGGCGTAGACCGCGTCCGGCTTCTGCGCGGCGATCTCGGTGAGCAGCGCCTGGAACTCGACGTTGGGGAAGGGCAGGTTCAGCTCCTTGACCACCTTGCCGCCCTTGGACTCGAAGCCGTCCTTGAAGCCCTTGACCGACTCGTCGCCGGCGGCGTACTTCCAGCTGATGGTGATGGCCGTCTTGTGCTTCTGCTTCTCGGCCGCGACCAGGCCCATGGCGTAGCCCGGCTGGGAGTTGGAGAAGCTGCTGCGGAAGACGTTGGCCGCGCACAGCGGGCCGGTCAGCGCGTCGGCGCCGGCGTTGGGGATGATGAGCAGGGTGTTGTTGTCGCGGGCCACCTTGGCCAGCGCCATGGCCACGCCCGAATGCACGGTGCCGACGAGCACGTCGACGTTGTCGCGCTTGACCAGCTTGTTGGCGTTGTCGGTGGCCTTGGCCGGGTCGGACTCGTCGTCGACCTTGAAGAACTCCACCGTCTTGCCGCCGAGCTTGCCGCCGTTCTCCTCCATGTAGAGCCGGAAGCCGTTCTCGATGGCGACGCCCAGGGCGGCGAAGGTGCCGGTGTACGGCAGCATGAGGCCGACCTTGATCTTGTCGGACTGGGCCTGCGCCAGCCCGCCGGTGAAGGCCAGCGTGGTGGCGGCGGCCAGGGCCGCGGCGCGGAAGGTGCTTCTCATCGTCATCTCCTCGGGGCCTCGCCCCGTCGTGGTCGTGCTGGAAAGAAGAATCGCCCCGAACTGCGGCGGATGAAACCGGTGCCGTCCCTCAGCGCATCAGCCCGCTCACCGCCTGCAGCACCGCCTGCGGCTGGTCGCGGTGCGGCGAGTGGCCGCAGTCGTCCAGCCGCAGCAATTGCGCCTGCGGCACCGCCTCGGCGATGCCCTCGATCTGCGCCATGGTGCCGTATTCGTCGTCGACGCCCTGGATGGCCAGCACCGGGCAGCGGATGGCCGGCAGCGCCGCCCGGATGTCCCAGTCGCGGAAGGCCGGGTCCAGCCAGACGTCGTTCCAGCCCCAGAACGCCGAGTCCGGGTCGGCATGGTAGCGGCCCAGCTTGGCGCGCAGGTCGGTCGCCAGGTAGGCATCGCGCGCCTTGTCGATGCTGGCCACGCTGAGGTCCTCGACCAGGATGTGCGGTGCGGCGACGACCAGCCCTGCCACCCGGTCGGGAAAGGCGGCGGCGTGCAGCAGCGCGATGGAGCCGCCGTCGCTGTGGCCGTACAGCCAGGGCGGTTCGGCCCGGGTGTCGAGGTCCAAGGCGGCGAAGAAGGCCGGCAGGAACGCGCTGGCCTGCCGGTGCATGAAGTCCACCGGCCAGCGCTCGTGCGGCTGGCGCGGGGTCGACTGGCCGTAGCCCCAGCGCGAGAACACCAGGCCGCGGCAGTCGGCGGCGTCGCACAGCCGGGCGGGAAAGTCGCGCCACATCGCCACCGAGCCCAGGCCCTCGTGCAGGAAGACCAGCAGCGGCCGGTGCCGGCGCTGCGGGGCCAGCCATTCGAACTCGATCCGATGGTCGTGGCCGTCCCAGTGGACCCGCACGTTCACTGGTGCACCCTTTCGCTTCGCTGCGTCCCTCCAGGAGGGACGCAGCGCTCCCTTCGGAGCGGCCGTGCGGTAGCGCTCATGGCTGCGACGCCGCCAGCGCGCGCAGGCGGAAGCGCTGGATCTTGCCGGTGGCGGTCTTCGGCAGCTCCGGCACGAAGGCCAGCAGCCGCGGGTACTTGTGCGGCGCCAGCCGCGACTTGACGAAGGCCTTGAGCTCCGCGTCCAGCGCCTCGCCGCCGGCACCGCCGTCCTTGAGCACCACGTAGGCCTTCACCCGCGTCAGCCCGTTCTCGTCCGGCACGCCGATGACGGCCGCCTCCAGCACCGCGGGGTGCTGCACCAGCGTCGCCTCGACCTCGAAGGGCGAGACGTACTGGCCGCTGACCTTGAGCATGTCGTCGCTGCGACCGGCGTAGGTGTAGTAGCCGTCGGCGTCGCGGGTGTACTTGTCGCCGCTCTTGGTCCAGGCGCCCTGGAAGGTGTCGCGCGACTTCTCGCGGTGGTTCCAGTACATCAGCGCGGCGCTCGGCCCCTGGATGTAGAGGTCGCCCACCTCGCCGTCGGCCACCGGCCGGCCGTCCTCGCCGCGCAGCTCGACCTCGTAGCCCGGCACCGGCCGGCCGGTGGTGCCGTAGCGCACGTCGCCCGGGCGGTTGGACAGGAAGATGTGCAGCATCTCGGTCGAGCCGATGCCGTCGATGATGGGCGCGCCGAAGTGCGCCTGCCAGCGCTCGCCGATGTCCTGCGGCAGGGCCTCGCCGGCCGACGAGCACAGGCGCAGGCCCACCGCCTCGCGGGCGGGCAGGGCGGGCGAGGCCAGCATGCCGGCGTAGCCGGTGGGCGCGCCGCAGAAGACGGTGGGCCGATGCCGCGTCAGGCGCTCGAAGCAGGCGTCGGGCGTCGGCCGGCCGGCCATCAGCACGGTGGTGGCGCCGACGCTCAAGGGAAAGCTCAGCGCGTTGCCCAGGCCGTAGGCGAAGAACAGCTTGGCCGCGGAGAACACCACGTCGTCTTCGCGCAGGCCCAGCAGCCGGCGGCCGTAGAGCTCCGCCGTCCAGTACAGGTTGGCGTGGCTGTGCACCGTGCCCTTGGGCCGCCCGGTGGAGCCCGACGAATAGAGCCAGAAGGCGGGTTCGTCGGCGCAGGTCATGGCGGCATGGGCCGCGGGCGTCTGGCCGTCGATGAACCCGGCCAGGGCCTGTGCGACGGCGGGCAGATCGCCGGCCGGCTGCGAGACGAGCAGGTGCCGCAGTTCGTGCCGGGTCTTCTCCATCGCCTGCTGCAGCACCGGCAGCAGCGCGCCGGACACCAGCGCCGCCTGCACCCGGCTGTGCCCGAGCAGGTAGGCGATGTCGTCGGCGGTGAGCAGGGTGTTGACGGCCACCGGCACCACGCCCGCGTGCAGCGCGCCGAGGAAGGCCACCGGCCAGTCGAGGGTGTCCTGCATCAGCAGCAGCACCCGCTCCTCGCGCCGCACGCCCAGGGCCAGCAGGCCGGCCGCCAGGCGACGCGCACGCCCGGCCAGTTCGCCATAACTCAGGGCGCCGTGGTCGTCGAGGTAGGCCGTCTTGGCGGCCCGCGCCTCGTTCCGCTCGAACAGGTGCTCGGCGAAGTTGAAGGTGACGGGCGGCGGGGCGACGGGTGGGTCGTTCAAGCGGGCGTGGGCCATGGCGGTCTCCTGCGAACGGTCCTTCTCACGAGGACTTGACGGGGGAAGGACCGGCCGCCGCGACGGGCGGCGGCGCGGTCTTCGTCACTGCGGCAGCGCCGCCGCCTGCGCGGCGAGCGCGGCCAGCGCCGATTCGCCGGCCTGCACGGCGCTGCGGCGGTGGTAGAAGCCCAGCGCACGCAGGCCGCCCAGTTCCTCGCCGCCGCCGGCGCGGCCGGGGCCGCCGTGCAGCGACTGCGGCATGACGTTGCCGTGGCCGGTGTGCCGTGCGGCCACCTCGGCCGTCAGGCCATGCACCCGGCCGTGGCTGTCGGCCAGCGACAGGGCCGCCTCGCCGACGAAGGCCGGGTCCTCGGCCACCACCGAGACCACCAGCGAGCCTTCGCCGCGGCGGATCAGCGCCTGCGCCTGCTCGACGCTGCGGTAGGACATCAGCGTGGCCACCGGGCCGAAGACCTCGGTGCGGTGCACCGCGTCGGCCTCGTCCGGCGTGGTGCAGCCCAGCAGCACCGGGCCGATGCAGGCGGCCACCGCCGGGTCGGCGTCGACCAGCGGCACGTCGCGGCCGTCGAACAGCGCCTGCGACTGGCCCATCAACCGGGCCAGGCCGTCCTGCACCGACTGCCACTGCGCCCGGCCGACGAGCGAGCCCATGCGCACGCCGTCGTGACGCGGGTTGCCGACGGTGGTCGTTCTGAGCTTGGCGGCGACCGCCTCGCCGACCGCGCCGTACAGCGCCTCGGGCACGAAGACGCGCCGGATGGCGGTGCATTTCTGGCCCGACTTGACGGTCATCTCGCGCGCCACCTCGCCCACCAGCAGCTCGAAGGCGGCGCTGCCGGGCGTGGCGTCCGGCGCCAGCAGGGCGGAGTTCAGGCTGTCGGCCTCGACGTTCAGCCGCACCGAGCGTTCGGCGAAGGCCGGATGCCGGCGCAGCAGCGCGGCGGTGTCGGCCGAGCCGGTGAAGGACACCACGTCGAAGGGTTGCAGCGCGTCGAGCAGGCCGGCCGAGCCGCCGCAGACGATGGACAGCGCGCCGGCCGGCAGCACGCCGGCCTCGACGACGTCGTGCACCATGCGTTGCGTCAGCCAGGCGGTGACGGTGGCCGGCTTGACCACCACCGGCACGCCGGACAGCAGCGCCGGTCCGGCCTTCTCCCACACTCCCCAGGCGGGGAAGTTGAAGGCGTTGATGAACAGCGCCAGGCCGCGCGTGGGCGCCAGCAGGTGCTGGCTGCGGAACACGCCGTCCTTGGACAGCGGCACCGCCGGCCCGTCGAGCAGGAACCTCGCATTGCCCAGCGTGTCGCCCCAGCGGGCGTACTGGCCGAGGGTGAACAGCGCGCCCTCGATGTCGACGCCCGAGTCCTTCTGCGTGGTGCCGCTGTTGGCGGTGGCGATCTCGTAGTAGGCGGCCTTGTTCGCCGCCAGCACCTTGCCCACCTCGCCCAGCAGCGCGGCGCGCTGGCGGTAGGTGAGGGCGCGCAGCGCGGCGCCGCCGGTGTCGCGGGCGAAGGCGAAGCCGGCCGCCAGGTCGAGGCCGTCGCTGGAGACGCGGACCAGGTCGGTACCCAGCACCGGGTCGCGCAGCGTGGTGCCTGGGCCCTCACCGGCCTGCCAGCGGCCGCCGAGGTGGTTGTGCAAAAGCTCCGTCATCTCAGGCCGCCTGGCTGAATTCGATGCTGCCCTGGGGCAGCAGGTAGAGCACCAGGGCGCGGCCCTGGCGCACGGTGGGGCGGTGCGCGGTGCCGGGGCCGTAGACCTTCCAGCCGGCGCCCTGGCCGTCGAAGGTGGCGCCGGGGGTGAGCGGCATCACCAGGTCGATCTCGCCCTGGGGATGGGCGTGGTGCGGGCCGGCGATGTCGTTCATGTCGACCACGTCGATGGAGAAGCCGGCCAGCGCCTCGCTGGGCTTGGCCACCCGGCCCCAGCGCAGGCTGGGCTCGCCGCGGGCGCACATCCAGCCTTCGGCGATGCCGTCCCGGCAGGCCTGCACGGTCGATGAGAACCACGGGCCGTCGGCTGGGAACTGCCGGTTCAGCCAGCCTTCGAGCGCGCCGTCCAACGGGCGGCCGGCGATGGCGGTGGTGACCTCGGCGATCAGGGACTGGAAGCGGTCGTTCATGGCGGGTCGGGTAAACCTGCGGCCGGTCCGGCCAGAAGATGCAATATGGTGCAGATCAGGCGCCGCACGATACGCAGGGGGTGGGCGCAGTGTCAAGAACGATAGTGCATATACTGGTGTAAACACCGACCATGGCCCGCGACACCACCGCCCCCCAAGCCAAGGCCGACGAGCCGGCGGCCAACGACGCGGCCGCCGATCGCGGCGCGGCGGCCGAGGCGCCGCGCGACCCGCTGCTCACCGCCCTCGGCGAACGGGTCCGCAACCTGCGCGCACGACGGGGGTTGACGCGCAAGCAGCTGGCGGCGTCGGCCGAGGTGTCGGAGCGCCACCTCGCCAACCTGGAATACGGCGTCGGCAACGCCTCCATCCTGGTGCTGCAGCAGGTGGCGCAGGCGCTGCAGTCGCCGCTGGCCGAGCTGATCGGCGACGTCACCACCGCCAGCCCCGAGTGGCTGCTCATCCGCGAGCTGCTGGCCGGCCGCGACGAAGCCGAACTGCAGCGCGCCCGGCTGAAGCTGACCGAGCTCTTCGGCGACGGCGCGGCCAAGCCCGCCCGGCGCACGCACATCGCGCTGATCGGCCTGCGGGGCGCGGGCAAGTCCACCCTCGGCCGCCGGCTGGCCGACGACCTGGGCTGGACCTTCGTCGAACTCAGCCGCGCCATCGAGGAGGTGGCCGGCTGCAGCATCACCGAGATCCATTCGCTGTACGGCGCCAACGCCTACCGCCGCTACGAGCGCCGGGCGCTGGAGGAGGCGCTGCAGATCCACCCGGAGGCGGTGATCGCCACGCCGGGCGGCCTGGTGTCCGACGCGGCGAACTTCAACCTGCTGCTCGGCCACTGCACCACGGTGTGGCTGCAGGCCGAGCCCGAGGACCACATGCGGCGGGTGCTGGCGCAAGGGGACCTGCGGCCGATGTCCGGCCACCGCGAGGCGATGGACGACCTCAAGCGCATCCTGGCCGGCCGCACCGCCTTCTATGCCAAGGCGGACCTGGCGTTCAACACCTCCGGCCGCAGCCTGGACGATGCTTACGCCGGCCTCAAGGCGGCGCTGCACGGGTTGCTCGGCAAGGTCGATTGGAGCGTTTGACGCGGTGCGTCCGGAGAAACCCCACGTCATGCACAAAACTGCTTGACCCTCTCCGGCTTGCGGCAATATGCTGCATGTCATTGATCCGACCCCGGAGAGGTTCGCCGTGACCCAAAACCTTCGCGTCGACTACCAGACCGACCCGTCCCGCTACCGCCACTGGAAGCTGAAGTTCGAGGGTCCGCTGGCCACGCTGGTGGCCGACTTCGACGAGAACGGCGGTCTCAAGCCCGGCTACAAGCTCAAGCTCAACAGCTACGACCTGGGCGTCGACATCGAGCTGCACGACGCCTTGAACCGCATCCGCTTCGAGCACCCCGAGGTGCGCACGGTGGTCGTCACCAGCGCCAAGGAGAAGGTGTTCTGTTCGGGCGCCAACATCTTCATGCTGGGCGTCAGCAGCCATGCGTGGAAGGTGAACTTCTGCAAGTTCACCAACGAGACGCGCAACGGCATCGAGGACTCGTCGCAGCACTCGGGCCTGAAGTTCATCGCGGCGGTCAACGGCGCCTGCGCCGGCGGCGGCTACGAGCTGGCGCTGGCCTGCGACGAGATCATCCTGGTCGACGACCGCTCGAGCGCCGTCAGCCTGCCCGAGGTGCCGCTGCTGGGCGTGCTGCCCGGCACCGGCGGCCTGACCCGTGTCACCGACAAGCGCCACGTGCGCCACGACCTGGCCGACATCTTCTGCACCACCACCGAGGGCGTGCGCGGCGCGCGGGCGAAGGACTGGCGTCTGGTCGACGACATCGCCAAGCCGGCCGTGTTCGCGCAGAAGGTGCAGGAGCGGGCGCTGGAGCTGGCCGCCCGCAGCGACCGGCCGGCCGACGCGAAGGGCGTGGCGCTGACGCCGATCCCCTGCACCGTGGAGGCCGACGCCCTGCGCTATGCCCATGTCACGGTGGAAATCGACCGCGCCAAGCGCACCGCCACCTTCACCGTGAAGGCGCCTACCGGCGCGCAGCCGACCGACGTCGCCGGCATCGAGGCCGCCGGCTCGGACTGGTACCCGCTGCAGCTCGGCCGCCAGCTCGACGACGCCATCCTGCAGATGCGCACCAACGAGCTGGAGATCGGCACCTGGCTGATCAAGACCGAGGGCGACGCCGCCGCGGTGCAGGCGATGGACGGCACGCTGCTGCAGCACCGTGACCACTGGCTGGTGCGCGAGACCACCGGCCTGCTGCGCCGCACGCTGTCGCGGCTGGACGTGTCCTCGCGCAGCCTGTTCGCGCTGATCGAGCCGGGGTCGTGCTTCGCCGGCACCTTCCTCGAGCTGGCGCTGGCCTGCGACCGCAGCTACATGCTGGCGCTGCCCGACGACGAGGCGCGCGCGCCCAGGCTCACGGTGGGCGAGATCAACTTCGGCACCTACCCCATGGTCACCGGCCAGAGCCGGCTGGGCCGCCGCTTCTACGACGAGGCCGCGCCGCTGGCCGCCGCGCGCGAGGCGATGGGCCGGCCGCTGGACGCCGACCAGGCCTTCGCCCTCGGCCTGGTCACCGCCAACCCGGACGACATCGACTGGGACGACGAGGTGCGCATCGCCGTCGAGGAACGGGTGGCGATGAGCCCCGACGCGCTGACCGGCATGGAAGCCAACCTGCGCTTCAACGGGCCCGAGACCATGCTGACCCGGGTCTTCGGCCGCCTCACCGCCTGGCAGAACTGGATCTTCCAGCGGCCCAACGCCGTCGGCGAGAAGGGCGCCCTGAAGGTCTACGGCAAGGGCGACAAGGCCGCCTTCGACTGGAACCGGGTTTGAGCATTCAGGAGCACGACATGAGCACCATCGACTACGCCGAGAAGATCCCCAACAACGTCAACCTGGCCGAGGACCGCACGCTCAAGCGGGCGCTGGAGCAGTGGCAGCCCAACTTCCTGTCTTGGTGGGACGACATGGGCCCCGAGGGCAGCACCGGCACGGAGGTGTACCTGCGCACCGCCGTCAGCGTCGACCCGCAGGGCTGGGCCCAGTTCGGGCACGTGAAGATGCGCGACTACCGCTGGGGCATCTTCCTCAACCCGGGCGACGCCAACCGCGAGATCCACTTCGGCGACCACAAGGGCGAACGTGCCTGGACCGACGTGCCGGGCGAGTACCGGGCCAACCTGCGCCGCATCATCGTGACGCAGGGCGACACCGAGCCGGCCTCGGTGGAGCAGCAGCGCCACCTGGGCCTGACCGCGCCCAGCATGTACGACCTGCGCAACCTCTACCAGATCAACGTCGAGGAAGGCCGCCACCTGTGGGCCATGGTCTACCTGCTGCACAAGCACTTCGGCCGCGACGGCCGCGAGGAGGGCGAGGCGCTGCTCGAGCGCCGCAGCGGCCAGCAGGACAACCCGCGCATCCTGCAGGCCTTCAACGAGCAGACGCCCGACTGGCTGGCGTTCTTCATGTTCACCTACTTCACCGACCGCGACGGCAAGTTCCAGCTGAGCGCGCTGGCCGAAAGCGCCTTCGACCCGCTGGCGCGCACGACGAAGTTCATGCTGACCGAAGAGGCGCACCACATGTTCGTGGGCGAGTCGGGCGTCAGCCGCGTCATCCAGCGCACCGCCCAGGTGATGAACGAGCTGAAGACCGACGACCCGAAGAGGCTGCGCGAGGCCGGGGTCATCGACCTGCCGACGCTGCAGCGCTACCTCAATTTCCACTACAGCGTGACCATCGACCTGTTCGGCGCCGACGAGTCGAGCAACGCCGCCACCTTCTACTCCACCGGCCTGAAAGGCCGCTTCGAGGAGGGCAAGCGCACGGACGACCATGTCCTCAAGGGCCAGACCTACAAGGTGCTCGCCATCCAGAACGGCCAGCTGGTCGAGCGAGAGGTGCCGATGCTCAACGCGCTGAACGAGGTGCTGCGCGACGACTACATCAAGGACAGCATCGCCGGTGTCGAGCGCTGGAACAAGGTGCTCGACAAGGCCGGCATCCCGACGCGGCTCACCGTGCCGCACAAGGCCTTCCACCGCAACATCGGCGCGTTGTCGGGCGCCAAGGTGTCGCCCGAGGGGCGGGTGGTGTCCGAGGCCGAATGGAATGCCAAGGTCGGCGAATGGCTGCCGACGGCGGAAGACCGCGCCTTTGTCGCCAGCCTGATGGGCCGGGTGGTCGAGCCGGGCAAGTTCGCCAACTGGATCGCCCCGCCGGTGATGGGCATCAACCGACAGCCGGTCAACTTCGAATACGTGAGGTTCGGCTGAAGTCCTTGCGCTGCAGGAGCCCGATGTGAACGCCGTCGCAGAGATCACCGTCATCCAGCAGCACCTGATCGACCCGGAGATCTGCATCCGCTGCAACACCTGCGAGGCCACCTGCCCGGTGGGCGCGATCACGCACGACGACCGCAACTACGTGGTCGATGCGGACAAGTGCAACCTCTGCATGGCCTGCGTGCCGCCGTGCCCCACCGGATCGATCGACAACTGGCGGTCGGTGCCCAAGGTCCGGGCCTACACGCTGGAAGAGCAGCTCAGCTGGGACGTGCTGCCCGGCGAGCTGCCGCCCGAGCAACTGGCGGGTGACGGCCTGACCGGGCAGGCGCTGGCCGAGCCGGCCCCCGCGGCGGCCCCGGTGCCGGCCGGCGAGGCGGCCTTCAACAGCGCGCAGTACAACGCCGCGCTGCCGCCCTGGTCGGCCGCGCACGCCTACACCAACCTCTACGGGCCGAAGTCGGCCGCCAAGTCGGTGACGGCCACGGTGACCGGCAACTTCCGCGTCACCGAGGTGGGCCGCGAGTACGACACCCACCACATCGTGCTGGACTTCGGCCAGCTGCCCTTCCCGGTGCTGGAGGGCCAGTCCATCGGCATCGTGCCGCCGGGCACCGACGCCGGCGGCCGGCCGCACCATGCGCGCCAGTACAGCATCGCCAGCCCGCGCAACGGCGAGCGGCCCGGCTACAACAACCTGTCGGTGACGGTCAAGCGCGTGCTGGAGGATCACCAGGGCCGACCGGTTCGCGGGCTGGCCAGCAATTACCTGTGCGACCTGAAGGTGGGCGACACGGTGGAGGTGATCGGGCCCTTCGGCGCCACCTTCCTGATGCCCAACCACCCGAAGAGCCACATCGTCATGATCTGCACCGGCACCGGCTCCGCGCCGATGCGGGCGATGACGGAATGGCGGCGGCGGCTGCGCGCATCGGGCAAGTTCGAAGGCGGCAAGCTGATGCTGTTCTTCGGCGCACGCACCCAGCAGGAGCTGCCGTACTTCGGCCCGCTGCAGAGCCTTCCGAAGGACTTCATCGACATCCACCTGGCCTTCAGCCGGACGCCCGGCCAGCCCAAGCGCTACGTGCAGGACCTGATGCGCGAGCGGGCCGCCGACCTGGCCGAGATGCTGAAGGACCCGAACGCCCACTTCTACGTCTGCGGGCTGAAGGCGATGGAGGAGGGCGTGGTGCTGGCGCTGCGCGACGTCGCGCGCGACGCCGGGCTGGACTGGGATGCGATCGGCCCGCAGCTCAAGGCACAGGGGCGGCTGCACCTGGAGACCTACTGAGGTCCAACACCGGCAGCAGCAGCAGCTGCGTCATCAGTGCGCTGCGGTCGCCCTTCTGGGCGTCGTTGCCCTGGTTCCAGAGGATCGACTCCGACACCTCGTAGCCGTAGAGCAGGAAGGCCCGCGCCCGCGCCTCCCGCATCGAGAACCCCAGCGCCGAGAAGCACTGCGTGCAGAAGGCGATGCGGCGCGAGTCGACGTCGTCCAGCGCCTGCCGCGCCATCGGGTCGCGCCGCGCCCAGGCGCGGATGGCGATCTCGATGCCGGCGGCGCGGCGCGCGGCCCGGCCGCGGAAGGGCAGCGAGATCAGCTCCTTGAGCAGCTTGCGCGGATCGCTCTGCCGGCGCTCGAAGCGCGCGATCAGCAGCTCGGTGGCCGCGTCGCGCCACGCCTTCAGCACCGCCTTCAGCAGGTCCTCGCGGTCCTCGAAGTGCCAGTAGAAGCTGCCGCGGGTGACGCCCAGCGTGCGCGCCAGCACGTCCACCCGCACCGAGTCGATGCCGTGGGCCACCAGCTGGTCGGTGGCCGCGGCGATCCAGGCGTCGGGCGTCAGCGGGCTTCTCGGCTCGTCGGCCGGGGCGGCCGATGGACGCTGCGGGCGCGTGCGGGCGGCGGCATCTCGTCGTGTCACGGGCATGAGCCATAGCATCGCTCCATACACCACCGTATTGAACGGGGTGCAAACCCGGATGCGTGGTGGCCGGACGAGTGGATAGATTCTGGTCCATGAACATACACCGGTGTACGGTGCATGTGATCTTGAAGGAGGCTCCATGGCCGACCCCACGGCGCAGGACCTGGCCCCTGCGGCCGTGCTGCGCGAGGACCGACCCGGCGGCGTGTTCGTGCTGCGATCGCCGCTGCCGCTGCAGGCGCCTGTGCGCTGCATCGGCGACTGGGTCGACCGCTGGGCGCGCGAGACGCCCGACGCGACCTGCCTGGCCGAGCGCGACGCCGCCGGCGACTGGCGCCGGCTGAGCTACGCCCGGGTGCGCCAGGCGGTGGGCGCGGTCGGCCAGGGCCTGCTCGACCTGGCGCTGCCCGCCGGCCGACCGGTGGTGGTGCTGTCGGACAACGCGGTCGACCATGCGCTGCTGATGCTGGCCGCGCTGTACGTCGGCCGGCCGGTGTGCACCGTGTCCAGCGCCTATTCGCGCATGACGCAGGACCACGCCAAGCTGCGCGCCATCCTCACCGCGCTGCAGCCCGGCCTGGTCTACGCCACCGATGCGGCGGTGTACGGCAGGGCCATGGCCGCCTGCGACGTCGCCGCGCCGCGGGTCTTCAGCCGCGGCGCCGCCGACGTCCCCGGCGGCATCGGCTTCGACACCCTGCTGGCGGCCGTCGAGGGCGAGGGCGTGCGACGCGCCTTCGAGGCGGTGCGCCCCGACGACCACGCCAAGTACCTGCTGACCTCCGGTTCCACCGGCACCCCGAAGGTGGTGGTCAACACCCACCGCATGCTGTGCGCCAACCAGCAGATGATCGGGCAGGTCTGGCGCTTCCTCGACCACGAGAAGCCGGTGGTCCTGGACTGGCTGCCCTGGAGCCACACCTTCGGCGGCAACCACAACCTGAACCTGGTGCTGCGCAACGGCGGCAGCCTGTTCATCGACGAGGGCCGGCCGGCGCCGGGCCTGGTCGAGCGCAGCGTGCGCAACCTGCGCGAGGTGCAGCCCACGCTGTACTTCAACGTGCCGCGCGGCTTCGACATGCTGCTGCCCTTCCTGGAGGCCGCCGACGACGCTGGCCGCGCAGGCGCTGGCGCGCATGCGCATGGTCTTCTACGCCGGCGCGGCGCTGCCGCAGTCCACCTGGGACCGGCTGTCGGCACTGGCCCGGCGCGTGCGGCCGCAGCGGCCGTTGTGGTTCACCACCTCCTGGGGCTCGACCGAGACCTCGCCCACCGTCACCAGCGCGCACTGGACGCTGGAGCGCGCCGGCGTCATCGGCCTGCCGGTGCCGGGCATGGAACTGAAGTTCGTGCCCAACGGCGGCAAGCTGGAGATGCGGGTGCGCGGGCCGTCGGTGTTCCCCGGCTACCGCGACGCGCCGGACCTGACCGCGCAGGCCTTCGACGACGAAGGCTTCTACCGGATCGGCGACGCCGGCCGGCTGCTCGAGCCCGGCCGGCCCGAGGCCGGCGTGGTGTTCGACGGCCGCGTGGCGGAGGACTTCAAGCTGGGCAGCGGCACCTGGGTGTCGGTGGGCACGCTGCGGCCGAAGCTCATCTCGGCGCTGGCCCCCTGGGTGCAGGACGCGGTGATCACCGGCCACGACCGCGACGAGGTGGGCGCGCTGCTGTTCCTCAGCGCCGAGGGCCGCGCGCTGGCGCCCGAGGCCCTGCGCGCCGCCCTGGCCGACGGCCTGGCCCGGATGAAGGCCGAAGGCGGCGGCTCCTCGCAGTGCCCGGTCCGCGTGCTGGTGCTGGACGAACCGCCCAGCGCCGACGGCGGCGAGATCACCGACAAGGGCTACCTCAACCAGCGGGCGGTGCTGCAGCGGCGGGCGGCCTGGGTGCAGGCGCTGTACGCCACGCCCACGGATGCGCGGGTGGTGCAGCCGTCATGACGCCTGCGCGGCTCGTCGAGAACCCTGAGGCCGTCCACTGAGTTCACGCCGATACTTTGATCGATCGACCCACTCGAACCCCCGGAGAAGGAGACCTCGCATGACCACCCGCCGCCGCTTCACCCAGGCCGCCCTCGGCTCCACCGTGCTGGCCACGCTCGGCGTGCCGGCCGCGCGTGCGCAGGCCATCGAGCAGCCGAAGATCCTCTACGGCTTCCCGGCCGGCAGCTCGGGCGACATCGTCGCCCGCCGGGTGGCCGAACGGCTGGCGGCGGCCGGCTATGGCAGGACCGCGGCGGTGGTGGAGAACAAGCCCGGTGCCGGCGGCCGCATCGCGCTGGAGACGCTGAAGGCTTCGCCGGCCGACGGCAGCGTGCTGTGCCTGACGCCGTTCTCCTGCACCTCGATCTACCCGCACGTCTACAAGAAGCTGAGCTACGACCCGGTGGCCGACTTCGTGCCGGTGTCGATCGCGGCCATCATGCACCACGGCCTGTCGGTCGGGCCCATGGTGCCGGACAGCGTGAAGGACGTGCGCGGCTTCGTCGCCTGGCTCAAGGCCAACCCCGACAAGGCCAACTACGGCAGCCCGGCCGCCGGCTCCACGCCGCACTTCCTGGGCGCGCTGCTGGGCCTGAGCCAGGCCATCGACTACAAGCACGTGCCCTACCGCGGCAGCGTGCCCGCCATCACCGACGTGATGGGCGGCCAGCTCGCCAGCGTGTTCTGCCCGGCCGGCGACCCGCTGCCCAACCACCGCGCCGGCAAGCTGCGCCTGATCGCCACCAGCGGCCGCCAGCGCCTGCCCTTCGCGCAGGACGTGGCCACGTTCGCGGAGCAGGGCTTCTCCGAGCTGACCACCGAGGAATGGTTCGGCTTCTACGTCCCGGCGCGGACCCCCGCCGCGGTCGTCGCGGCGGCGAACACCGCCATCAACCAGGCGCTGAAGGACAAGGCCCTGATCGACGGCGCCGCCCAGGTCGGCCTGCTGGCCCAGGGCTCCACCGGCGCCGACATGGCGCGCAGCCAGCGCGCCGAGTTCGAGCGCTGGGCCCCGCTGGTGCAGAAGATCGGCTTCACCGCGGATTCCTGAGCACCCCCAGGCACGGGCCTGGCGGTCGACCCACACAGGGCCCTGCGGGCCCTGTGTTGCCTGTGCGATGCGTCAGAGCAACACACTGGCAACACCCACGGCGTGCAATGGTCGGGTGGCGGCCCGGGTCCGTAAGAAGGCCCGGCCGTGACCCGTCCGGCCATCGCCGCGAAGCCCTGCCGTCCTTGACCGCCCTCCATGCCGCCTGCCGCTCCCGCTGAACCGCCGTCCTCCCCCAGCCCGGTGGCCGTCCGGCCGCGTCGCCGCTGGCGCGGCACCGTCGTCGCCCTGCTGGGCCTGATCGCCCTCGGCGCGCTGGCCTGGTGGCTGACCCATCGCCCGCCGGCCGCGGCCCCCGGCGGCCCGCCCGGCGGCGGCATGGCCGGCGGTCCCCCGGGCATGGCGCCGCCGGGGGGCGGCGGCGGGGGCGGCCGGGGCGCGCCGGTCACCGTCGGCGTGGCGCCGGCGCAGCCGGCCGATGTGCCGGTGGTTCTCGACGCCTTGGGCACGGTGACGCCGATCGCCACGGTCACCCTGCGGCCGCAGGTCTCCGGCGTGCTGCAGCAGGTGCTGTTCCGCGAGGGCCAGCTGGTGAAGAAGGGCGAGCTGCTGGCGCAGATCGACCCCCGACCGTTCGAGATCGCGCTGCAGCAGGCCATCGGCACCCGCCAGCGCGACGAGGCGCAGCTGGAGAACGCCCGCCTGACGCTGCAGCGCTACGAGACGCTGCTCAAGCAGGACTCCATCGCCCGCCAGGACGTGGACACCCAGGCCGCGCTGGTGCGCCAGCTCGAAGGCACGGTCACCACCGACCGCGCGGCCGAGGCGAACGCCCGGCTCAACCTGTCCTACACCCGCATCGTCTCGCCGGTGGCCGGTCGCATCGGCCTGCGCGCGGTGGACGCCGGCAACCTGGTCAGCTCGTCCGACGCCGCCGGGCTGGTCGTCATCACCCAGCTGTCGCCGGTGGACGTGGTCTTCGCGGTGCCGCAGGACCGCGTGCCCGAAGTGCAGGCGCAGGCGGCCAAGGGTCCCCTGCCGGCGCGCGCGCTGGACCGCAGCCGCAGCCAGGTGCTGGCCGAGGGCCGCTTCTGGACGCTGGACAACCAGGTCGACGTGCAGACCGGCACCGTGCGCGCCAAGGCCCGCTTCGACAACGCCGACGGCGGGCTCATCGCCAACCAGTTCGTCAACCTGCGGCTGCAGCTGGACCTGCTCAAGGGCGTGGTCACGGTGCCGCTATCGGCGGTGCGGCAGGGCGCGCAGGGCGAGTTCGTCTTCGTCGTGCAGGCCGACCGCACGGTGCAGATGCGGCCCATCCAGCGCGGGCCGATGATGGGCGAGCGGCTGGCGGTGCTGAAAGGCCTGCAGCCCGGCGAGCGGGTGGTGACCGAAGGCGCCGACCGGCTGCGCGATGGCGGCCGGGTGGTGCTGCCCGGCGAGGGCCCGGCGGGCGGCCGCCGGGCGGGCGCCGCCTCCGCCCCCGGCGCGTCGGCATCCGATGCGGGCGCGCCCGGGGGGCGTCCGGGGAAGGCCGGCCGCGGCGCCAGCGGCCGGCGCAGGACGCAGCGGCGGCGGCGCCGTGAGCGACGATCGCCGCATCGACACCCCGACGCCGGCCGCCGATGGTGCGCCGGGCGGCATCTCCCGGCTGTTCATCCTGCGGCCGGTGGCCACCTCGCTGCTGATGCTGGCCATCCTGCTGTCGGGCCTGGTCGCGCTGCGGCTGCTGCCGCTGTCGGCGCTGCCGCAGGTCGACTACCCGACCATCCAGGTGCAGACGCTGTACCCCGGCGGCAGCCCGGAGGTGATGGCGCAGACCGTCACCGCGCCGCTGGAGCGCCAGTTCGGCCAGATGCCCGGCCTGGCGCGCATGAGCAGCAACAGCGCCGCCGGCGTCTCCGTCATCGTGCTGCAGTTCGCCCTCGGCCTGAAGCTCGATGTGGCCGAGCAGCAGGTGCAGGCCGCCATCAACGCCGCCAACGCCCTGCTGCCGGCCGACCTGCCGGCGCCGCCCATCTACGCCAAGGTCAATCCGGCCGACGCGCCGGTGCTGACGCTGGCCGTCACCTCCGACACGCTGCAGCTGACGCAGGTGCAGGACCTGGTGCAGACGCGGCTGGCGCAGAAGATCTCGCAGGTGCCGGGCGTCGGCCTGGTCAGCCTGGCCGGCGGCCAGCGGCCGGCGGTGCGCATCCAGGCCGACGCCCAGGCGCTGGCCGCGCAGGGCCTGGGCCTGGACACGCTGCGCAACGCCATCTCGGCGGCCAACGCCAACCAGGCCAAGGGCAGCCTCGAAGGCGCCGCCCGCAGCTACAGCATCAACGCCAACGACCAGCTGGTGGTCGCCGACGACTACCGCGAGCTGGTGGTGGCCTGGCGCAACGGCGCACCGGTGCGGCTGAAGGACGTGGCGCGCATCGTCGACGGGGCCGAAAACACCCGGCTCGGCGCCTGGGCCGGCTGGCCCTGCGCGGCCGCGATGGCGGACGGCGACTGCCGCAGCCGCGCGTCGGCGGACACCGCCGCCGATGCGGATGTGGTGCCGGTGCTCAAGCCGGCCGTGGTGCTCAACGTGCAGCGCCAGCCGGGGGCCAACGTCATCGACACGGTGGACGCCATCCGCAACCGCCTGCCCGAGCTGCAGTCGGCGCTGCCCGGCGGCATCCAGGTGGCGGTGCTGGCCGACCGCACCACCGGCATCCGCGCGTCGGTCAAGCACGTGGCGTGGGAGCTGGTGCTGGCCGTGGTGCTGGTGGTGCTGGTCATCTTCGCCTTCCTGCACAGCTGGCGCGCCACGCTGATCGCCAGCCTGGCGGTGCCGATCTCGCTGATCGGCACGCTGGGCTTCATGCAGCTGCTCGGCTACTCGCTGAACAACCTGAGCCTGATGGCGCTGACCATCGCCACCGGCTTCGTCGTCGACGACGCCATCGTGATGATCGAGAACATCGCCCGCCACCTGGAGATGGAACGCAGGGCCGGCCGCCCTGCGGGCCCCCCGCGCGGCGATGGACGCCGCCATCCGCGGCGCCTCGCAGATCGGCTTCACCATCGTCTCGCTCACCGTCTCGCTGGTGGCGGTGTTGATCCCGCTGCTCTTCATGGGCGACGTGGTGGGGCGCCTGTTCCGCGAGTTCGCGGTCACGCTGGCCATCACCATCGGCCTGTCGGCGGTGGTGTCGCTGACGCTGGTGCCGATGATGTGCGCGCGCTGGCTGCGCGAGGAGGGCCCGCCGGGCCGCTTCGCCCGCAGGTTCCAGCGCGGCTTCGACCGGCTGGTCGCCGGCTACGCCCGCACGCTGGACGGCGTGCTGGCGCGCCAGGGCCTGACGCTGCTGGTGGCGCTGGCCACGCTGGTGCTCACCGTGCTGCTGTACCTGGGCATCCCCAAGGGCCTGTTCCCGACGCAGGACACCGGCCAGCTGCAGGGCCGGGTGGAGGCCGCGCAGGAGGTGTCCTACCCCCGCATGGCCAGCCTGCAGGCCGAGCTGGCGCGGGCGCTGCTGGCCGACCCGGCGGTGCGCAACGTGGCCAGCTTCGTCGGCGTCGACGCGGCCAACAGCACGCTGCTGCACACCGGCCGCCTGTTGATCCAGCTGCAGCGCGACGGCCGGCCCGGCCTGGACGCGTTGCTGCAGCGGCTGCAGCAGCGCGCCGCCGCGGTGGCCGGCGTGTCGCTGGTGCTGCAGCCGACGCAGGACCTGACCATCGACGCCGAGGGCGGCGCCACGCTGTACCGCGCCTCGCTGGAGGGCGCCGACACCGCCACGGTGCGCAACTGGTCGCTGAAGCTGGTCGAGGCGATGAAGCGACAGGCCGGCCTGGCCAACGTGGTGACCGACGCCGGCGCCATGGGCCGCGCGCTGCAGGTGCAGCTCGACCGCGACAGCGCCGCGCGGCTGGGCATCACCGCCGCGGCGCTGGACGACGCGCTGTACAACGCCTTCGGCCAGCGCATCGTCTCCACCATCTTCACGCCGACCAACCAGTACCGGGTGATCCTGGAAGCGCGGCCCGACACCCAGCAGTCGCCGCAGGCGCTGCACCAGCTGCCGCTGCGCACCAGCGGCGGCGACACCGTGCCGCTGTCGGCCGTGGCACGCATCAGCGAGGTCGAGGCGCCGCTGCAGTTGAGCCATGTCGCGCAGTACCCGTCGGCCACGCTGGGCTTCGACACCGCCCCCGGCACCGCGCTGGGCGCGGCGGTGCAGCAGGTGCGCGACGCGGCGGCGTCGATCGGCCTGCCCGAGTCGGTCTCCCTGAGCTTCCTCGGCGCGGCCGGCGCCTACGAGCAGTCGCTCGTCAGCCAGCTCTGGCTGATCCTGGCGGCGGTGGTCTGCGTCTACATCGTGCTGGGCGTGCTCTACGAGAGCTACGTCCACCCGCTGACCATCCTGTCCACGCTGCCGTCGGCGGGCGTCGGCGCGCTGCTCGCGTTGTGGATCAGCGGCCAGGACCTGGGGGTCATCGGCATCATCGGCATCATCCTCCTGATCGGCATCGTCAAGAAGAACGCGATCATGATGATCGACTTCGCGCTCGACGCCGAACGGCACGAGGGCCGCAGCCCGCACGAGGCCATCCGCGAGGCGGCGCTGCTGCGCCTGCGGCCCATCCTGATGACCACCTTCGCCGCGCTGTTCGCCGCGGTGCCGCTGATGCTGGGCTTCGGCGAGGGCGCCGAGCTGCGCCGGCCGCTGGGCCTGGCCATCTTCGGCGGGCTGATCGCCAGCCAGCTGCTGACGCTGTTCACCACGCCGGTGATCTACCTGGCCTTCGACCGGCTGGGTCGGCGCTTCGGGCGGGCGCCGTCGCGCGCGCCGGTGGACGTCGAGGGCCCGCGCGACGCCGAGGGCCTGACCGAAGGGCAGGGCGGCCGATGAACCTGTCGCGGCCCTTCATCCAGCGCCCGGTGGCGACCGTGCTGCTGACCCTCGGCCTCGCGCTGGCCGGCGCGGCCGCCTTCTTCACGCTGCCGGTGTCGCCGCTGCCGCAGGTCGACTTCCCGGTCGTCACCGTCAGCGCCAACGTGCCCGGCGCCAGCCCGGCCACCATGGCCAGCAGCGTGGCCACGCCGCTGGAGCGGCGGCTGGGCAGCATCGCGGGCGTCAACGAGATCACCTCCACCAGCGGCATCGGCTCCACCCGCATCAACCTGCAGTTCGACCTCTCGCGCGACGCCGACGGCGCGGCGCGCGAGGTGCAGGCGGCGATCAACGCCTCGCGCGCCGACCTGCCGGCCACGCTGCGCAGCAACCCGACCTACCGCAAGGCCAACCCGGCGGCGGCGCCGGTGATCATCCTGGCGCTCACCTCCAAGACCCGGTCGCCGGGGCAGATCGTCGACGCGGTGTCCAACGTGCTGCAGCAGCGCATCGCGCAGGTGCAGGGCGTGGGCGACGTGGAGATCGGCGGCGGCTCGCTGCCCGCGGTGCGGGTGGAGGTGAACCCGCTGGCGCTGGCCCGCATGGGCCTGGCGATGGAGGACGTGCGCGCCGCCGTGCAGGCCGCCACCGCCAACCGGCCCAAGGGCGCGGTGGAGGTGGGCGGCGAACGCCTGCAGGTCTACACCGCCACCCAGGGCCTGGACGCCGACCAGCGCCGCGACGCCGACGCCTACCGCGACCTCGTCATCGCCTGGCGCGACGGCGCGCCGGTGCGCCTGCGCGACATCGCGCGGGTGATCGACGGGCAGGAGGACCGGCGGCAGTTGGGCCTGTTCAACGGCCAGCCGGCGGTGATCGTGCTGATCACCCGGCAGCCCAACGCCAACATCATCGAGACGGTGGACTCGGTGCGCGCGCTGCTGCCGTCCCTGCGCGCGCAGATGCCGCCGGACATCGAGCTGCAGGTGGCCTCCGACGCCACCGCCTCCATCCGCGCCTCGCTGCACGAGGTGGAGATCACGCTGCTCATCAGCATCGTGCTGGTGGTGGCGGTGGTCGGCGTGTTCCTGCGCCGCTGGCGCGCCACGCTGATCCCGGCGGTGGCCACGGTGGTGTCGCTGCTGGCCACCTTCGGCGTGATGAAGCTGCTCGGCTTCTCGCTCAACAACCTCAGCCTGATGGCGCTGACGGTGGCCACCGGCTTCGTCGTCGACGACGCCATCGTCGTGCTGGAGAACACCAGCCGCCACATCGAGCGCGGCATGCGGCCCTTCGAGGCCGCGCTGCTCGGCGCCAAGGAGGTGGGCTTCACCGTGCTGTCGATCAGCCTGTCGCTGGTGGCGGTGTTCATCCCGCTGCTGTTCATGGGCGACCTGGTGGGGCGGCTGTTCCGCGAGTTCGCGGTCACGCTGTCGGCGGCGGTGCTGGTGTCGCTGGTGATCTCGCTGACCACCACGCCGATGATGTGCGCCTGGCTGCTCAAGGCCGAGGGCACCGGCCGCCGGCCCGGCCGCATCGCCCGCGGCTTCGAGCGGGCGCAGGACGCGCTGCTCGGCGCCTACGCCCGCGCGCTCGACTGGGCGCTGCACGCCAAGGCGCTGGTGATGCTCATCCTGTTGGCGGTGATCGGCCTCAACGTCTACCTCTTCGCCCAGGTGCCCAAGGGCTTCTTCCCGCAGCAGGACACCGGCCAGCTCAACGGCGGCCTGCGCGCCGACCAGAGCATCAGCTTCGAGGCGCTGCAGGCCAAGCTGCGCCAGCTGGTGGACGTCATCCACCGGGACCCGGCGGTGGACACGGTGGTCGGCTTCACCGGCGGCGGCCGGGCGGGTGGCGGCTTCCTCTTCGTCAACCTCAAGCCGCGCCCCGAGCGCACCGAGGGCGCCCAGGCGGTCATCGCCCGCCTGCGGCCGCAGATCGCGCGGGTCACCGGCGTGCAGCTCTTCCTCAACCCGGTGCAGGACCTGCGCTTCGGCGGGCGCTCGGCCAACGCCAGCATCCAATACACGCTGAAGGCCGCCGACCCGGCCGAGCTGCGCACCTGGGCCGAGCGCCTGGCGCTGGCCATGCGCGGCCGGCCCGAGCTGTTCACCGACGTCGACACCGACCTGCAGCAGAACGGCGTCGAGGCCTATGTCGACATCGACCGCGAGCGCGCCGCGCGTCTGGGCATCACCCCCCGCGACATCGACAACGCGCTGTACAGCGCCTTCGGCCAGCGCCAGGCGGCGACCCTCTACGATGAGCTGAACCAGTACCGCGTCATCCTCGAAGCGGCACCGGGCTGGGGCCGCACGCCGGCGGCGCTGGCCGACGTGATGGTGCCGGCGCGCGGCCTCACCGCCGCCGGCACGGCGAGTGCGGCGCAGGCGCAGGCGGCGCTCAACCCCTCCGCCGCGGCCAGCGGCGCGGGCAGCAGCAACGCGGTGGTCAACCCGTCGCTGCGCGACGCCTCGGCGGGCACGCCGCTGGCGACCGGCGGCGCCACCACCATGGTGCCGCTGTCGGCCATCGCCACCTTCCGCGAGCGGCCGACCGCCGCGTCGGTCGCCCACCAGGACGGCGAGCTGGCCGCCACCATCGCCTTCAACCTGCCGGAAGGGCGGGCGCTGGGCGAGGCCCAGGCCGGGCTGCGCGAGCTGGCCGACGAGATCCGCCTGCCGTCCAA
The DNA here is from genome assembly GCF_024666615.1 of Aquabacterium sp. J223. Classification (NCBI taxonomy): domain Bacteria; kingdom Pseudomonadati; phylum Pseudomonadota; class Betaproteobacteria; order Burkholderiales; family Sphaerotilaceae; genus Aquabacterium; species Aquabacterium sp. J223. Next base: position 2,896,833 of record NZ_CP088297.1, on the reverse strand, counting down.
CGTGCGCGGCAGCTTCCAGGGCACCGCGCGCAACTTCCAGCAGTCGCAGGGTCAGCAGCCGCTGCTCGTCCTGGCGGCGCTGGTGGTCATCTACCTGGTGCTGGGCGTGCTCTACGAAAGCCTGGTGCACCCGCTGACGGTGCTCTCAACGCTGCCCTCGGCCGGCGTGGGCGCGGTGCTGGCGCTGCTGATGTTCCGGCTGGAGTTCTCGCTCATCGCGCTGATCGGCGTCTTCCTGCTCATCGGCATCGTCAAGAAGAACGCCATCCTCATCATCGACTTCGCGCTGCAGGCCGAACGCGCCGGCGCGACGGCATTGGAAGCGGTGCGCGAGGCCTGCCTGCTGCGCTTCCGTCCGATCCTGATGACCACGCTGGCCGCGGCGCTGGGCGCCCTGCCGCTGGCCGTCGGCTTCGGCGACGGCGCCGAGCTGCGCCGGCCGCTGGGCATCGCCATCATCGGCGGGCTCATCGCCAGCCAGCTGCTCACCCTGCTGACCACGCCGGTGGTCTACCTGCTGCTCGACCGCCTCAGCGGCCGCTCGTGGTGGCCGCGCCGCTGGCGCCGCGCCGCGGCCCTGCCTGCCACATGACCGCACGCCCGCTGCTTCCCACCCTGATCGCCCTGGCCGTGCTGACCGGCTGTGCCAGCGGCCCGACGCGCCAGCCGCAGGCGCTGGCGGTGCCCGCGGCCTTCAAGGAAGCGCCGCCGGGCTGGACGACCGCGCAGCCGGCGGACGGTGTCGAGCGCGGGCCCTGGTGGCAGGGCTTCGGCGACCCGGTGCTCGACCAACTGGCCACGCAGGCCCTGCAGGCCAACGCCAACCTGGAAGCCGCCGCCGCCGCGCTGGAGCAGTCGCAGGCGCTGGTGCGCCAGCAGCGCGCGGCGCTGTGGCCGGTGCTCACCGCCAGCGGCGGCGCCACCCGCAGCGGCAACAGCACCGGCAGCGGCACGGTGAGCAGCGTCAACCCGACCGCCGGCACCGTGACCAGCAGCGCGCGCGGCAACCGCTTCTCGGCCAGTCTGGGCGCGAGTTGGGAGGCCGACCTGTGGGGTCGGCTGCGCGGCGGCGTCAACGCCGCGCAGGCCGGCGCCGAGGCCAGCGCCGCCGACCTGGCCGCGCTGCGCCTGTCGGTCACCGGAGAGCTGGCCGCCAACTACCTCGCGCTGCGCAGCGGCGAGGCCGAGGCCGCGCTGCTGCGCGAAACGATCGCGGCCTACGAACGCTCGCTGCAGATCACGCAGAACCGCTACACCGTCGGCGTGGCGCCGAAGAGCGACGTGCTGCAGGCGCAGACCCAGCTGGCCAACGCCCGCGCCGACCTGCTGACGCTGGAGCGCAGCCGCGCCCAGTTCGAGCACGCCATCGCCGTGCTGGTGGGCCAGGCGCCCGGCGGCTTCACCCTGGCCCCCGCCGCCTGGCGGCCCGAGGTGCGGCCCGACATCCCGCCCAGCCTGCCCAGCACGCTGCTGCAGCGCCGCCCTGACATCGCCGCCGCGCAACGTCGGGTCAACGTGGCGCAGGCGCAGATCGGCATCGCCCAGGCGGCGCTGTTCCCCAGCCTGCAGCTCAGCGCCAGCTATGGCAGCAACGCCACCCGCCTCGGCGACCTGTTCAGCGCCACGGCCTGGTCGCTCGGCCTGTCGCTGGCGCAGACGATCTTCGACGCCGGCGCCCGTCGCGCCGCCATCGACCAGAGCCAGGCGGCGTGGGTGCAGTCGGTGGCCAACTACCGCCAGACCGTGCTCAACGCCTTCCAGGACGTCGAGGACCAGCTCGCCGCGCTGCGCGTGCTCGACCAGCAGCAGGGCCTGCGCCGCGAAGCCGCCGACGCCGCGGTGCAGACCCAGGCGCAGGTGGAGAACCGCTACCGCGCCGGCCAGGTGGGCTACACCGAGGTGGTCACCGCGCAGGTGACCGCCTTGAACGCGCGGCGGGCGCTGGTGCAGGCGATCGCCGACCGGCAGGCGGTGGCGGTGGCACTGGTGCGGGCGCTGGGGGGTGGGTTCGAGATGGGAGACCTGGTGGCGGGGAGGCAGTGACGCCGAACCTTCTGGTCTGCCTGCCGCCGGAGCACTCTGCTTCGACAGGCGCGACTTCCGAGGTATCGACAGCGCGCGGTTCGCATTCAAGAATGCGGCGGACCCTATGGGTCATGGGTGTCGTGATCACTCGACCTGCGAGATCCAATATATGCCCGCGTTGATCTTGTGGGGTGCCGGCGCCAGCTTCGGTAGCGGCGGCGCCCAGCCGTGTCGCCCGCCGCTGGGGAACGGTCCGGACGGTCTCTTTGCCAGACTGGAGGCAGCCGGTGGGCAGGGAACTGGCCGCATACCTCGCGGAGTTCGAGCCGCAAAGGCGATGGCACCCGTGACCTAGTTTGGACACGCTTGAGCAGTGGGCCTCCTCACCTTCACCCTCAACCTCACCCTCGACGGCTGCACCGACCACCAGGAAGGCATCGCCGACGACGAGACGCATGCCTTCTTCACGCGCCTGATGGACGAGGCCGGGGCGATGCTGTGGGGCCGGGTCACGTACGAGCTGATGGAGGGCTACTGGCCGGCGGTCGCGCGTGGTGAGGTGGCCGCGGTGCCCGCGGTGCGCGAGTGGGCGGTCAAGCTGGAGGCCAAGCCGAAGTACGTGGTGTCGTCGACGCGGACGCACTACCCATGGACCCGCAGCCATCACCTCGCCGGCGACCTGCGCGAGACCGTGCAACGGCTGAAGGACGCGACACCCGACGGCGTGCTGCTCGGCAGCGCCCGACTCGCCTCCGGGCTGGACCGGCTGGACCTGATCGACGAGTACCGGCTGCTGGTGCACCCGCGCATCGCCGGGCACGGCCCGACGCTGTACGCTGGCGGGCTGCCCGGCACGCGGCGGCTGGCCCTGGTCTCGGCGACGCCGCTGCGCAATGGCGCGGTGGCGATGCACTACCGGCGCGAGCGTTGAGCTTCGAGGCCGCAGGGTTCGTCGGGTCCGACCCCTTCGCCGCCTTCGACCTGCCGGCCTCGGCCAAGCGGGTGGTCACCTTCCTTCGGCGCCCGGCGGAGCTGTCGCTCGCCCTGCCCATCGAGCAGGACGGCGCCCACATCCCGATCGTCACCGGAACCGAGGTGCTGTCGGCCGACGTGCCGGGGCCGAAGGGGCCGGCCCTCATGGCCTTGCTGGAACGGACGTTCGGCAGGACGATCACCACCCGCACCCTGCACACCGTGCGCAAATGCGCGGTGGCATGACCATGCCCGCCACCCTTTCCGAAGGCTACGCCCCCGGCTGCATCGGCCGCATCGCGGCCCTGCACGCGTCGTACTACGCCCGGGCCAGCGGCTTCGGCGTCGAGTTCGAGGCCAAGGTGGCCACCGAGCTGAGCCGGTTCTGCCTGCGCTGCGTGCCGGGCCGCGACGGGCTGTGGCTGGCGCGTGAAACGGAGGTCGAAGGTTCGATCGTCATCGACGCCTCGCACGTCGAAGCGGAAGGCGCGCACCTGCGGTGGTTCATCACCTCCGATGCGCTGCGGGGACAGGGCGTCGGGCGGCGCCTGCTGGCGCAGGCCATGGACTTCTGCGACGCACGGGGGTACCGCAAGGTGTTCCTGTGGACCTTCGAGGGGCTGGACGCCGCGCGGCACCTGTACGAGGGCCATGGCTTTCGCCTGGTGGACCAACGTGAGGGCACGACGTGGGGACGGCGGGTCAACGAGCAGCGCTTCGAACGGCGGACGGCGTGACGGCGCTGGCCGGCCTGCTGGCGCATGCGGTCGCGTTCACCGGGCTGCTGGCGCTGCTCCGGCCCGTCGGCGTCGTGCCTGTCGCCTGGGTCCTGGTCTTCGGGCTCGGCAGTGCCGTCCTGACCTGGGGGCCGCGGCACCCGATCTGGCCCCGGTCCCCCGCGGTGTGGTTGAAGGTCTTTGCCGTCACGGTGCTGGTGGCCGCGGTCTTCTTCGGCGCCGACGTGGCGTTGACCACGCTGGGCAACTCGGTCAAGCCGCGGGTGCCGCCGCCAGAGGCGCTCGGCGGCTTGACCTTGCCCCTCTTCCTGGTGCCCGGGGTGGCGAGCGTCGCCTGCGGCGCCTGGGTCGGCGCGCTGGTCGGGCGGCCGTAGCATCGCGTCTCCATCCACTCGGGAAGCCTCCATGCTCATGGCGTCGGCGCTGTGTCCCTTGCGGTTGCGTCCCGGCGACGACCTGCGCGCCGCGCTGGAGGCCGCCGGCGACGTGTCGGCCTTCGTGCTGAGCGGCATCGGCAGCCTGTCGCGGGTCCGATTGCGCCTGGCCGGTGCGGACGACGAGACGGTGCTCGACGGCCCGGTCGAGATCCTCACCCTGTCCGGCACGCTGACGCCGGACGGGGCGCACCTGCACATGGCGGTGGCCGATGCGCAAGGCCGGGTCGTCGGCGGCCACGTGGGCCGCGGCAACCTGGTGCGCACCACCGCGGAGGTGCTGCTGCTGCGCCTGCCGCAGTGGTCGTTGCGCCGCGAGCACGACCCCGGCACCGGATACCGAGAGCTGGTGGTCCCGCCGCCGCTGGCCGGGCACGACCACTAAACTCGACCGGGTCATCCGTCATCGACCGCCAGCCGCACTTGACCAGACCCACTGCCGCCGCGAAGGGCCGCGCACGTCGCAACGACCAGCAACGGCAGGCGCTGCTGGACGCGGCCTGCCGGCTGTTCATCGAACGCGGCTTCGGCGGCACCAACATCAACGACATCGCCGATGCGGTCGGCGTCACCCGCACCGCGCTGTACTACTACTTCCCCAGCAAGGAGTCGATGCTGCAGGCGCTGACGGAGGAGGTGACCGAGCAGGCCGCGCGCATGGCCGGCGAGCTGGCGCGCAGCGGTGCCGAAATGGCGCCGGACGAGGCCCTGCGCCGCCTGGTCGAGCAGCACGCCAGCCTCATCCTCCGTCACCCGCTGCAGTTCCGTGTCGTCGAGCGCAGCGAGAGCAGCCTGCCCGAGCCGCACCGGTCGCAGGCCGCGGCATCGCGGCGCGCGGTGCTGGACAACTTCGTCGACGCCATCGAGCGCGGCATCCACGCCGGCGTGTTCCGCCGCGTCAACGCGCACGTCAGCGCCTTCGCCATCCTGGGCATGTGCAACTGGTGCGCCTGGTGGTTCGATCCCGACGGCGATGTGCCGGCCGAAGGCGTCGCGCAGACCATCGTCGACTTCAGCCTGCGCTCGCTGATGGCCACCACGCCGCGGCGCGCGCGCGCCGACACCGCCGCCGAAGCGCTCGAGCAGATGCGCGACGCGCTGGGCGTGCTCGAGGCCAAGGTCCGCACACGCTGATCCGCGGCGTCGCCGGACGCCGGTTCTGCCCGATCCACGAACCGGGGCGATGACGCCACGGCCGCATTGCGACCCCGTGTTAACACTAACGTCTATTGTTTGACGTAGACGTCAAACAAGGCGCATGATGTGGCCATCGCCTTCGCCACCGCGCCTTGCGCCACGCCGATGTCCAGCGTCCATGCCGCCACCGCCGGCTTCCTCAACACCGACTGGAACCCCCGCGACCTGCCCGACGGGGCGGTGACGCGCAACGTGGTGCTGCGCACCGCCGACGGCGCCGCCTGCGGCGGTGCGCTGTACCGGCCATCGACGCCGACCGACACCGTCGTCTGTGTCATGCACCCGCGCGAGTTCATGGCCTGCCACTACCTCATCCCCGACATCGTGGGCGCGGGGTTCGCGGCCTGGTCGCAGCAGCCGCGCTCGGTGGGCAACGACCTGCGGCTGGAACACGAGTTCGCGCTGCACGACGTGGCGGCCGGCCTGACGTTCCTGCGTGCACAGGGCTTTCGCCGCATCGTGCTGCTGGGCAACTCCGGCGGCGCGGGGCTCTATGCCTTCTATGCGCAGCAGGCCGCGCTGCCAGGCTCGCAGCGCCTCGCCCGCACGCCGGGCGGCCGGCCGACCCAGCTGGGCGAACTCGACATGCCGCAAGCCGACGGCCTGGTCTTTGTCGGCCCGCACCCGGGGCAGGGCGCGCTGCTGATGAACTGCATCGACCCCTCCGTCACCGACGAGGACGACCCGCTGTCCGTCGACCCGACGCTCGACCCGCTCGACCGTGGCAACGGCTGGCGCGGTCGCGAGGGCACGCGATACGACGCGGCGTTCGTCGAACGCTACCGCGCGGCCCAGCGCGAACGCGTGGCACGGCTGGACGCGAAGGCGAGGGCGCTCATCGAGCGCCGGCAGGCGGCCCGCCAACGCGTGAAGGCCCAGGGTCGCGAGGCGACGAGCGACGACAAGCGCCTGGCCGGCCACACGCCCATCCTCAACGTCTGGCGCACCGACGCCGACCTGCGCTGCTTCGACCTGTCGCTCGATGCGTCGGACCGCCGCTTCGGCTCGTTGTGGGGCGCGGACCCTTATGCGTCCAACTACGGCGCGGTGGGTTTCGCCCGCCAGTGCACGCCCGAGAGCTGGCTGTCGACCTGGTCGGGCCTGAGTTCCAACGCCACGCTGGCGACGTGCGCACCGGCCCTCACGCAGCCGGTGCTGGTGGTCGAGTACACCGGCGACCAGGCCTGCTTTCCCGGCGACGTGCGGCGCATCGTCGAGTCGATCGCCAGCCACGACAAGCGCCATGAGCGCGTGCGCGGTGACCACCACGGCCGCGCGCTGACCGCCGACGAAGAGCCCGGACGTCACGCCGCGGGCCGCCTGCTCGCGCAATGGCTGCGCGAGCGCTTCCCGGCCTGATCCCCTTCGCCGCCAACCCCTTCGACGAAAGACCGCCATGTCCGCCCGCGACCTGCCCACGCCCACGCTGCACGGTGTCGACCACACCGCCCGCCCGACCTGGAAGCTCAAGGAGACGCTGCACTTCTACCGCGACCTGCTCGGCCTGCCGCTGGTGCACGTCATCTCCGCCCGCGGCTGGGGGCCGTCCACGCACCCGGACTTCCTGCACTTCTTCTTCGATGCCGGCCAGGGCGCGACCATCGCCTTCTTCTACTACCTGGGCAGCGAGCCGCCGGCGTCGATGCAGGGCCGCGCCGAGCGGCCGCCGACGCCGGACGACCATGTCTTCGACGCCACCCACACCGCCTGGCAGGTCGAGACCGAGGCCGACCTGCTGCAGTGGAAGCACCGCCTGGAGGCGCAGGGCCTGAAGGTGTCGGCCGAGACGCGGCACGAGGTGATCGAGTCGATCTACGTGCGCGACCCCAACGGCTACTTCATCGAGTTCACCCGCAAGCTGCGGCCGCTCACCGCGCTGGACGCCCGCGACGGTGCGCTGACGCTGCAGGCCGCCGTCGAGGCCGAGGACGCGGCGCGTGCCGCGGGCACCCGCGTCACCCGCATCGACGATGTGTGGGCGCGCAAGGCTGCGCTGCTGGACGACGGCCGTGCCAACGCGCCCATCCGCCTGTACGTGCCGCAGGTCGACGAGTTTTCCTCTCTGGTGGCCGAGGCGCGCCGGCGCGGCGACTGCACGGTGACGGCGCAGGACGGCCACGACCGCATCGAGGCACAGGCGCCGATCGAGTTCGGCCGCAAGGCGCTGGGCCTCAAGCCCGCCGTCTGGTATGGCCTCTTCACCGGCGGGCTGCACGGCCGCATCGAGGTGCTGGACCGCGACCGCGTGGTCATCGCCCCCGTGGCCTGAACCGCGCCACCACACCCACAAAGGAGACCCGCCCATGACGGCACGACGCTTCACCGTTCCCGGGGTGGTCTACCCCGACGCCGAGCGGGCACGACGCGCATTGGGCAGCGGCAGCTGGATCGACGCCAGCGTCGGCGATGCCCTGCGCGCCACCGCCGCCCGGCGGGGCGACGCGCCGGCCTTCATCAGCGACGAGCGCACCATCGGCTTCCGCCAGCTCGACGAGGACAGCGAGCGGCTCGCCGCCGCGCTGCTGGCGTTCGGCGCCGAGCCCGGCGACCGCGCCCTTTGCCAGCTCGGCACCACGGTGGAGACGGCGCTGGTGCTGCTGGCCTGCTTCAAGGCGGGCATCGTGCCGGTGTGCTCGCTGCCGCAGCACCGCGAGGTCGAGATCGGCCAGCTCGCCGAGCAGTCGGGCGCGCGGCTGTACTTCGTGCAGGCGGACTTCAGCGCCGGCTTCGACCTGCCGGCCTTCGCGCGCCGCATGATGGACCGGCACCCGGGGCTGCGGCACCGCATCGTCGTGCGCGGGCCGGACGACGAGCTGCAGCGGTTCATCGACGGCATGCCGCTGGCCACGGCGCGCGCGCGGCTGGCCGCCGTCGCCCCCGGCCGCGAGGACGTGCTGAGCTTCCAGCTTTCGGGCGGCACCACCGGCGTGCCGAAGATCATCCCGCGCTTCCACGGCGAGTACCTCGGGCACGCCGCCGGCTGGATGCGGCGCTTCCGCATCGACGGCGAGGGCCGCGTCGTCTGGTCGCTGCCGCTGATGCACAACGCCGGCCAGCTGTACGCCCTGATGCCCGTGGTGCTGGCCGGCACGAGCGCGGTGCTCATGCCCAAGGTCGACATCCGCCGCATGCTCGAACTCGTCGAGCAGCACCGGGTGACGCATGCGCTGTCCATCGGGCCGATCGCGCCGCAGCTCATGGCCTACGGCGACCTGGCGCAACACGACCTGTCCAGCCTGCGCCTGTTCGCCACCATGAGCCGCGCCGACACGCTGGAGGCGCACCTGGGCGTGCCGTGCTCCAACCTGTACGGCATCACCGAAGGGCTGCTGCTGGGGTCGCCGGCGGATGCGCCGGCGCAGGCCCGTCATGCCACGCAGGGCGCCTCCGGCTGCGAGGACGACGAACTGGTGTTGCTGCGCCCTGGCACCGAGGAGCCGGTGGCCCCGGGCGAGGCCGGCGAACTGTGCTTCCGCGGGCCGTCCACGCTCACGGGTTATGTCGGCCACCCGCAGGCCAACGCCGAGGCGTTCACCCGCGACGGCTTCTACCGCACCGGCGACATGATGACCGCGCACCACGTCGACGGCCGCTGGCACTACGCCTTCGAGGGCCGGCTGCGCGACAACGTCAACCGAGGCGGCGAGAAGATCGGCTGCGAGGAAGTGGAGGCCTTCGTCAGCCGCCATCCCGCGGTGGCCGACGCCAAGCTGGTCGCCATGCCCGATCCGTTCTACGGCGAGAAGGGCTGCGTCTTCCTCATCCCGCGCCCCGGCCGCACGACGCCCGATGTCAAGGCGCTGGCCGACTTCCTCGTCGCGCAGGGCCTGGCCAAGTTCAAGTGCCCCGAACGCGTGGAGGTGGTGGACAGCTTCCCCGTCACCCGCGTGGGCAAGCTGGACAAGCCGGCGCTCAAGCGCCGCATCGCCGAACTGCTCGCCGCCGAGACGGCGCAGGTCGCCGCGCAACCTGGAGCCCCGACATGAAGATCGCCGTCATCGGCGCCGGCCCGGCCGGCCTGTACTTCTCGCTGCTGGCCAAGAAGCACGACCCCGGCCATCAGATCGACGTCTACGAGCAGAACCCCGCCGGCGCCACCTACGGCTGGGGCGTGGTGTTCTCCGACGTCGGGCTGGCGTTCCTGAAGGAGGCCGACCCCGAGTTCCATGCCGAGTTCGTGGCGCACCACGAGCGCTGCGACTACATGGAGATCGTGCACCAGGGCACGCGGGTGCAGGTGCAGGGCAACCACTTCTCGCGCACCGCGCGGCTGGACATGCTGCAGGTGCTGCAGCGCGCCTGCGAACGCGTCGGCGTTCGGGTGCACCACGGCCACCGCATCGCCGACGTGCAGGCGCTGGCCGACGGGGTGGACCTGCTGGTGGCCGCCGACGGCGGCAACAGCGCCACGCGCACCCGCTTCGCCGACCACTTCCGCCCGCGCTTCGAGAAGCGGCGCAACAAGTTCGCCTGGTACGGCACGCGCCAGCGCTTCCATCCGGTGTCGCTGATCTTCCGGCCCGGTGCCCACGGGCTGTTCATCGCCCACGCCTACCAGTACAGCGCCGAGTTCAGCACCTTCCTGGTCGAGGTCGACCCCGACACCTGGCGCCGCGCCGGGCTGGAGGACGCCAGCGAGGACGACAGCCGCCGCCTGTGCGCGGAGGTCTTCGCGCCCGACCTCGGCGGGCACGACCTGCTCACCAACCGCTCGCTCTGGTTCGAGGCCAACATCGTCAGCAACGAGCGCTGGACCCACCGCAACATGGTGCTGCTGGGCGATGCGCTGCGCACGGTGCACTTCTCGCTGGGCTCGGGCACCCGCATGGCGATGCAGGACGCCATCGCGCTGCAGCGGGCGCTGGCCGAGCACCCGCGCGACCTGGCCGCCGCCTTCGCCGCCTTCGAGGGCCAGCGGCGCGCGCATTCCAGCACCTTCCAGCAGGCCGCCGCCCGCAGCCTGGACTGGTACGAGCACGTGGCCGACAAGCTGCACCTGTCGCCGCTGGACTTCGCCTACGACTACATGCGGCGCACCGGCCAGGTCGGCCACGCCGACCTGATGCAGCGCGACCCGCATTTCGTGGCCGCCTGGCAGGCGCAGCACGCCGCGCCGCACGACGCTCCCCAACCGCAGGCGCAGGCCGCCTGATCCACCAGACACCAGGAGAGACCATGACGCACCGATTCCTGCGGGCCCTCGCGCTCGCCGCTTCCGTCCTGGGCGCCAGCACGCTGTGCGCCGCGCAGACCTTCCCGCAAAAACCGGTGCGGGTGGTGTTGCCCTATTCGGCCGGCAGCGGTCCGGACGCGGTGGTCCGCCAGGTGGGGGAGAAGCTGGGCCAGGCCTGGGGCCAGCAGGTGATCGTGGACAACAAGCCGGGCTCCAACGGTTGGATCTCCACCGGCGAGGTCAAGCGCTCGGCCCCGGACGGCTACACGCTGCTGACGGTCGACGCCACCCACATGACGCTGCAGCCCACGCTGTACAAGTCGCTGCCTTTCGACCCGGTGAAGGACTTCGAGCCGGTGGCGCCGCTCTACCACACCAACTTCTTCGTTGTGGTGGGCGCCAACGCGCCGTGGAAGACGATGGCCGAGCTGCTGGCCGACGCCAAGGCCAAGGGCGGCCGCATGACCTACGGCACCTGGGGCTACGGCAGCGTGGCCCACATCGGCGCGGCCATGCTGGAGTCCGCCACCGGCACGCAGATGACGCACGTGCCGTTCAAGGAGCTGCCGCTGCTCTACACCTCGGTGGCCACGGGCGAGGTCGACTGGGCCTTCGGCACGGCCGCCACGGTGGCGCCGCTGGTGCAGGCGAAGAAGGTGCGGCTGCTGGCCTACGCGGCGCCGGCGCGCATGCCCGGCCAGGAATCGGTGCCCACCATGGGCGAGGCCGGCGGGCCGGCGGGCTTCGAACTGGGCACCTGGGTGGCGCTGTACGCGCCCAAGGGCACGCCGCGGCCGGTGATCGAGCGCATCAACGCGGCGGTCAACAAGGCGCTGTCCGAGCCCGACGTCAAGGGCCGCCTGGCGGGCTTCGGCTTCCAGCCCTGGGCCGCGCCGTCGGCCGACATCACGCGCTCGGCCGACGCCGACACGCGGCGCTACGGCGCCATCGTGCGGCAGGCCAGCATCTCCCTCGACTGACCGCAAGGCCCACGCCATGACCCCCAGGACGTTCCGCATCGGGCAGATCGTGCCCAGTTCCAACACCACGATGGAGACCGAGATCCCGGCCATGCTGCGGGCGCGGGAGGCGCTGCGCCCCGACGAACGCTTCACCTTCCATTCCAGCCGCATGCGCATGCACCGGGTGGTCAAGGAGGAGCTGGAGGCGATGAACGCGCAGGGCCTGCGCTGCGCCGCCGAACTGGCCGACGCGCGGGTGGACGTGATGAGCACCGCCTGCCTGGTGGCCATCATGGCGATGGGTCTGGGCCACCACCGCACCACCGAACGCGAACTCACCGAGGTGGCCCGCGCCAACGGCTGCCAGGCGCCGGTGATGACCTCCGCCGGCGCGCTGATCGACGGCCTGAAGGCGATGAAGGCGCGCCGCATCGCGCTGATGGCGCCCTACATGAAACCGCTCACCGACCTGGTGGTGCGCTACATCGAGTCGGAGGACATCGAGGTGGTCGACGCCCTCTGCTTCGAGATCCCCGACAACCTGGAGGTCGGCCGCCGCGACCCGATGCAGTTGCTGCAGGACGTGCAGCGGCTGGACACCCGGCGCGCCGACGTGGTGGTGGCCTCGGCCTGCGTGCAGATGCCCTCGCTGCCGGCGCTGCAGGCCATCGAGGACCGGCTGGGCCTTCCCACGGTGTCCACCGCCGCCTGCACGGTGCACCAGATGCTGGTGCGGCTGGGGCTCGACCCCGTCGCGCCGGGGGGCCGGCGCGCTGCTGCGCCCGGCGGGCTGACCGACGAGGGCGCGGCGGCGTCAGCGCCGCCCGGGCTCGCGCCAGAAGGCCAGCCGCCGACCCTGCAGCCGGCACAGCGCCTTGCGCGCGTCGCGGGCGGTGACGGCCAGGTACGCCTGCAGCCAGCCGGCGGCGAAACCCGCCTCGGGGTGGGCGGCCATGGCGGCGCGGAAGCGATCGGCCGCCACCGCCACGTCGTTGTGCTGCCCCAGCGCCTCCTGCGCCGGCTTCAGCCGGTCGAGGCAGCGGTCCACCGCCTTGTGCGGCCACAGCGGGCGGGCGAACTCCGCCAGGTAGCGCAGGCGCTTGAGGCGCTTGCGCACGCGGTGCTGGTCGTCGGTGGTGAGGCGGTCGAAGCGCATGCCGTCGCGGCGCACCCGCTTCCACAGCGACTGCAGCCGCTTGGCCAGCGTGCGGCGCAGGGCGGCGTGGTTCAGGCCGGCGAACCGTTCGTCACCGGCATGCGACAGCGCCAGCAGGCCGATCAGCGCGGCCTGCAGCGCCGGCGCCTGGACGGCCGGCGCCAGGTCGGCGGCCGGTGGTGGGGGCCAGCCGGTCATCGGGGCATGGGCGGCCTGCAGCAGCGGCTGCACCGCGGCGGACACCGCCGCCTCGTCGCGCCGTTCGCCCAGGCGGGCGAAGGCCTCGGCCAGGGGCACGCCCCAGGCCGGGTCGAGCGCGGGCGACAGCGCCTGCAGCTCGCGCAACGCGGTGCGCAGGCGGCGCAGGCCGACGCGGGCCTGGTGGACGAGGTCGGTCGCGTCCTCGCCGTCGGCGATCTCGCCCAGGTTGGCCAGCACCTGGTCCAGCGTGTTGCGCAGCGTCTCGCGCAGGAAGTCCGCCGCACCGGCGTCGTCGCCCAACTGCAGCGGCCGCGCCTTGGTCGGCGGCGACGGCGCGGCCGGTTGCAGCAGCCGTAGGCCGCGTGCGGCCTTGGGCAGCGTGCTCAGCCACAGCCCGTGGCGGGCGGTCCACTCGGCGGCCAGCACGAACAACGGCGCGGCCGGGCCCGCCTTGAGCTCCAGCTCCAGTTCGGCGAGCTCGGCCCGGCGTACGCCGGCGGCCACGTGGCCGGTGTCCAGCGCGAGCTCGACCACCGTCTCGCCCAGCCGGTGCTCGGCGTGCAGGCGGTCGACCTCGGTGGTCAGCACCGGCTGCAGGGCCGACGGCTCGACACCGTGCAGGGCCTCGCGCAGGCGGTCGAGCGCGGGATGGCCGTGGTGGCGCCCGAGGTCCAGCGGCGGCGGCGTGGTGCCGGCGTACGGCAGCTCGACCTCGTGCTCCAGCCGGTGCACGGCGCTGTCGCCCGGCGCCTTCAGCGTCTGCACCCAGCGCCCGCCCTCCAGTCGCAGCCGCAGGGCCAGCCGGGCCGCGGCCAGGCGGCCGTCGGCGGTGTCGAAGTACAGCGCGCGCAGCGGCAGCGTCGTGGCGCCGAGCTGCTGCAGGGCCTCGCGCACCGCGGACAGCGCGCCGGCGGGCACGCGCAGCTTGAGTTCCAGTTCGTCGTGGTTCATCGGAGCAGGGGGTGAGGCCGCGCAGGGTGGCATGGCGCCGCCGCGGGCGTCGTGACACCTTGATGACAGCCCTCCGACCCCGGGGTTCCCTGCCACCGGGGGCCGAAGGGGTCCCGAGGCGGTGGGCCGCGCCGTCCGCTTCGCGGCCGACAGCCGGCCGGCGAGCCCTTTGCTACCCTGCAACGCTGCATCACAAGAGGAGCGACACGAGATGAGTCTGGACTTCAGCGGCCGCGTGGCCATCGTGACCGGCGCCGGCGGCGGCCTGGGCCGCCAGCATGCGCTGGCGCTGGCGGCGCGCGGCGCCAAGGTGGTCGTCAACGACCTGGGCAGCACGACGGACGGCTCCGGCGGCTCCAGCGCCGCCGCGCTGGCGGTGGTCGACGAGATCCGGGCGGCCGGCGGCGAGGCCATGGCCAACGGCTGCTCGGTCACCGACGTGGCCGGCGTGCAGGCCATGGTGGACGAGGCGGTGGCCGCCTGGGGCCGGGTGGACATCCTCATCAACAACGCCGGCGTGCTGCGCGACAAGAGCTTCGCCAAGATGACGCTGGAGGACTTCCGCTTCGTGCTGGAGGTGCACCTGATGGGCTCGGTGGTCTGCACCAAGGCGGTCTGGCCGCTGATGCAGGCGCAGGGCTACGGCCGCATCGTGATGACCACCTCGTCGACCGGCCTGTACGGCAACTTCGGCCAGGCCAACTACGGCGCGGCGAAGATGGGGCTGGTGGGGCTGATGCAGACGCTGTCGATCGAAGGACAGAAGCACGACATCCGCGTCAACTGCCTGGCGCCCACGGCGGCCACCCGCATGACCGAGGGCATCATCCCGCAGGCGGTGCTGGACGCCATGCAGCCGGAGGCCGTGGTGCCGGCCATGCTGGTGATGGCCTCGCAGGACGCGCCCAACCGCACGGTGCTGCTGGCCGGCGCGGGCAGCTTCGAGGCTGCGCACGTGACCATGACGCAGGGCGTGCACCTGGGCATGGGTCCCGACATCGACAGCCGGCTGGCCGCGGTGATGGACACCGTCACCGACCGCGCCGGCGAGCGGGTGCCGGTCAGCGGCCACGAGCAGGGCCAGCACGAGGTCGGCAAGGCGATGGCCGCCAACGGCGGCTGATCGCCCCGGTTCAGCGGCCGCTGAACTTCGGCGGCCGCTTCTCCATGAAGGCCCGCGGGCCCTCGCGCGCGTCGTCGGTGGTCATGATGAAGCGCTTGGCCTCGTCCTCCAGCCGGAACGCCTCGTCCAGCGGCCGGCCGCTGGAGGCGAGCACCGTGCGCTTGACCGCCTGCACCGCCAGCGGCGCGTTGTCGGCGATGCGTGCGGCCAGTGCCATCGCCTCGGCCTGCAGGCGCTCCTTGGGCACCACCTGGTTGAGGATGCCCCAGCGCAGCGCCTCCTCCGCGCCGAAGGTGGCGCCGGTGAGCATGATCTCCATCGCGCGGGCCAGCGGCACCTGCCGCGGCAGCCGCGCCATCGAGCCGCCGAAGGGGATGACGCCGCGGCGCACCTCGGGCAGGGCGAAGGTGGCGTGCTCGGCCGCGAGGCGGATGTCGGTGCCGAGCAGGATCTCCAGCCCGGCGGCCATGCAGGCGCCGTTGACCGCGCCGATGACCGGCTTGTCCAGCGGGTAGCCGCGAAAGGCCGACGCCGCATGCACCTGGGGATCCTCCAGCAGCCGCCGGTCCCAGTCGTCCTCGGGCGGGCGCTCGCCGGACATCAGCGGGATCGAGCGCTGCAGGTCGCCGCCGGCGCAGAAGGCGACGTCGCCGCTGCCGGTGAGCACCGCCACCCGCAGCGCGTCGTCGGCGGCGAAGTCGATCACCGCGTCGGCCAGGCGGCAGATCATCTCCGGCGACAGCGCGTGGCGCGCGGCCGGCCGGTCGAAGGTGATGACGGCGATGGCGCCGTGCTTCTCGTAGCGCAGGGGCGTCGGGCTCATGTCGTCGACAGTTCCTTGACCAGCCGGTCGCGCAGCGCGAACTTCATCACCTTGCCGCTGCCGGTGAGCGGGTAGCCGTCGACGAAGCGGAAGTACTTGGGCAGCTTGTGGCGCGCGATGTGGGCCCGGCAATAGGCTTCCAGCTCCTCCGCCGTGACGGTCTCGCCGGGGCGCGCCTGGATGAAGGCCGCGGCCTCCTCGCCCATGTACTCGTCGGGCACGCCGACCACCTGCGCCTGCGCCACCTTGGGGTGCTGCATGAGGAAGTTCTCGACCTCGGCCGGGTAGACGTTCTCGCCGCCGCGCTTGATCATGTCCTTCAGCCGGCCGACGATGCGCACCGTGCCGTCGGCGTCCATCGAGGCCAGGTCGCCGCTGTGCAGCCAGCCCTCGGCGTCGATGGTGCGGGCGGTGGCGTCGGGCTGCCGGTAGTAGCCCGGCGTCACGCCGAAGCCGCGCACCAGCAGCTCGCCCGGCTGGCCGTGCGGGCAGGTGGCGCCGTCCTCGCCCACCACCTTCACCTCCAGGTGCGGCAGCGGCCGCCCCACCGTCAGCGACTTGCGCTCCAGCGGGTCGTCCATGGCGGTGCAGGTCACCATCGGGCTGAGCTCGGTCATGCCGAAGCCGATCTGCGCCACCACGCCGAAGTCGTCGCGCAGCCGCGTCAGCACCGGCACCGGGTAGGGCGTGCCGCCGCCGATGAGCAGCCGCAGGCTGTCCAGCTTCGACTGCGTGGCGAGGAACGTGGGGTGGTTCCACATCGCGATCAGCATGGTCGGCACCGCGCACAGCACGGTCGGCTTCTGCTCGGCGATCAGCTCGAGCATCGCCCCGGCCTCGAAGGAGCTGGTCTTGATCAGGCGCGCCCGGTGCACCAGCGCGCCCAGCACCTCGACGATGTTGCCGGCGGTGTGGAACAGCGGCATGGCCGACACCATCGAGTCGCCCTCGCGCAGCCCGACCGCGCCGCCGAAGACCCAGGCGTTGTTGACCGTGCCGTGGTGCGTCAGCATCGCGCCCTTGGCCGCGCCGGTGGTGCCGCTGGTGAACTGGATCTGCCAGACGTCGGTCGGCTTCACCGCGGCCTGCCGCTCGGCGAGCACGGCATCGGGCGCTTCGGCGCCGGCCGCCACCACCGCATCGAAGCCGACGGTGCCAGGTTCGTCGACGCCGGGCTCGCCGACCAGGACGGCCAGCCTGAAGGTCGGGTGCGAGCCCGGCGTGCCGAGGTCCGGCACGATGGCGCGCAGGTGCTCCAGGAAGGGGTTGCCGCGGTGCGACCGCTGCAGGATCAGGCCCGACAGTTCGGCCTGGCGCACGATGTGCGACAGCTCGGCCTGCCGGCTCTGCGTGTTGACGGTGACCAGCACCGCGCCGATCTTGGCCAGGGCGAAGTTCGCCACCAGCCACTCCGCCCGGTTGCTGCACAGCACGCCGACCTTGTCGCCGGCCTGCACCCCCAGGCCGATCAGGCCCTTGGCGAAGGCGTTCACCTGGCGGCGCAGGCCCCCCAGCGTGAAGTCGGTGTCTTCGCCGGACTCGAGGTTGCGGCAGAGCAGGAACGGCCGGTCCGCCCGCTCGTCGGCGCGCCGGTCCAGCAGGTCCCCCACCGTGAGGGACAGCAGGGCCGGACCCGGCTCGGCGGTCCAGCGTGATTCGTGTGAATGGACTCCCATGGCGTTGCAGTGTGCCGTCAGTCGGCGCGCATGCCGTAGCGGCGCACCGCCTCGGCCCACTTCGGCAGGTCGGTGGCCAGCATCTGCGCGAACGGCTGGCGCGCGGTGCCGGTGATGCGGAAGCCCGTCTCCTCCAGCTTGCGCTTGGTGTCCGGGGCGCGCAGCGACGCCACCGTGGCATCGCTGAGCTTGTCGAGGATGGGCACCGGCGTGCGGGCCGGCGCGAACATGCCGAACCAGTACACCGCCTCCATCGGCGCCAGGCCGATCTCGCGTGCCGTGGGCACGTCGGGCAGCACCGGCGAGCGGCTGCTGGACGTCACGGCCAGCGCCTTCAGCTTGCCGCTGCGGAGGAAGGGCAGCGCCAGCGCCACGCTGGCGAACAGGGCGTGGATGTCGCCCGAGGTGATGCCGGCGATGCCTTCGCCCGGCGCACGGAAGTGCACCGGCTCGACCTTCAGCTTGGCCGCGTCGCCGAACTGCATGGCCGACAGGTGGGCCGGGTTGCCGACGCCGAAGGTGCCGGCCAGCAGCGGCTGGCGCTGGCGCGCCCACGCCAGGTACTCGTCCAGCGAGTTCGTCGGCGCCCGCTCCGGGTTCACCACCAGCAGCAGGTCGGCCGAGCCCAGCTCGCCCAGCGGCGCGAAGTCGCGCAGCGGGTCATAGCGCACGCTCTTGTAGACGTGTGGCGTCAGCGCGATCTCGGACATCGTGCCGAACAGCAGGGTGTAGCCGTCGGCCGGCGACGACAGCACGGCCTCGGCGGCGAGGGTGCCGCCGGCGCCGGGCCGGTTGTCCACCACGAAGGGCTTGCCCATCAGCTCCTGGAAGCGCTGGGCCACCGCGCGGGCGGCCACGTCCGGCGCGGTGCCGGCGGCGTTGCTGAGCACGATGCGGCCGGGCTTGCTCGGGTACTCGGCGGCGGTCTCGGCGCGGGCGGCGCCGGCGCCCAGGCCCAGGCCGGCGGCAGCGCCGGCGGCCAGCAGGGAGCGGCGGCGCAGCGGGGGAAGCGTTGAGCGGTTCATGTGTCTCCTCCATCGGACCGGGGGCCCGGGGCAGGTGGCAGACTAAGACCTGGCCGGCGCCTTGTCTGTCGGCCGCGGGGCCTGCGGGGTAACCCTTGCTTCGGGGCCGGCCGATCCCCTTTGACCTCGCCGAAGACCGTCCGTCGCATGCGCACCTGGGCCCTTGAAGATCACTCGCTGCAGCAGCGCCGACCGCCGGGTGCGGACGAGGTGCTGGCGGGCGTCATCGACGCCATCGGCCAGGCCGACTTCGGCCACCGCCTGCTGGTGCAGCTGAACCGGCTGCTGCCGGTGGGCTCGGTGTCGGCCTACCTGCTGTCGCAGGGCGGGCTGCCCCAGCTCATCACCACCGCGACCCAGGTGTCGCCCGACCGCACGGCCGAGGTGTGGCGCGCCTACTGCGGCGACGTCCACCGGCTGGACCGGACCTTCGACGCCTGCTGGAACAGCCCCGGCAGCCTGCTGACGCACCACCGCAAGGACGCCTTCACCACACCGCACCAGCGGCTGGTGTACGACCCGCTGCAGACGCAGGAGCGGCTGTCGCTGGCGGTGCCCTGCGACGGCGGACGGCTGCTGGCGGTCAACCTGTACCGCTGCGTCGGCCAGCGCTGGTTCAGCCTGGAGGAGGCCGAGGCGGTGGGCAGCCTGGCCCGGCCGCTGGTCGCCTGCGTCAAGCAGCAGGCCAAGGGGTGTGGGCGCCGCCACCCGGCACGACGCCCGACGCCCGCGCGCTGCGCACCCGGCTGGCCCGCCTGTGCAGCCGGCTCACGGCGCGCGAACTCGACGTGGTGAGCCTGCTGGCCGCGGGCCTGCGCTACGAGGAGGTGTGCGTGGCGACGGGGCTGTCGCGCTCGACGGTGAAGACCTACCGCGAGCGGTCGTTCCTCAAGCTCGGGCTGACCTCGCGCGCGCAGCTGTGGGCGCTGCTGGCGCCGCATTGACCCCGCCGCGGCCGGCCGTCGAGACGCGGCCGCTGCGGCCGCTTCAGAATCGCCGCCGCCCATGGACCGCTTCCTCGTCATCGAGGCCTTCGTCCGCGTCGCCGAGACCGGCAGCTTCGCCGAGGCGGCGCGGCAGATGCGCGTCAGCCGTTCGGCGCTGACCGAGCGGGTGCAGCAGCTCGAGGCCTTCGTCGGTGCGCCGCTGTTCGTGCGCAACACCCGCAGCGTGCGGCTGTCGGAGCTGGGCCAGACCTTCCTGCGCGAATGCACGGAGCTGGTGGCGCGCACCGACGAGGTGGTCAACCAGATGCGCGAGGTCACCACCTCGCCGGCGGGGCGTCTGCGGGTGCATGCGCTGCCCGGCTTCGTGCTCGGCCACCTGGCCACGCTGCTGCAGGACTTCCAGGGCCGCTACCCGCAGATCGTGCTCGACATCGTCGTCAACGACGCGGCCATCGACCCGGTGAAGGAGGGTTTCGACTGCGCGCTGCAGATCTTCCCGCCGCGCTCGGAGGAGCTGGTGTCGCGCCGGCTGTTCCCGGTGCGCCGCGTGTTCTGCGCCTCGCCCACCTACCTGCGCCGCTGGGGCGTGCCGCGGGCGCCGGAGGACCTGCTGCGGCACCGGCTGGGCTGGTACTCCGGCTACCCCACGCGCGAGCGGGTGGTGTTCCACCGCGCGGATGAAACACCGGTGTCGCTGGAGCTCAAGCCCACGCTGCTGAGCAACAGCGTGCACCTGCTGCAGGAGTACGCGCTGGAGCATGCCGGCATCGTCTGCCTGCCCACGCTGGTGGCCTCGCGCGCGGTGCTGGCCGGCCAGCTGGTGCTGGTGCTGCCCAAGCACCAGCTCAGCGCCTTCTGGCTGAGCGTGTTCTACCCGCGGGCGGCGCGCAGCTCGCTCAAGCTCAAGCTGTTCCTGGAGGCGCTGGTGAAGAATTTCGCCGGGACGCCGCCCTGGGACGCGGGGCTGTTCGAGGCCGGCCTGGTGCCGGAGACCCTGATCGAGTGACCGGGGAAACCCGGACGATTGTTCGGGACTGGCGAACAAATCAGTCCCCGATGCGGGACTACTGCGCAGAAGTCCTCCTGCCTAGACTGCGGCCACTCGCCGGAACAGGCGAACGAACCGCGACAGGAGACCGCATGCCCGACGTTGCCTACCAGACCCAGTTCGGCTCCCTCGACCACTACGAGAAGGGCCAGGTGCAGATCATCGACGACGATGTGCGCCACTACGCCTTCAGCAACTGCTTCGAGATCGCCTCCAAGGCCAGGCCGTACGAGCGGGTGGTCTTCGGCCAGAACCAGATCTACGTGCTGGAGTGCGTGCGGGCCGAGGGCGGCTCGCCCTGGTACACCTGCGCGCACGACGAGTTCGCGCTGGTGATGGACGGCGAGGTGGAGGTCCACCTGGTGCAGTTGTCCAAGGAGCAGCAGGTGCCCGACGCCGAGCACAACGGCGCGGTGCTGGTGAAGGGCGAGCCCAAGGGCGCCAGGATGGGCTGGATGACGCTGCGCCGCGGCCACCAGGCGCTGCTGCCGAAGAACGCCGCCTACCAGTTCCGCAGCGCCAAGCCCGCGGTGGTGGTGCTGCAGACCTGCAAGGGCGACCTGTCGGTCGAACGCTGGGCCGAGATCTGCCAGACCGCCTGAACGCCCGTCAACCAGACACCGGAAGGACGCACCATGAACGCACCCGCCGAACTCGCCCACGTGGCCGCCTCGCAGCCCCACGAGGTGCTGGGCTACCGCAGCTTCACGCTCGGCAGCTTCAAGTTCCGCCGCGACGAGTACTTCGCTCACATCGAGTGGACCACCCGCGACGGCCGGCCGCTGAGCCACACCATGGACGTGGGCAACTACCTGCGGGCGCTGATGCGCGACGTGGCCTGGGGCTTCTTCTACGGCTGGGTCAACTTCGACCATGTGGTGGGCACCGTCAACCACTACAAGACGGTGGACTTCTTCGCCGGCAGCTACAACGAGACGATGAAGGCCGCCAACGTCGACCTGCTGGAGAACTTCCCCAGCGAGCAGATTGGCGAGACCTTCAAGGCCATGCTGGACGACTGGACCAACGAGGGCTTCGACCCCTTCGCCGCGCCGCAGGAGACCGGCACCCCCTACGGCCGCAAGCGCGGCAACAACACCGCGGCGGTGACCCGCGCGCGCGAGCTGGCCACCCGCTGCGTCGGCCTCAAGGGCGACCTCGACCTGCGCAGCGACGCGCGCGGCGCGCCGGTCAACCGCGCCTTCGCCGACGTGCCGCAGGACCAGCCCGAACTGCACCCCGAGCCCGGCTTCGAGAACGAGGTGCACGCCTTCAACCTCTTCGCCTTCCTCAGCCGCAGCCAGGTGACCTGGAACCCCAGCTTCACCAGCGTCGTCAAGCACAGCTACATGTGCCCGACCACCGAGGAGCACATCCTGCCCATCGTGCACGGCAACGACCGGGTGGAGTGGTTCTTCCAGATGTGCGACGAGATCCACTGGGACTGCGCGCACAAGGAGACCGGCAAGCCGCTGGCGCGGGTGATCATGAAGGCCGGCGACATGGCCGCGATGCCGGCCTACTGCCGCCACCAGGGCTACAGCCCCAAGCGCTCGATGCTGCTGGTGTGGGAGAACGGCTCGCCGACGCTGGTCTACGAGATCCAGAAGGGCGAGGCCCCGGAAGTCCCGGTCAAGTTCTGAGCGCACCCCCGCCACGGGCGGCCCCGCTGCCCCTTCCCAACGCCTTCGGAGATCGTTCATGAACCTCGCGGACATCCAGGCCGCGGCCGGCCTGCGCACGCCGATCCGGCACCAGCTGTTCATCGGCGGCCGGTTCGTCGATGCCGCCAGCGGCGAAACGCAGGCCACGCTCAACCCGCACGACAACACGCCGATCGCCGAGGTGGCCATGGCCGGCCGGGCCGACGTGGACGCGGCGGTCGAGGCGGCGACGAAGGCCTTTCCCGCCTGGGCCCGCATGGCGGCGGCCGACCGCGGCCGCATCCTGCTCAAGCTGGCCGACCTGATCGAGGCCAACGCCGAGGAGCTGGCGCGGCTGGAGTCGCTGGACACCGGCCATCCGCTGCGCGATTCGCGTGCGCTTGACGTGCCGCGCACGGCGGCCTGCTACCGCTACTTCGGCGGCATGGCCGACAAGTTCCAGGGCGAGACCATTCCCGTCGAGGCCGGCTTCCTCAACTACACCCTGCGCGAGCCGGTGGGCGTGGTCGGCCAGGTGGTGCCGTGGAACTTCCCGCTGATGTTCACCAGCTGGAAGATGGCGCCGGCCCTGGCCGCCGGCAACACCGTCGTCATGAAGCCGGCGGAGATCACGCCGCTGACGAGCCTGCGGATCGCCGAGCTGATGGCCGAGGCCGGCCTGCCCGACGGCGTGGTCAACGTCGTGCCGGGGCTGGGCCCGGTGGCGGGTCAGTACCTGGCCGAGCACCCCGGCGTGGCCAAGATCGCCTTCACCGGCAGCACCGCGACCGGCAAGCGCATCGTGCAGGCGAGCGCCGGCAACCTGAAGAAGGTGCAGCTCGAGCTCGGCGGAAAGGGCGCCAACATCGTCTTCGACGACGCCAACCTGGCCGCTGCCGTCAACGGCAGCGCCTGGGCCATCTTCCACAACCAGGGACAGGCCTGCATCGCCGGCAGCCGGCTCATGCTGCACGAGCGCATCGCCGACGAGTTCCTCGAGCGTTTCGCGACGCTCGCGCGCAGCATCCGGCTGGGCAACCCGCTGGACGACGCCACCGAGATGGGGCCGCTGACCAGCGTGCAGCACCGCGACCGCGTGCTGTCCTACGTCGACGTGGCACGGGCGCAGGGCGGCGAGGTGGTGGCCGGCGGCCGGGCGCCGACGGCGGCGGACCTGGCGGCCGGCTGCTACGTCGAGCCCACCATCGTCCGCGCGCGCAGCGCCCGCGACCGCATCGCGCAGGAGGAGGTCTTCGGCCCCTTCGTCACCGTGCTCACCTTCAAGGACGATGCGGAGGCCCTGGCCATCGCCAACGGCACCGACTACGGCCTGGGCTCGGGCCTGTGGACCACCCACCTGCCGCGCGCCCACCGCTTCGCCCGCGAGCTGCACGCCGGCATGGTGTGGATCAACTCGTACAAGCGGGTCAACCCCGGCTCGCCCTTCGGCGGCGTGGGCCAGAGCGGCTACGGCCGCGAGATGGGCTTCGACGCCATGCGCGAGTACACCCAGGTCAAGAGCGTCTGGGTCAACGTCGACGCGCAGATCCCGCCGTGGTACCCACGCTGATCGCCGAAGGACTTGCACCATGAGGACTGTCATCAAAGCCGCGCTCACCGCCCTGCTGGCCGCCGGCACCCTGGGCGCGGCCAGCGCGCAGGCGCCCGCCTGGCCGAGCAAGCCGATCCGCGTGGTGGTGCCGTTCCCGCCGGGCGGCATCGTCGACACGGTGGCCCGGCAGCTGCAGCCGCGGCTGCAGGCCGCGCTCGGCCAGCCGGTGCTGATCGACAACCGCGGGGGCGCCGGCGGCACCGTGGGCGTCGGCGAGGTGGTGCGGGCGCCCGCCGACGGCCACACGCTGGTGATGGTGTTCGACGCCTTCGCCACCTACCCGCTGGCCTATCCCAAGCTGGGCTACGACATCCAGCGCGACCTGCAGCCGGTGACGCAGATCGTCAGCAACCCGCTGGTGCTGGTGGTCAACCCCGCGGTGCCGGCGCCCGACCTCAAGGCCTTCGTCGCGCTGGCCAGGTCGCGGCCGGGCAAGCTGAACTACGCCTCGGTGGGCGCGGGCAGCAGCAACCACCTGACCGCCGAGCTGTTCAAGAGCGTCAGCGGCACCTTCATCACCCACATCCCCTACCGCGGCGGCGGTCCTGCGCAGCAGGACCTGCTGGGCGGCCAGGTGGAGGCGATGTTCCTCTCGGCCGTGCTGGCGCAGCCGCACGTCAAGGGCGGCAAGCTGCGCGCGCTGGCGCAGACCGGCGCCCGCCGGGTGCCGGCCTACGCCGACACCCCGACGGTGGCGGAGAGCGGCTACCCCGGCTTCGACGTCAACTCCTGGGTCGGCCTGCTGGCACCGGCCCAGACGCCGCGGCCCATCGTCGACCGTCTGCAGGCCGAGGTGCGCCGCATCGTCGAGTCGCCCGACTTCGCCGCCCGCCTGACCGAGCAGGGGCTCACCGGCATCGCCAGCACGCCGGAGCAGTTCGCCGCGCTGCTGGCCGCCGAGCAGGCCCGGTGGGGCCGGCTGGTGAGCGAACGCAAGCTGGCGCTGGACTGACGATGCAGGCCTTCACCTACGCCGCCAGCCCGTCGCGCATCGTCTTCGGCGCGGGATCGCTGGCCCAGTTGCCCGCCGAGGTGGAGCGGCTGGGCGCGCGGCGTGCGCTGGTGCTGTCCACGCCCGAGCAGGCGGCGTCGGCCGAGCGGGTGGCCGCGCTGCTGGGCGAGCGCTCGGCCGGTGTCTTTCCGCGCGCCGTCATGCACGTGCCGATCGAGACCGCGCGCGAGGCGCGGGCCGAGGCGCAGCGGCTGGGCGCCGACTGCGCGGTGGCGATCGGCGGCGGCTCGACGACGGGACTGGGCAAGGCGATCGCGCTGGACAGCGGCCTGCCCATCATCGCCGTGCCGACCACCTACGCCGGCAGCGAGGTCACGCCCATCTACGGCCTCACCGAGGCCGGCGTGAAGAAAACCGGCCGCGACCCGCGGGTGCTGCCGAAGACGGTGGTCTACGACCCCGAGCTCACGCTGACGCTGCCGCTGGCCATGACGGTGACCAGCGCCTTGAACGCCATCGCCCATGCCGCCGAGGGCCTGTACGCGCACGACGGCAACCCGGTGGTTGCGCTGATGGCGGAGGAGGGCCTGCGTGCCTGCGCCGCCGCGCTGCCGGCGCTGCAGGCCGACCCGCGCGACCTGGCCGCCCGCGGCGAGGCGCTGTACGGCGCCTGGCTGTGCGGCACCGTGCTCGGCAGCGTGGCCATGGGCCTGCACCACAAGCTGTGCCACACGCTGGGCGGCAGCTTCGACCTGCCGCATGCCGAGGTGCACACCGTGGTGCTGCCGCATGCGCTGGCCTACAACGCGCCGCACATCCCCGCCGCGCTGCTGCGCATCGGCCGCGCGCTGCAGGTGCCGGCGGCCGCGGTGCCGGCCGCGCTGCAGGCGCTGGCGGCCCGCCACGGGGCGCCCACCTCGCTGGCCGCGCTCGGCATGCCGGCCGGCGGGCTGGACCGTGCCGCCGGCCTGGCCGTGCAGACGCCGTACCCCAACCCGCGGCCGCTGGAGCGGGCGCCGCTGCGCGCGCTGCTGCAGCGCGCGTTCGAGGGCGCGCCGCCCGAGCCCTGAGCCGACGATCCCGACACCCACAACACCACGAGAAGGAGACACCATGACGCTGAACCGCCGCACCTTCGTGCAGGGCACCACCGCCACCGTGGCGGCGGGCGCCCTGGCCCGCCGCCTTCGCCGCCGACACGGTGAAGATCGGCTACGTCAGCCCGCAGACCGGGCCGCTGGCGCCCTTCGGCGAGGCCGACAAGTGGGTGATCGACCAGATGAAGGCCGCCTTCAAGGACGGCATCGCCATCGGCGGCAAGAAGCACGCGGTGCAGATCGTGCTGAAGGACAGCCAGTCCAACCCCAACCGCGCCGGCGAGGTGGCCAACGACCTCATCCTCAAGGACAAGGTGGCGCTGGTGCTGACGGCCGGCACGCCGGAGACCGCCAACCCGGTGAGCGACGCCTGCGAGCTGAACGAGGTGCCCTGCGTCAGCAGCGTGGTGCCCTGGCAGCCCTGGTTCTTCGGCCGCAAGGGCGACCCGGCCAAGGGCTTCGCCTGGACCTACCACCTGTTCTGGGGCCTGGAGGACGTCATCGCCAACTTCACCAACGGCTGGAAGGGCGTGGCCACCAACAAGAAGGTGGGCGGCCTGTTCCCCAACGACGGCGACGGCAACGCCTGGGGCGACAAGGAACTCGGCTTCCCCAAGCCGCTGGCCGCGCAGGGCTTCGCGCTCACCGACCCCGGCCGCTTCCAGAACGGCACGCAGGACTTCAGCGCGCAGATCGCCGCCTTCAAGCGCGACGGGGTGGAGATCGTCACCGGCGTGGTCATCCCGCCGGACGCCAAGACCTTCCTCACCCAGGCGCGGCAGCAGGGGCTCAGGCCCAAGGTCGTCACGCTGGGCAAGGCGTTGCTCTTCCCGGGCGCGATCGAGGCGCTGGGAGACCTCGGCCACGGCCTGACCACCGAGGTGTGGTGGACGCCCTCACATCCCTTCACCTCGTCGCTGACCAAGCAGAGCGCCAAGGCGCTGGCCGACGCCTACGAGGCCGGCACCGGCAAGCAGTGGACGCAGCCGATCGGCTTCGCGCACGCCCTCTTCGAGGTGGCGTCCAGCGCGCTGTCGCGGGCGAAGTCGGTGAAGGCGGCCGACGTGCGCGACGCGGTGGCGGCCACCTCGATCAGCAGCGTGGTCGGCCCGGTGAAGTGGGGCGGGCCCGGCCCGATGAAGAACGTCAGCAAGACGCCGCTGGTGCTCGGCCAGTGGGTGCCGTCCACCGGCAAGCGCAAGGTGGAACTGGTGGTGGTGAACAACGCGGCCGCGCCCAACATCCCCACCGGCGGCACGCTCAAGCCGCTGGGCTGACGGTTGACCGCCATGACGCTGCTGGCGCTGCACGGCGTGCGCAAGTCCTACGGCGCGCTGACGGTGACCGACGACGTCTCGCTGGCCGTGCAGGCCGGCGAGACCCTGGGCATCCTCGGCCCCAACGGCGCCGGCAAGACGACGCTGTTCAACCTCATCACGGGCGACGTGCGGGCCGACGCCGGCCGGGTGGAATACGAGGGCCGCGACGTCACCGCGCTGCCGCCGCACCGGCGCTGCCGCGGCGGCATCGGCCGCAGCTACCAGGTGCCGCAGCCGTTCGGCCACATGACGGTGTTCGAGAACCTGGTCACCGCCGCCTGCTTCGGCGGCCGGCAGACCGAGCGCGAGGCCTGGGCCACCGCGGTGCAGGTGCTGGAGCAGACCGGCCTGGCGCCGCAGGCGAACAAGCCGGCCGGCGGGCTGACGCTGCTCAACCGCAAGCGGCTGGAACTGGCCCGCGCGCTGGCCACGCGGCCGAAGCTGCTGCTGCTCGACGAGATCGCCGGCGGCCTGACCGAGCCCGAGGCGCAGGTGCTGGTCGAGGAGCTGAAGCGCATCAAGGCCCAGGGCGTGACCATGGTCTGGATCGAGCACGTGGTGCACGCGCTGCTGGCCATCGCCGACCGCCTCCTCGTCATCAACTTCGGCCAGACGCTGGCCGAGGGCGATCCGCAGGCGGTGATGGCGAACCCCGAGGTGCGGCGCGTGTACATGGGGATGGAAGCATGACCGCGCTGCTGACCACCCATGGCCTGACCGCCTTCTACGGCGACGCCCAGGCGCTGTTCGGCATCGACTTCCGGCTCGACGCCGGCGAGGTGGTGGCCGTCATCGGCGCCAACGGCGCGGGCAAGAGCACCTTCCTGAAGTCGCTCACCGGCCTGGTCAAGGCGCCCAGCGCCGACAGCATCCGCTTCGACGGCCAGCCCATCGGCGGCCTGCCGCCGGGGCGCATCGTGCGCCAGGGGCTGGCCATGGTGCCGGAGGGCCGGCGCCTCTTCCCCAGCCTGACGGTGGAGGAGAACCTGCTGATGGGCGCCACCGCCGGCCGTGCGGGGCCGTGGAACCTGCCGCGCCTGCAGGCGCTGTTCCCCATCCTCAAGGACAGGCGGCACCAGCCCGGCACCGCGCTGTCCGGCGGGCAGCAGCAGATGGTCGCCATCGGACGGGCGCTGATGAGCAACCCGCGGGTGCTGCTGTGCGACGAGCTGTCGCTGGGGCTGGCGCCCATCGTCATCAAGGAGATCTACGACGCGCTGCCGGCCATCACCGCCGAGGGCATGAGCGTCGTCATCGTCGAGCAGGACGTCGGCGTGGCGCAGCGGGTGAGCCGGCGGGTCTACTGCTTCCAGGAAGGGCGCGTGTCGTTGGAAGGCGCCAGCGGCGCCCTGAGCCGCGAACAGATCAGCGCCGCCTACTTCGGGGTGTGAGGCGATGGTGGACACCGTGATCCAGGGCCTGCTGCTGGGCGGGCTGTACGCGCTGTTCGCGCAGGGCCTGTCGCTGATGTTCGGCGTCATGCGGCTGACCAACACCGCGCAGGGCGACTTCATCGTGCTGGCGGCGTTCGGCGCCATCGCGCTGGCCGCCGGCACCGGCGCCGGGCCGCTGTGGGCGGCCGTGCTGCTGCTGCCGGTGGCCTTCGGGGCCGGTTATGCGCTGCAGCGCTGGGTCCTGAACGGCACGCTGGGCAAGGACCCGCTGCCCTCGCTGGTGGTCACCTTCGGCCTGTCGGTGGTGATCCAGAACGCGCTGCTGGAGGTCTTCTCCGCGGACCCCCGTTCACTGGACAGCGGCGGCCTGGCGACGCAGAGCCTGGCGCTGGGCGAGGGACTGGCCGTCGGCGTGCTGCCGCTGGCCATCCTGGCCGTGGCGCTGGCGGTGACCTTCGGCCTGCAGCAGCTGTTCGACCGCACCGCGCTCGGCCGCGCCTTCCGCGCGGTGTCCGACGAGCGCGAGATCGCCGAGCTGATGGGGCTGGACGCCCGCAAGGTCTACGCCCTGGCCACCGCCATCGCCTGCGCGGTGATCGCGGTGGCCGGCGTCTTCCAGGCGCTGCGCACGACCGTGTCGCCGGCCGACGGGCCGCTGCTGCTGCTGTTCGCCTTCGAGGCGGTGATCATCGGCGGCATGGGCTCGTTCTGGGGCACGCTGGTGGGCGCCCTGGTGCTGGGCGTCACCCAGCAGGTGGGCTTCCGCATCGACCCGGGCTGGGGCATCTGGTTCGGCCACCTGATGTTCCTGGCGGTGCTGCTGGTGCGGCCGCAGGGGCTGTTCCCGCGCACCCGAGGCTGAAATGGACCACCCCCTACGCGCTTCGCGCGCCCCCTTCGAGGGGCAACACCAGCGGCCCGGCAAAGCCGGATCCGCGGTGTTCTGCTTGGAAAGAGGGACGGGTGTGAACGCTGGCTTTGAGGTGGTGAGGCACAGCACGGCCAGCCGTGCGACGCTGGCCGTCGGCCTGGCGCTGGTGCTGCTGGCGGCCAGCATGCCGTGGTGGGCCGAGTCGAGCTGGATGCGCGACTTCGTCGAGATCGCCTGCTACTTCATCTTCGCGATGATGTGGAACCTGCTGGCCGGCTACGGCGGCATGGTGTCCATCGGCCAGCAGGCCTTCTTCGGCCTCGGCGGCTACGCCATGGTGGCGATGGGCAACCTGGGCGGGGTGAACCCCTTCGTCGCCATCCCGCTGGCGGCGCTGGCCGCGGCCATGGCGGCGGTGCCGCTGTCCACGCTGGCCTTCCGGCTGCAGGGCGGCTACTTCGCCATCGGCACCTGGGTCATCGCCGACGTGCTGCGGCTGTCCTTCGCCAACCTGAGCGCGCTGGGCGGCGGCTCGGGCACCAGCCTGACGGCGCTGCGCGGCATCGACAAGGCCACCCGCGAGGGGGTCACCTTCTGGATGGCGCTGGCCTGCGTGGTGGCCAGCCTCCTGCTGGTGTACCTCTTCCTGCGCAGCAAGCAGGGGCTGGCGCTGCTGGCCATCCGCGACAACGAGGTGGCGGCCGAGAGCCAGGGCATCGCCGTGCGCCGCATGAAGCTGGCGGTGTACGTGGTGGCGGCCTTCGGCGCCGGGCTGGCCGGCGCGCTGTACTTCGTCGGCAACCTGCGCATCAGCCCGGATGCGGCCTTCAGCGTCAACTGGACGGCCTTCGCCATCTTCATGGTGGTGATCGGCGGCATCGGCCGCATCGAGGGGCCGCTGGTGGGCGCGGTGATCTTCTTCCTGCTGAACAAGCTGTTCAGCGACTACGGCACCTGGTACCTGCTCGGCCTGGGGCTGCTGGCCATCGTGGTCACCATCCGCTTCCGCCAGGGGCTGTGGGGCTGGGCGCAGCAGCGCTGGGGCTGGTCGCTGTTCCCCACCGGCCGCCGCCTGGTGCGTCGCTGACGCCGCACACAACCCGAAGGATGGACATGTCCCCCCGTGAATCCGAACCGCTGACCCGAGAGGCGCTGGAACGTTTCGCCCACACGCCCGACGCGCGTCTGAAGCAGGTCATGCAGTCGCTGGTGCGCCACCTGCACGACTTCGCGCGCGACGTGCAGCTCACCGAGGCCGAGTGGGTGCAGGCCATCGGCTTCCTCACCGAGACGGGCCAGACCTGCACGCCCAGCCGGCAGGAGTTCATCCTGCTCAGCGACGTGCTCGGCCTGTCGATGCAGACGGTGGTGCTGAACCAGGCGCGGCCGGCCGGCTGCACCGAGTCCACCGTGCTCGGGCCCTTCCACGTGCGCGAGGCACCGCTGTACGAGAACGGCGCCGACATCGCCAACGGCGCCGCCGGCCGGCCCTGCACGGTGCGCGGCCAGGTGCGCAGCGTGGACGGCAGGCCGCTGGCCGGCGCGCTGCTGGACGTCTGGCAGGCCGACGCCGACGGCGAGTACGACGTGCAGAAGCCCGGCCTGGCGCAGGCCCAGGCCCGCGGCAAGCTGCACGCCGACGCCGACGGCCGCTTCGAGTTCCGCACCATCGTCGCCGAGTCCTACCCCATTCCCACCGACGGGCCGGTGGGCCGGCTGCTGGCGGCCACGCGACGCTCGTCCTGGCGGCCGGCGCACCTGCACTTCTGGATCGAGGCCGAGGGCCACGAGACGCTGGTCACCCATGTCTTCCGCCGCGGCGATCCGCACATCGCCACCGACCCGGTGTTCGGCGTGCGGCAGTCGCTGATGGCAGACTGGCGCGAGCAGCCGGACGGCACGACGCTGCTGGAATACGATTTCGTCCTCAACCCCACCGTGCCCAACCCCCCACTGCGAGAGGAGCCGGCGTGATCGACAAACGGGCGGCCTCGGTCGCCGATGCGCTGGCCGGCACGCCGGACGGCGCCACCGTGCTCATCGGCGGCTTCGGCACCGCCGGCATTCCGAACGAACTGATCGACGGGCTGATCGAGCAGGGCGCGCGCGACCTGGTGATCGTCAACAACAACGCCGGCAACGGCGAGACCGGGCTGGCCGCGCTGCTGAAGGCCGGCCGGGTGCGCAAGGTCATCTGCAGCTTCCCGCGCCAGGCCGATTCGCAGGTGTTCGACGGGCTGTACCGCAGCGGCAGGCTGGAACTGGAGCTGGTGCCGCAGGGCAACCTGGCCGAGCGGCTGCGCGCCGCCGGCGCCGGCATCGGCGCCTTCTTCACGCCCACCGGCTTCGGCACCGAGCTGGCGCTGAACGCCGACGGCACGCCGAAGGAGACCCGCGTCATCGACGGCAAGCCCTACGTGCTGGAGCACCCCATCCGCGGCGACCTGGCGCTGATCAAGGCCGAGCGCGGCGACCGTTGGGGCAACCTCACCTACCGCAAGGCGGCGCGCAACTTCGGCCCGGTGATGGCGATGGCGGCGGCCCGCACGGTGGCGTCGGTGCACGAGATCGTCGAGCTGGGCGAGCTCGACCCCGAGGTGGTGGTGACCCCCGGCATCCACGTCAGCCGCATCGTCCAGGTGCCGCGGGTGGCGACGCAGGCCGGCGGCTTCAAGGAGCGGGCATGAAGCGCAGGACCAAGGACGAACTGGCGGCCCGCGTCGCGCAGGACATCCACGACGGTGCCTACGTCAACCTGGGCATCGGCCAGCCCACGCTGGTCGCCAACCACATCCCGCCCGGCCGGGAGGTGATCCTGCACAGCGAGAACGGCATCCTCGGCATGGGCCCGGCGCCGGCCGCGGGCGAGGAGGACTACGACCTCATCAACGCCGGCAAGCAGCCGGTGACGCTCAGGCCCGGCGGCGCCTATTTCCACCACGCCGACAGCTTCGCCATGATGCGCGGCGGCCACCTGGACATCTGCGTGCTCGGCGCCTTCCAGGTCTCGGCCACCGGCGACCTGGCCAACTGGAGCACCGGCGAGGCCGGCGCCATTCCCGCGGTCGGCGGCGCAATGGACCTGGCCATCGGCGCCAAGCAGACCTGGGTGATGATGGACCTGCTGACCAAGCCGAGCCCCAACAAGCCCGGGACCAGCAAGCTGGTCGAGCGCTGCACCTACCCGCTGACCGGCATCGCCTGCGTCAAGCGCGTCTACACCGACCTCGCGACGCTGGCCTGCACGCCGCAGGGTCTGGTGCTGATCGACCTCGTCGACGGGCTGACGCACGCCGAACTGGAGCGCCTGATCGGGCTGCCGGTGGCCGGCGCCGCCTGACCGGCGGCCACCGGGGCCTAGACGCAGGCCCGGTGCCGCTCGATGCAGGTGCGCAGCGTGGTCTCGCCGTCGCGCTGCCACCAGTCGCGGGTGGAGAAGATCTCCACCTCGCTGTGGCCGTCGAAGCCCTGCGCCTCCACCCAGCCGCGGATGCGGCGCAGGTCGATCACGCCGTCGCCCATCATCCCGCGGTCGTTGAGCAGGTCGCGGGTCTCGATGCGCCAGTCGCAGACGTGGAAGGCCAGCAGCCGCTCGCGACCGGCGCGGGCGATCTGGGCCTCCAGCTTGGGGTCCCACCAGGTGTGGAAGACGTCGACCGCCACGCCCAGCGCGCCGCTGCGCTGCGGGTCGAGGAGGTCGCACACGTCCAGCGCCTGTTCCATCGTGTTGATGCAGGCGCGGTCGGCGGCGAACATCGGGTGCAGCGGCTCGATGGCCAGCGGCATCCGGCGCTCGACGGCGTAGGGCAGCAGGGCGGCGATGCCGTCGGTGACCTGCTGCCGCGCGGCGCCGATGTCCTTGTGGGCCGCCCGGCCCTGCAGGGCGCCGGGCAGGCCGCCGACCACCAGCACGAGGCAGGGCGCGCCCAGCTCGCAGGCCTCGTCCACCGCGCGCCGGTTGTCGTCCAGCGCGGCGCGGAAGCCGGCGTCGTCGGCCGTGGTGAACATCCCGCCGCGGCAGTAGCCGGAGAGCTCCAGGCCATGCGCCTTGATCGTGCGGGCCGTTTCCTTCAGGCCGGCGGCGTGCACCTGGTCGCGCCAGGGCGAAACCGCGCGGATCTCCAGCCGCGCGCAGGCGTCGAGGATGTCCAGCAGCGGCCAGTCGCGGCCGTGCTGCTGGCGCACGGTGGCGGTGTTGATGGACAGCCAGCGGTGGTCCTGCGAGAAGTCCCGCATGGCTCAACCCTCCAGGCCGTGAAGGGCCAGCAGCGTCTTCATCCGCCGCACCGCCAGCTCGGGCTGTTCCAGCAGGCCGGCGGCGTCGGCCAGGCGGAACAGCTCGGCGAGGTGCGGCAGCGAGCGGGTGCTCTGCTGGCCGCCGACCATGGCGAAGTGGCTCTGGTGGCCGTTCAGCCAGGCCATGAACACCACGCCGGTCTTGTAGAAGCGGGTGGGCGCCTTGAAGATGTGGCGCGACAGCGGCACGGTGGGCGCCAGCAGTTCGTGGAAGCGGCCGGCGTCGCCCGCGGCCAGCGACTGCAGTGCGGCGGCGGCGGCGGGTGCGATGGCGTCGAAGATGCCCAGCAGCGCGTCGCTCTGGCGCCGGTTCTCCGCCTCGCCCACCCCGTCGCCGGCGATCAGCTCGGCGTAGTGGAAGTCGTCGCCGGTGTACATGCGGACGCCGCGGCCGTCGGGCCCGCCGGTGGTCGGCAGGCGGCGCCGCATGGCGATCTCTTTGTCCTTGTCCAGCAGCGAGATCTTGATGCCGTCGACCTTGTCGGGATGGGCGGCGATGACGCCCAGCGCGGTGCTCATCGCCTCGTCGACGTTGGCAGAACCCCAGTACCCGGCCAGCGCCGGGTCGAACATCTCGCCCAGCCAGTGCAGCACCACCGGCTGCCGGGCCTGCGACAGCACCCGGTCGTAAACGCGCTCGTAGTCGGCCGCGCCCTTCGCCACCCG
Source organism: Aquabacterium sp. J223 (assembly GCF_024666615.1). Classification (NCBI taxonomy): domain Bacteria; kingdom Pseudomonadati; phylum Pseudomonadota; class Betaproteobacteria; order Burkholderiales; family Sphaerotilaceae; genus Aquabacterium; species Aquabacterium sp. J223. Next base: position 2,862,533 of record NZ_CP088297.1, on the reverse strand, counting down.
CGCCAGCGCGCGGCTGGCCATGACGATGAGCCTGCCGCCGGCGGCCTCGATGGCGGCCATCTGCTCCTCGTAGGCGCGGATCACGTCGTCGACGCTGCGTGCCGCCTCGGGCGCCAGCTGGTCGGTGCCGCAGCCGCAGGCGACGAGGGCGCCCGGCACCGAGCGGGCCTCGGCCAGCGAGCGCTGGATCAGCTGCAGCGAGGTTGGCCAGTCCAGCCCCATGCCACGCTGCGCCGTGTCCATGGCCTCGGCCACGCCCAGGCCGAGCGACCACAGCCGGCGGCGGTAGGCCAGCGTCGACTCCCAGTCGACCGCCGCCTGCAGCCAGGGATCGATGGCCGCAAGCGGATCGGCCACCACGTGCGCGGCCGAGTAGGCGATGCGCGCCAGCGGCTTGCCGGCCACCGGCTGCACCGGGGTGCGGCCGCTGAGCGTGTAGCGGGCCGGCCGACCGTCGGCACCCGGCAGGGTGAGGGACAGGCTCATCCCGGCCTCACAGCGCCAGCGCGGGCACGTCGACCCAGCGCCGGTCCTTCCAGCTCTTCAGGGCGGCCTCGACCAGCTGCACGCCCTTGGCGCCTTCGGGCAGCGTCCAGCGGTACGGCGCGTCCTCGACGACGTGGCGGATGAAGGCCTCCCACTGGATCTTGAAGCCGTTGTCGTAGACCTGGGTGTCCGGCACCTCCTGCCACTGGTCGAAGAAGTTCATCGTCTGCTTGACGTCGGGGTTCCACACCGGCCGCGGCGTGTTGACGCGCGACTGCGCGCGGCAGTCCTGCAGGCCGGCGACGGCCGAGCCGTGGGTGCCGTCGACGTGGAAGGTGACCAGGTCGTCGCGGCGCACGCGGGTGGCCCAGCTCATGGTGAGCTGCGCGATCACCGGCTCGCCGTTGTGGCCGACCAGCTCGGCGGTGCCGTAGGCGGCGTCGTCGGCGGTGGCCTTGTACGGCTGGCCGGCCTCGTCCCAGCGCTTGTCGATGTGGGTGGCGCCGATGCAGCTGATGCTCTTCACCTGGCCGAACAGGTTGTCCAGCACATAGCGCCAGTGGCACATCATGTCGAGGATCATCCCGCCGCCGTCCTCGGCACGGTAGTTCCAGCTCGGGCGCTGGATGGGCTGCAGGTCGCCTTCGAAGACCCAGTAGCCGAAGTCGATGCGCACGTTGAGCATGCGCCCGAAGAAGCCGGCGCGGCGCAGCATGTCCAGCTTGCGCAGCCCGGGCAGGAACAGCTTGTCCTGCACCGCGCCGTGCTTCAGGCCGGAGGCCTTGGCCACCTGGCACAGCTCCATCGCCTCGGCCAGCGTGGTGGCGATGGGCTTCTCGCAATACACGTGCTTGCCGGCGCGCAGCGCCTGCGCCAGAAGGGTGGGGCGCATCTGCGTGGTGCCGGCGTCGAAGAAGACGCTGTCGTTCCGGTCGGCCAGCGCGGCGTCGAGGTTGGTGCCCCAGCGGGCGATGCCGTGGGCCTTGGCCAGCGCCTCGATCTTCTCGGCGTTGCGGCCGATGAGGATGGGGTCGGGCATGACCCGGTCGCCGTTGGCGAGCGTGACGCCGCCCTGCTGGCGGATGGCGACGATGGAGCGGATGAGGTGCTGGTTCATGCCCATGCGTCCGGTGACGCCGTGCATGATCAGACCGAGCCGTTGGGTGGCCATGGAGGTCCTTCGGTGGAGTCGGTGGAAGGCGGCGGTCACTGCTGGGCGGTGAGCCCGGCGGCCTTGACCAGCGCCTGGTTGGCGTTGATCTCTTGGCGGATGTAGGCGTCGAACTGCTCGGGCGGCAGCGTCCAGGCGTCGGCGCCCAGCCGGGTGAAGCGGTCCTTCACCTCGGGCGAGGCGAGCGCCTTGGCCACTTCCTCGTGCAGCCGGTTGACGATGTCGCGCGGCGTCTTCGCCGGCACCATCATCCCGATCCAGAAGTTGAACTCCGAGCCCGGCACGCCGGCCTCGGCCGTGGTGGGCACGTCGGGCAGCGCCGCCGAGCGCTTGGGCGAGCCCACCGCCAGCGCGATGAGCTGGCCTTCCTTGATCTGCCCCAGCACCGGCGCGATGGGCGAGAAGTAGTAGTCCACCCGACCGGCCATCACCTCGCCCACGGCTTCCGCGGAGCCCTTGAAGGGGATGTTCGTCGCCTCGATGCGCGCGGCGAGCCGGAACTTCTCGGCGTTGAGGTGGGTGGCGCTGCCCTGGCCGGCCGAGGCGAAGTTGAAGCTGCCCGGCTTGGCGCGCGCGGCGGTGAGCAATTGCTGCAGGCTCTTGATGTTCTTCTGCGGCGAGATCACCAGCGCATTGGGCAGCGAGGCGATCGGCGTGACGCCGGCGAAGTCGGCCACCGTGTCGAACGGCAGCTTGGCGAAGGTCCAGGGGCTGACCGTGTGCGACGAGGAATGGATCATCACCGTGTAGCCGTCGGGCGCCGCGGTGGCGACCGCCTGCTGGCCGATGGTGCCGCTGGCGCCGGCCCGGTTGTCGACCACCAGCTGCTGGCCCAGGCTGGCGGCCATCTTGTCGGTGATGGCGCGGGCGATGATGTCGGTGGTGCTGCCGGCGGCGAAGGGCACCACCACGCGGATGGGCTTGTTGGGGTAGGCGGTGGACTGGGCGGCGGCGGCCAGGCTGAAGCTTGCGGCCAGGCCGGCCAGCGCCAGCCGCAGGGGCAGGGCGAAGGTCATCGGGTTGTCTCCTTGCGGGGGTCTTCTTAATTCCCCGTTCGGTTAATTCTGGACCCGGACCTAGTCCCTTAGCAAGTACCCCAGCACCACGTCGGTGATGTGCGACAGCCGTTCGCTGCAGGCCTTCGGCGCCATCAGGTTGCGGCCGAAGATGGCCGACAGGGTGTGCCGGTTGGACTGGTAGAAGTAGGCCAGCCCGGCGATGGAGATGTAGAGCTGCACCGGGTCCACCCCGCCGCGGAACACGCCGTCGCGCTGGCCGCGCGCCAGCACCTCGGCCAGCGTCTGCACCAGCGGCGAGTTCATCTCGCGCACCCGCTCCGACCGCTGCAGGTGCGTCGCCCGGTGCAGGTTCTCGCTGTTGAGCAGCGTCAGGAACTCCGGGTGCTTCAGGTAGTAGTCCCAGGTGAAGGCGGTGAGCCGGCGCACCGCCTCGGGCGGGTCGAGGTCGGTCAGGTGGAGCTGCTGTTCGGCCTCGCGGATGCGCCGGTAGGCGTCCTCCAGGACGGCCAGGAACAGGTCGTCCTTGTTGCCGTAGTAGTAGTAGATCAGCCGCTTGTTCAGCCCGGCCCGTTCGGCGATGCGGTCCATGCGGGCGCCGCCCAGTCCGTGCTCGGCGAACTCGGCGGCGGCGGCGGCCAGCAGCGCCTGCTGCGAGCGCTCGGCGTCGCGGGCGCGCGGGCCGGCGGGCTCGGCGGGCGCCGCGGCGCCGGAGGAGGCGTCGACGGGGGCGGTCTTCTTGTTAACCATTCGGTGAATCGCGTGGCGCCGGTCCGGCACGGGGGCATTGTCGGCGCAGCGCGACGGCACCCCCCGGGCCGGGTGCCGCGGGCCGGCGCGCAGTTTGCCGAGAGGCTTGCACCTTGTTTCACGCTTCGCTGCAGGAGGCCGCTATGCGATGTCCTGTGCCCCTCGTCCGCCGCCCGTCGCCCCCGTGGCGCGTCGCCCTGCTCATGGCCGTGGGTTGGCCGGCGTTGGCGGCGGCCGACACGATGGGCGAGGCGATGGTGTCGCCGCTGTCGTTGACGGCCCGGGTGATGGAAGCCCCGGCCGAGCCGGCCGCCGACGAAGCCCCCGCGCCGGACGCGCGGGCGGCCCGTTTCTGGCGGCGGGCGCGGCCGGTGGCCGCCCTGGGCCTGGCGCTGGGGCTGGAGGAGGCGTCGCCGGGCTGGCCGGCGGCCTCTCTGCGGCTGTCGGCCCTCGAGCGGCAAGACCGCAGCCGGGCCGACGGCATGGGCCTGGTCATCGGCCCCGTGCGGTCGGCCGGCAGTCCCCTGCCGGCGGTCCGCCTGATCGCCCTGCGCCTGGGTTTCCGCGAGGCCACGCCCACCCAGGCCATGGCGGCCTACGCCGGCATGCGGCGGCTGCAGGGGGCAACAACATCGGCGTCGCCGGCTCGTTGGCGCTCAGCGCGGCCGCCGGCGCGGTGTGGACCACGCAGCACGAAGGGGCGAAGCTCGCCGTCATCCCGGCCATCGGCTCGAAGCACATCGGCATCGGCGTGGCGGCCAGCTGGTGAATCTCGTCGCCCCCCCTTGCAGGCGAGCACGCCCGCCGAGGCCCCTGGGGGACGGCGGGGCCGGCGCTCGGCCCGCGGCGGCTAGGCTTCCGGCAGAAACAGCAGGCAGTCGGCGCGCAGCCGGTGCAGGTCGCCGGTGCGGCGCAGCAGGCCGATGCGGTCGAAGTGCTCCAGCACCTGGATGGCCCGCTTGCGGCCCAGGCCGGTGGCGTCGCGGAAGGCGGCGGCGGTGACGGTGCCGCCGTGCTCGGCCGCCAGGCGGCGGGCGGTGCCGGCCAGCGCGGCCATCGTCGCCTCGGGGTAGTAGAGGTCGCGCACGACCTGGTGCAGTTCGCCGCGCTGGGCCAGCCGGGCGAGGGTGGTGCGCATGAGGGCCTCGGGCTCGCCGCCGTCGCGCGCCAGGTCGCGCACCCAGGCGCCCTCGACGCCGGCGGCGGCCAGCCGCGGCGCGGCCTTCTGTGCGATCCGGGTCTCGGTGTCGGACAGCCGCACACCGTGCGCCGGCAGGTGCACGAAGGCGCCGCGCCGCGCGATGCGGCCGTCGTCGCGCAACCGCTGCAGCAGCGCCCGCCACAGCGGCTCGCTCAAGCGCGGCAGCGCGATGCGGCGCAGCCGGGTGGCGTCCGGTCCCAGTTCGTCGGGCGCGCGCTCGTGGAACTCGGTCAGCGCCTGCAGCACTTGGCCGGCGGCCTGGTCGGCCTGGGCGGCACCCAGCACCCAGGTGGCGCCCGCCTCGTCCGACGACAGGCAGCCCTCGGGCAGCGCGGTCCGCAGCGGCTCCACCGCCGTCAGGCCCTGGGCGCGGGCGAAGCGCAGCAGGTCCAGGCCCTGCGGTGCGCAGGCCACCGCCTGCCGCAGCCGCCCGGCGGCGGTCGGTGCCTGCAGGGCCTGCAATTCCTGCAGCCGCTGCGGGCTGCGGCGGTAACGCGCGGGCGCGAAGGGGTCGATCACCGTGCCGCCGGCCAGCGTGCGGCTGGCCGAGGCGTCGCGCAGCACCAGCCGGTCGCCATGCCAGGCGCCCAGCGGCGCCTGCAGCACCAGTTGCACCAGGCCCTGCTCGCCGGGCTGCAGCCGCTCGGGCTCGCGTCCGCCGTCGAGCACCGCCACGCTGCCGGCCACCGCGGTGGCGCCGAGGTGCACCTGCACCGGCTGGCCGGTCTTCAGCGCCTTGGCTTCGCCGGGCCAGACCTGCAGCCGCACGTCCAGTCGCGAGGTGGCCAGCGCCACCGACGGTTCCACCAGCCACTGGCCGCGCTGGACCTCGGCGCGTTCGAGGCCGGCCAGGCCCACGGCGCAGCGCTGGCCTGCGCCGGCCTGCGCCACCGCCCGGTTCTGCGCATGCAGGCTGCGCACGCGCACCTGCCGGCCGTCGGCCGGGTCGCCGAGCTGCAGGGCCTGGCCGGTGCGCACCCGCCCTGCGTGCGCCGTGCCGGTGACCACGGTGCCCACGCCGTCCAGCGTGAACGCCCGGTCCACCGCGAGACGGAAGGCGCGTCCGTCGTCCTCGGCCCGGCGATGCTTCCGCGCGGCCTCCACCAGCAGCTCGCGCAGGCCGGGCAGGCCGCGGCCGTCGGTGGCACTGACGGCGAGTAAGGGTGCGTCGGCCAGCACGCTGTGCTGCACCAGCGCGCGCGCCTCGGCCTCGACGGCGCGCCGCCGGGCCTCGTTCACCCGGTCGGCCTTGGTGATCACGACCGCGCCCTGGCCGATGCCCAGCAGCGACAGCACCGCCAGGTGCTCGCGGGTCTGCGGCATCGGCCCGTCGTCCGCCGCCACCAGCAGCAGCGCGAAGTCGATGCCGGTGGCGCCGGCGAGCATGGTGTGCACCAGCCGCTCGTGGCCGGGCACGTCGACGAAGCCGATCGGCTCGTCCAGTCCGTCCACCGGCAGGTAGGCATAACCCAGCTGCAGGGTGATGCCGCGCGCCTTCTCCTCCGGCAGGCGGTCGGTGTCGACGCCGGTGAGCGCGCGCACCAGGGTCGTCTTGCCGTGGTCGATGTGGCCTGCCGTTCCGACGATCATGTGCCGACGATCATCGGGCCAGCAGGCCCTGCAGGGTGGAAAGCTGCTCGAACAGCAGGCGCGGCTCTTCGAGACAGCGCAGGTCCAGCAGCAGCCGGTCGTCGGCGATGCGGCCGATCACCGGGCGGGGCAGGGCGCGCAGGGCGGCGGCCAGGGCGTCCAGCGCGCGGCCGCTGCCCTTCTTCTTCGCGTCCGCCGGCGACAGCGCCAGCCCGGCCGAGGGCAGGCGGTCCACGGGCAGCGAGCCGGAGCCGATCTGGCCCTGCAGCGCGACGAGTTCGACGTCATAACGCGGCTGCACCGCCGCCTGCACCGACGGCAGCAGCGCCTCGGCCACGGCCTGGATGCGCGCCAGCGGGCGGGTCAGCAGCCGCAGGGTGGGCAGCGTGTCCGTCAGCTTCTCCGGTCGCAGGTACAGCCGCAGCGTGGCCTCCAGCGCCGCCAGCGGCAGCTTGCCCATGCGCAGGGCGCGCTTCATCGGAAAGCGGCGGATGCGCTCGACGGCGTCGCGCCGGCCGACGATCAAGCCGGCCTGCGGCCCGCCGAGCAGCTTGTCGCCGCTGAAGGTGACGACGTCGCAACCCGCAGCCAGCTTCTCCTGCGGCAGCGGCTCCCGCGGCAGGCCCCAGGTCGACAGGTCGACCAGCGAGCCGGCGCCCAGGTCGCTGGCCAGCGGCAGGCCCCGGGCATGGGCGATGGCGGCCAGCTCGGCCTCGTCCACCGCGGCGGTGAAGCCCTGCACCACGTAGTTGCTGGTGTGCACCTTCATCAGCAGCGCGGTGCGTTCGCCGATGGCGCGCTCGTAGTCGCGCGCGTGGGTGCGGTTCGTGGTGCCCACTTCCACCAGCGTGGCGCCGGCGGCGGCCATCACGTCCGGCATGCGGAAGGCGCCGCCGATCTCGACCAGCTCGCCGCGCGAGACGATGCATTCCCGCCCGCCGGCCAGCGCGGCGATGGTGAGCAGCACCGCCGCGGCGTTGTTGTTGACCACCGTGGCCGCCTCGGCGCCGGTCAGCTCGCACAGCAGGCCCTCGACCAGCGCATCGCGGTCGCCGCGGCCACCGGCGGCCAGGTCGTATTCGAGGTTGTTCGGGCCGGCCATCACCTCGGTGATCAGGTCCAGCGCGGCCTGCGGCAGCAGCGCGCGGCCGAGGTTGGTGTGGACCACCGTGCCGGTGAGGTTGAGCACCGGCCGGATGTTGGAGGCCAGGCGCCGCGCGACCCGCTCCGTCAGGGCCTGCGCCAGGGCCGCGGGCTGCACGGCCTCGCCGGCGAGGGTGCCGCCCACGGCCAGCGCGCGCAGCCCCTCCAGCAGCGCCCGCGCCTCGCCGGCGATCAGGGTGTGGCCATGGGCCTGCACCAGCGCCGTCACGGCGGGCAGGCGCAGCAGGTTGTGAATCGAAGGGAGGGCCTGGGGACTCGCCTTCGGACCATGCACGATGGACCCGACGGGCGTCGTCATCAGCCGCCTCCGGGGTCGTCGGCGTCGCCTTCGGGGTCGCCGAACAGCAGCAGCAGGTTCAGGCCGTGGCGCTGCAGGCCCTCCTCGGCCACCAGCAGGTCCAGCGTCAGCGACGCCAGGTCGTCGGCCACCGGCTCGACCTGCGGGTCGCGCGTCATGTGCACGATCTTCAGGTAGTGGCCGCACTCGCCGCAGCACTCGGCCTGCACCGCATCCCGGCCGGCGCCGGCCGGCGGGGTGGCCCGGCCTTCGACCGGCTGCAGCGAGCGGTAGGTGATGCCCTTGGTGCTGTCGCAGCGGGCGCACTTGATGCGCACCAGGTGCCACTGCGTGGCGCACAGCGAGCAGTGCAGGTAGCGAAAGCCCGAGGTGTCGGCGCCGATGCGGGTGACGCTGGCGGTGGGCCGGCCGGCGCAGCAGGGGCAGGCCGTGGCGTCGTCGACGCGGCCGAAGGGCGCGATGGCGCCGGGCGCGGCCGCGGCGTCGTGGCGCTGCTGCACCGCCAGCACCAGCCGCGTCAGGTGCAGCTGCAGGCCGGCCGCCAGCAGCGGCGCGGCGCCCAGGTCCAGGCCCTGCATCACGCCGGTGAGCAGCCGCTCGGCCTGCTGCTGAAGTCGATCGTCGTCCCAGGCCGCCACCTGCTCGACCATCGGCCGCGCCGGGCTGTTCGCCAGTCGCGGCAGCAGCGCGGTCAGCAGGTCGCGCAGCTCCGGCCGCCACGCAGCGTCGCGCAGCAGCCAGTCGGCCTGCAGCGGTGCCACGCCGTCGCGGGCGGCATCGTCGAGCGCCTTCGGCTCGGGCAGGACCAGGCCCGGCCGTTCACGCTGCAACGCGGCATGCTGGGCCTCGGTCAGCTGCGCCGCGAAGAGCAGGAAGTCGCGCATCGCATGCCCGGCGGACAGCTGCCGCAGGCGCAGCGCGCGGTCGGCAAAGACGCTGGCCCGCTCGGGCAGGCGGAGGAAGGGCGCCGGCTCGCCGGAGTTGACGGCGATCTCTTCCGGCGACAGCAGCCGGGCGGTGGAGGAAAGGCTCAAGGCGTGCTTCGGGTGGGGGGCAGGGGACGGCCGAGGCCGGGGGTGACACCGGGCGTCGTGCCGGCGGCCGCGCGTTGGGTCACCTCACGGTGCCACAGCGGGTGATTCTGGCGCGCCCAGCCCTCGTTGACCGTGCCGCGGGTCATCGCCCGCACCGTGCCCTTGACCCAGATCGCCGCGTAGACGTGGACGATGACGCCCAGCACCAGCACGAAGGCCGCGATGGCGTGCAGCAGCACCGCCACCCGGCGCAGCGGGATGGCGAAGGCCGGTGCGAACCAGGGCTGCCAGAACATGAAGCCGGTGACGAGCAGCACCGCCAGCGCCACCACGAAGACCCAGAACACCGCCTTCTGCCCGGCGTTGTACTTGCCGACCGGCGGCATGCCGGCCTTGTCGCCCTTCAGCATCTTCGGCGCGTGGCGCAGCCATTCGCGGTCGTGCGAATGCAGCAGGTTCTCCCGCCACAGCCGCACGGCCAGGCCGATGAAGGCCAGCGCCATCGCCACCCCGAGGAAGGGGTGCAGGATGCGCGCCCAGGTGCCACCGCCGAAGAAGGTGGACAACCAGAACAGGCTGGGGTGGAAGAAGGCCAGGCCGGAGGCGCCGGCGCAGAGGAAGAGCAGGGCGATCAGCCAGTGGTTGAGCCGCTGGCCGTCGGTGTAGCGCTGGATGTAGCGGGGCATGGTCGCTCTCCTTCAGGCCGGCGTGCGGGGCGAATGGCCGGTGCCGTCGATCACCTCGTCGGCCTTGGCATCGGCCGGTCGCGGCGCGTCGTCGTTGTCGTCCTTCGCTTCCACCGGACCGACCTTCATGTAATGGAAGAAGCCAGCCACCGCGGCGCCGACCATGGCCGCCACCGCCAGCGGCTTGGCCACGCCCTTCCACAGCGAGACCATCGGGCTGATGGTCGGGTTCTCCGGCAGGCCGTGGTACAGGCCCGGCTTGTCGGCGTGCTGCAGCACGTAGACCACGTGCGTGCCGCCGACACCGGCCGGGTCGTAGACGCCGGCCTTGTCGAAGCCGCGCTCCTTCAGGTCGGTCACCCGCTCGGCGCCGTAGTCCAGCATGTCCTCCTTGCTGCCGAAGCGGATGGCGCCGGTGGGGCAGGCCTTGACGCAGGCCGGCTCCAGGCCGACGCCGACGCGGTCGGAGCACAGCGAGCACTTGTAGGCCTTGCTGTCCTCCTTCGACAGCCGCGGCACGTCGAACGGGCAGCCGATGACGCAGTTGCCGCAGCCGACGCAGTTCTCGCTGATGAAGTCGACGATGCCGTTGGTGTACTTGACGATGGCGCCCGGGGCCGGGCAGCTCTTCAGGCAGCCCGGGTCCTCGCAGTGCATGCAGCCGTCCTTGCGGATCAGCCACTGCAGCCGGTTCTCCTCGGTTTCCACCTCGGAGAAGCGCATCACCGTCCACGACTGAGGCGTCAGGTCGCGCGGGTTGTCGTAGGTGCCCACGGTGTCGCCGACGTCGTCGCGCAGGTCGTTCCACTCCATGCACGCCACCTGGCAGGCCTTGCAGCCGATGCAGGAGGAGACGTCGATGAGTTTGGCGACCTCGACGTTCTTGCGCGCCTGCGGCGTCGGCGTGGTGGTCGCGGAGCGCAGCGCGATGTCGAGGGATTGCAGGGAGGACATCGCTTACGCCCTTTCGATGTTCACGGTGAAGCTCTTGTACTCGGGCGTCTGCGTGTTGGCGTCCCCGACGAACGGCGTCAGCGTGTTGACCAGGTAGCCCGGCTTGGCCACCCCGACGAAGCCCCAGTGGTTGGGCAGGCCGACGGTGTGCACCTTCTGCCCGTCGACCTGCAGGGTGCGCAGGCGCTTGGTCACCACGGCCTTGGCCTTGATGAAGCCGCGCTTGCTCGACACCTTGACCGTGTCGCCGTTGGCGATGCCCTTCTCCTTGGCCAGCTCCTCGCCGATCTCGACGAACTGCTCCGGCTGGATGATGGCGCTGGTCTTGACGTTCTTCGTCCAGTAGTGGAAGTGCTCGGTCAGCCGGTAGCTGGTGGCGACGTACGGGAAGTCCTTCGGCAGGCCCATGCGCTCCAGGTCGCCCTTGAACACCCGCGCCGCAGGGTTGGCCCGCGCCTTGGGGTTGTTCGGGTGCATCGGGTTGTTCGCCAGCGGCGACTCGAAGGGCTCGTAGTGCTCCGGCAGCGGGCCCTCGGCCATGCCGGTGGGCGCGAACATGCGGGCCACGCCCTCGGCCGTCATGATGAACGGCTGCACCCGGTCGGCGTCGGCCGGGTTGGCGTCGGGCCGGATGTCCGGCACGTCGGCGCCGGCCCAGCGCTGGCCGTTCCAGCGCACCAGCGTGCGCTTGGCGATCCACGGCTTGCCGGTGGGGTCGGTGGAGGCGGCGTTGTAGAGGATGCGCCGGTTCGCCGGCCAGGCCCAGGCCCAGTTCAGCGTCTGGCCGATGCCCCAGGGGTCGGCGTTGTCGCGCCGGGCCATCTGGTTGCCGGCCTGCGTCCAGGCGCCGGTGTAGATCCAGCAGCCGGCCGACGTGCTGCCGTCGTCGCGCAGCAGGCCGAAGCCGGGCAGTTGCTCGCCGGCACGGGCCAGCACCTTGGTCGCGTCCTTCGGGTCGACGAGGTCGGTGATGGCGCGGCCGTTGTACTCCATCGCCAGCTCCTCGGGAGAGGGGCTGGTCGGCTTCCGGTAGGGCCAGGTCAGGTTGACGATGGGGTCGGGGAAGGCGCCGCCGTCCTTGGCGTAGGCCGCGCGCAGCCGGGTGAACAGCTCGGCGATGATCTCCGGGTCGGGCTTGGCCTCGCCGGGCGGCTCGGCGCCCTTCCAGTGCCACTGCAGCCAGCGGCCGGAGTTGGTCAGCGAGCCGTCCTCCTCCGCGAAGCAGGTCGACGGCAGGCGGAACACCGTGGTCTGGATGTCCTCGGGCTTGACGTCGTGGTGCTCGCCGAAGTTGCGCCAGAACTCGCTGGTCTCGGTGACCAGCGGGTCGATGGTGACCAGGAACTTGAGCTTCGACAGCCCGTCGACCACCTTCTTCTTGTCCGGGAAGGAACCCACCGGGTTGAAGCCCTGGCAGATGTAGCCGTTGAGCTGCCCCTGGTTCATCATCTCGAAGGCCTGCAGCACGTCGTAGACCTTGTCGATCTTCGGCAGGTAGTGGAAGGCCCACTGGTTCTCCGCCGTCGCCGCGTTGCCCCACCACGCCTTCTGCAGGCTGACGAAGAACTTCGGGTAGTTCTGCCAGAAGCTCATCTGGTTGGGACGCAGGGGCTTCAGCGCGCGCGGCTTGTAGTAGGTCTCCAGGTCCTGCTCGGTCTCGCGGGCCAGCGACAGGTAGCCGGGCAGCGAGTTCGACAGCAGGCCCAGGTCCGTCAGGCCCTGGATGTTGGAGTGGCCGCGCAGCGCGTTCATGCCGCCGCCCGGCACGCCGATGTTGCCCAGCAGCAGCTGCACGATGGCCGCCGTGCGGATCATCTCGGAGCCCTGGCTGTGCTGCGTCCAGCCCAGGGCGTACATGATGGTCATCGTGCGGTCGGGCGTGCTGGTGCTGGCGATGGCCTCGCACACCTTGATGAACTGGTCCTGCGGCGTGCCGGTGATGCGGCTGACCAGCTCCGGCGTGTAGCGGCTGAAGTGCCGCTTCATGACCTGCATGACGCAGCGCTCGTGCTGCAGCGTCGGGTCGACCTTGGCGTAGCCCTGCTCGTCCAGCTCGTAGCCCCAGCTCTTGTTGTCGTAGTTGCGGCGGCCCTCGTTGTAGCCGCTGAACAACCCGTCCTGGAAGCCGTAGGCCTCGCCGACGATGAAGCTGGCGTTGGTGTAGTGCTTGACGTACTCGTGCTGGATCTTGTCGTTGGACAGCAGGTAGTGGATGACGCCGCCGAGGAAGGCGATGTCCGAGCCGGCGCGGATGGGCGCGTAGTAGTCGGCCATCGCGGCCGAGCGGGTGAAGCGCGGGTCGACCACCACCAGGCGCGCCTTGTTGTGGTTGCGCGCCTCGATCACCCACTTGAAACCGCAGGGGTGGGCCTCGGCGGCATTGCCGCCCATGATGAGCACCAGGTCAGCGTTCTTGATGTCCACCCAGTGGTTGGTCATCGCGCCGCGGCCGAACGTCGGGGCCAGACTGGCCACCGTCGGGCCGTGTCAAACACGGGCCTGGTTGTCGAATACGAGCATCCCCAGGCTGCGCATCGCCTTGTGGGTGATGTAGCCCGATTCGTTGGAGGAGGCGGACGCGCACAGCATGCCGGTGCTGGTCCAGCGGTTGACCACCTTGCCGTCGGCCGTGGTGGCCTGGAAGTTGGCGTCGCGGTCGGCCTTCATCAGCGCGGTGATGCGGGTGAGCGCGTCGTTCCAGGACACCCGCTTCCATTCCTTGCTGCCGGGCTCGCGCACCTCGGGGTACTTCAGCCGGTTGGGGCTGTGGACGAAGTCGAGCAGGCCGGCGCCCTTGGGGCACAGCGTGCCGCGGTTGACGGGGTGGTCGGGGTCGCCCTCGATGTGGATGATCTCCGACGTGACGTTCTTGGACTTGTCGCCCAGGCTGTACATCACGACGCCGCACCCGACCGAGCAGTACGGGCAGGTGTTGCGGGTTTCGGTGGTCCGGGCGAGCTTGAAGTGGCGGGTTTCCGCCAGCGCCTGCGTGGGCGAGAAGCCCAACGCGACCAGGCTGGAGCCGACCAGCCCCGCGCCGCTCACCCGGAAGAAATGCCTCCGGTTCATGTCCATGGGATGTGCTCTCCTCGACGAGATGACCCGGTTGTGCCTGGATCCCGCGCGCAAGGGCATCAGGGCTTTTTCTTAGGAGGGCGTCGACCGGGCGGCGGGCGGCGGGAAAGACACGTGCCAGCCGTCGCCCCTTGCGGAGTCCACCCCGGTGGCCGGGCGGGCCGCGAGCGGCCGGCGCCAACTTGTCGCGGGGCCGTTGCGACAAGTTGTCGTAAGGGGAACTGCGTACGCATGGCCCGCTGTGGCGGTCGGCCGACAGTGGACGCATCCGGTAGCCTCTGACCACATGGACACCGGCAGCCGCACCCACGCCACCGCCTGGGCTCACCGCCAGGTCCTGGTCGTCGACGACGAGCAGGGCATGCGCAACTTCCTCGACAAGACCATCGCCCTGCGCGGCGCCGAGGTGGCCAGCGCGGAGAGCGCGGAAGCCGCCGAGCCCCTGCTGCGCTCGCGCCGTTTCGACGTGCTGGTGCTCGACATCTCGCTGCCCGGCAAGAGCGGCCTGCAGCTGCTGCGCGAGCTGCGGGAGCAGGGCTTCCCCGGCGAGGTCATCCTCATCACCGCCTTCGCCGACCTGGAGACCGCCATCGAGGCGCTGCGTGCGGGGGCGTCGGACTTCATCCTCAAGCCCTTCCGCATCCCGCAGATCGTCAACGCGCTGACGCAGAGCTTCGAACGCTCGCGGCTGACGCGCGAGAACTGGGTGCTCAAGCGCCAGGTCGGCGCGCCGGCGCTGGACGCGCTGGTCGGCGGCTCGGCCCTGATGCGGCAGCTGCGCGAAGCGCTGCAGCGGGCGGCGGCGGTGAACAGCACGGTGCTGCTGACCGGCGAATCCGGCACCGGCAAGGAGCTGGCCGCGTTGACGCTGCACCGCGCCAGCGGCCGCGCCAGGGGGCCGTTCGTGCCGGTGAACTGCGCCACCGTGTCGCCGGAGCTGATCGAGAGCGAGCTGTTCGGCCACGCCCGCGGCGCCTTCACCGGCGCCACCAAGGCACGCGACGGGCTCTTCTACTACGCCCAGGGCGGCACGCTCTTCCTCGACCAGGTGTCCGAGCTGCCGCCGGCCGCGCAGGCCGCGCTGCTGCGCGTGCTGGAGGACCGGCGCATCCGGCCGGTGGGCAGCGAGCAGGAGATCGCGGTGGACGTGCGCATCGTCGCCGCCACCCACCGGCCGCTGGCGGCCGAGGTGGCCGCCGGCCGCTTCCGCGACGACCTGTACTACCGGCTGCAGGTGCTGGAGGTGGCGCTGCCGCCGCTGCGCCAGCACAAGGAGGACATCCCCGCGCTGCTGGCCCACTTCATCGCGCTGCTGGCGCCGGCGCTGGGCGTGCCGCCGATCGACGTCAGCGACGCCGAGCTGGACTACCTGCGCCAGTACCGCTGGCCGGGCAACGTGCGCGAGCTGCGCAACCTGGTCGAACGCTCGCTCATCCTCGGCTCGCTCAACGTCTCGGCGCTGTACCCCGGCGCGGCGACCCCCGAGCCGGACGACGCGGCGCCGGTCGACCTGGCCGGCCTGGAGAAGCGCCACATCCTGCAGGTGCTCGACTCGGTGCGCGGCGACAAGACCCGCGCCCGCGCAGCTGCTCGGCATCTCGCGGCGCACGCTGGAGCGGCGCTGCGCCGAATGGCAGGCGTGACGCGGTGGTGGCGCCCCTGGCCGGCGCGCGCCAGCGTGTCCGTCCGCCACAAGCTGCTGGCCCTGGTCCTGCTGCCGCTGCTGGTGGTGCTGCCGCTGCTCGGCGTGCTGCTGCTGCTGTGGGGCAACGCGGCGGTCGACCGGCTGCTGATCGACAAGGTGCGTTCCGACCTCGCGGTGGCGCAGGGCTACTTCGACCGCGTGCTGTCCGAGGTGGGCTCGGGCACGCAGGCGGTGGCCGGCTCGCACCGGCTGGTGGCCTCGCTGGCGGAGCCGTCCGCGGTGCAGCGGCTGCTGCGGGAGGGGCGCCAGCGTTATGGCCTGGACTTCCTCAACCTGCTGACGCCCGAGGCCCGGCTGTGGGTCGGCGACGACGGGCTGGCGTTGTCGCCGGCCGACGAGCCGATGCCGCAGCTGGCCGCTGACGCCACCGGCACGCAGGCCTCGGTGGCGCTGCTCAGCGTGGGCCAGCTTCGCCGCATCGCGCCGCAGCTGGCGCCGCGGGCGATCCAGGTGCTGACGACGCCCAACGCCGCCCCCGGTGGCCCGCAGGTCGAGGACCGCGCGCTGGTGCTGATCGCCCGCGCGCCGGTGCAGGCGGCCGACGGCCGCCTGCTCGGGCACCTGCAGGGCGGTGTGCTGCTCAACCGCAACCTCGGGCTGGTCGACCACCTGAACGAGATCGTCTACCCGCCCGGCTCGTTGCCCTTCGGCAGCCAGGGCACGGCCACGCTGTTCCTCGACGACGTGCGCATCGCCACCAACGTGCGCCTCTTCGGCTCCGACGACCGGGCCATCGGCACGCGGGTGTCGGCCGCGGTGCGCGAGGCGGTGCTCGACCGCGGGCAGACCTGGCTGGGCCGCGCCTTCGTCGTCGACGACTGGTACGTCAGCGGCTACCTGCCGCTGGCCGACCGGGAGCAGCGCCGCGTCGGCATGCTCTACGTCGGCTACCTGGAGCGGCCGTTCACGGCGGTCAAGCTGGCCATGCTGGCCGCCATCGGCGTCATCTTCTTCACCGTGATGATCGCCGCCGCCTGGTTCAGCCTGCGCTGGGCGCGCGACATCTTCCGCCCGCTGGAACGCATGGCGCAGACCATGGCGCAGGTCGAAGGCGGCGCCGCGGACGCCCGGGTGGGCCGCGTCGAGACCGACGACGAGATCGGCCGCCTGGCCCGCCACTTCGACCACCTGCTCGACACGCTGGACGAGCAGCGCCGGGCGCTGGAGCGATCGCGCGACGAGCTCGACCGCAAGGTGATCGAGCGCACCGCCGAGCTGCAGACCGCGCAGCAGCAGCTGGTGCGCAGCGAGAAGCTGGCCGCCATCGGCCAGCTCACCGCCAGCATCGCGCACGAGGTGAACAACCCGATCGCGGTGATCCAGGGCAACCTCGACCTCGCGCGCGAACTGCTCGGGCCCGCCGGCGAGCCGGTGCGGGCGGAGCTGGCGCTGGCCGATGCGCAGATCGAGCGCATGCGCCTCATCGTGACGCGGCTGCTGCAGTTCGCCCGGCCGACCGACTACGCGGGATACGTCGACGCGGTAGACGTGGAGCAGGCGCTGGACGACAGCCTGGTGCTGGTGGGCCACCTGCTCGGTCGCAGCCGCATCGCGCTGGCGCGCCGCCGCGGCGCGACGCGCCCGGCCGGCGTCAACCGACAGGAACTGCAGCAGGTGCTGGTCAACCTGCTGGTCAACGCGGTGCAGGCCATGCCGGAGGGCGGCCGGCTGCTGCTGGCCAGCCGCGACGCGGCCGACGGCCGGCTGGCGCTGGACATCGCCGACAGCGGGCCGGGCCTGGCGCCCGAGGTCGCGCGCAGCCTGTTCCAGCCCTTCGTCACGACGAAGAAGGACGGCACCGGCCTCGGCCTGTGGATCAGCCGCAGCCTGCTGGAGCGCTACGGCGGCGACATCACCGCCGCGCCGGGCGATGCCGGCGGCGCGGTGTTCACCGTCTGGCTGCCCGCGGCGGCCTGAGGCGTCAGCGCGAAGCGGCGGTCCCGGGCGCCGTGGCGCCGTCGCCGGCGGTCGGCGCCGGGGTGCTGCCGCCGCTCGAGCCGCCACCGCCGCCGGTGCCCGCGCCGCCGGTCATGCCGCCGATCGCGGTCGAGCCGTTGGCCGGGCCGGTCGACGCCGATGGGCTCGATTCGCCGGCGCGGTTGTCCGAATTCACCGTCGTGCCGGTGCCGGCGGTCGGGCTCTGGTTGGACAGGCCGCCGGTGTTGCCGGCCCCCACCTCGGCGTTGCTGCCGGTGTCGCTGCGCTGGCAGCCGGCCAGTCCGAGGGAAGCGGTCGCCGCGGCGGCGAGGAGCAAGGCCTTGATCATGATCGGTGCGCGTGGCTGACGCGGTGAGAGTCGATGAGCCCCGCCCGGGCAGCCACCGTGCCCGCACGCCGCGCCCCGTGCGCGGGCCGCCTCAGGTGGTCTTGGAGACGGTGATGGTCGGGAACTTGGCGCTGTAGTCCTTCGCCTTCTCGGCGATGCCGGCGGCCACCTTCTGCGCCAGGCCCAGGTACAACCCGGCGATCTCGCCCTCGGGTTCGGCCACCACCGGCGGCCGGCCGGCGTCCGACTGCTCGCGGATCGAGCGCGCCAGCGGCAGCCCGGCCAGGTAGGGCACGCCGTACTCGGCCGCCATGCGCCGGCCGCCCTCGGCGCCGAAGATGTGCTCGGCGTGGCCGCAGTTCGAGCACACGTGCACCGCCATGTTCTCGACGATGCCGAGGATGGGCACGTCCACCTTCTCGAACATCTTCAGGCCCTTGCGGGCGTCCAGCAGCGCGATGTCCTGCGGTGTGGTGACGATCACCGCGCCGGTCAGCGGCACCTTCTGGCTCAGCGTCAGCGCGATGTCGCCGGTGCCCGGCGGCATGTCGACGATCAGGTAGTCCAGGTCGCCCCAGCGGGTCTGCCGCAGCAGCTGGTCCAGCGCCTGCGTGGCCATCGGGCCGCGCCAGATCATGGCCTGGTCGGGCTCGACCAGGAAGCCGATGGACATCACCTTCAGGCCGTGGCCGATCAGCGGCGCCATGGTCTGGCCGTCCGTGCTCTCGGGCCGGCCGCTGGCGCCCAGCATCATCGGCTGGCTGGGGCCGTAGATGTCGGCGTCGAGCACGCCCACGCTGGCGCCTTCGGCCTGCAGCGCCAGCGCCAGGTTGGCGGCGGTGGTGCTCTTGCCCACGCCGCCCTTGCCCGAGGCCACGGCGATGATGTTCTTCACGCCGGGCAGCAGCTGCACGCCGCGCTGCACGGCATGCGCCACCACCCGGGTCGTGATGGCGACGCTGACGTTGGCCACGCCCGGCACGCTGCGGGCGGCGGCCACCAGCGCCGAGCGCAGCGCCGCATGGCGGCTGCGCGCCGGGTAGCCCAGCTCCAGCTCGAAGGCGACATCGCCGTCGGGGCCGATGGTCAGCTGCTTGATGCGCCTGGCCGTCACGAAGTCGGCGCCGCCCTGGGGGTCGGGCACGGTGGACAGCGCCTGGAGCAGCTGGGATTCGGGGATGGCAGCGGGCATGCGGTGGGCGAGGCGGACGTCGAAGGGGCAGGCAGTCTAGCCGGCAGGCATTGCCCGCATCCCGCGCAGCACCAGCGGGTCGGCCGTGACGGCGAGCCGCGGCGCGGCGCCGGCCAGGCCTTCCACCCGCACCGACAGCCGACCCTCGACCGACGCGGCCGTGAGCCGCTGGCCGCCGCGCTCGAGCACCAGGTCGTGCCCTTGCAGCGCGGGCAGCTCGAGGCTCAGCGCGTGGCCGGCCTGCGCCGCGCGCAGCAGCAGCCGGTTGCGGCCGCGATCGGCGCCGTCGAGCCGCAGCGACGCACCGGGCCCCGCCAGCGCGCCGTCGCCCAGTTGCAGCTCGCCCTCCAGCCGGGTGCGCTGCAGCGCCTGCCACGACGGCCCCGCCGCGCGCACCAACGGTCCGCCCCGCGGCTGCAGCACGCCGGCGACGAACGCCGGCAGGTCGATGCCGCCGCGGTCGCGCACCCGCGGGCCGAGCAGCCCGCCGCCGCGCTGCTCGAACGCCACGCCGGGCGGCAGCGCCGAGCCGAACAGCGCCAGGTACTGACGGCCCGCCGGCGTGTCGACGTAGACGCCGAGGTGGCTGGCGCCCATCACCGAATCGGGCCCGATGTGGGAGACGGTCACCTGGCCGAAGTCCAGCCGCCCGCCGTGCACCGGCAGTTCCACCTCGGCGTCGAGCACCCAGGCGGCGTCGGTGACGAAGGCGCGCAGCCGGCCGTGCAGGCCGCGCAGCGCGTCCAGCACCCAGGCGCCGTCGGTTGTCGGCACGGGGAGGGCGGACAGCGCCGCCTCGAACCGCACGCCGCCGAGCCGGACCTGGTCGATCTCCATGGCCGCGCGGCGGCAAGCCCCGAGCCCAGCCGGTGGCCGAGACGTCACCCTGCTGTCACCGTCGGCGCCTAGCGAGCGCCCGCCGCCACCCACTTCCGGCGGTGCTTTACAGAACTTCGAAAAGGACGACCATGCAACGCCGCCACCTGGCCCTTCTGCCCGCGCTCCTGCCCACCCTCCTGCCGGTTGCCCTGGCCCTGATGACCTCCGCACCCCCCGCCATCGCCGCCACCGGGTGGACCACGCTGTCCGGCCAGGCGCCGGTCGTCATCGGCCACCGCGGCGCTTCCGGCTACCGGCCTGAGCACACGCTGGCCGCGTACGAGCTGGCCATCCAGCAGGGCGCGCACTACATCGAGCCCGACCTGGTGATGACCCGCGACGGCGTGCTGGTGGCGCGGCACGAGCCGATGCTGGCCCGGGTCAACCTCAACCCCGACGGCACCGTCAAGCTCGTCAACGGGCAGCCGGAGCTCAACCGCACCGACACCAGCACCAACGTCTGGCAGCTGCCGCAGTACGCCGACCGGCTGAAGGTGAAGACGCTGGACGGCGTGACGATCGGCGGCTGGTGGGTGGAGGACTTCACCGCCGCCGAGCTGCGCGCCGACGTGCGCGCGCAGGAGCGGCTGCGCGACCTGCGCACCGCCAACAACGCCTACAACGACCGGTTCGTCATCCCGACGCTGCAGGAGGTGATCGCGCTGGCGCAGGCCAAGTCGGCCGAGCTGGGCCGCACCATCGGCGTCTATCCCGAGACCAAGCACCCGACCTACTTCGCCGCCCACGCACGGGCCCACGGCCTGACCTCGATGGAGGACACGCTGGTGGACGTGCTGCACGCCAGCTACGGCAACGCCGCGGACGCGCCGGTCTACATCCAGTCCTTCGAGGTGGGCAACCTGCAGGCGCTCGACGGCAAGACGCAGATCCGCCTGGTGCAGCTGCTCAACGGCAGCGGCCAGCCCTACGACTTCACGCTCCAGGGCGACGGCCGCAGCTACGCCGACCTGGCCGGCGCACAAGGCCTGGCCTTCATCGACGGTTATGCCGACGGCGTGGGCGCCAACACCAACCTGATGATCCCGCTGGTCAACGGCCGGCTGGGCACGCCGACCTCGCTGGTGGCCAACGCGCACCAGCTCGGCCTGGAGGTGCACGGCTGGACCTTCCGCGCGGAGAACAGCTTCCTGCCCGACGAGTTCGATTCGGCGGGCGGGCCCGGGGCGATCGGCGATTTGCAGGGGCAGGTCCACGCCTTCCTCGCGCTGGGCATGGACGGCTTCTTCACCGACCACCCGGACCTCGGCGTGGCCGCGGTGGCGGCCATCCCGGAGCCCGGCACCTGGGCGCTCATGCTCGGCGGGCTGGGCGCGTTGGGCTGGCACGCGCGGCGCCGGTCGTCGCGCTGACGCCGCACCCCGAAGCGCGGCAGTGACGAATGCACGCGCCGCGCGAGAAGCACCCTGTTTCCAGCCTGTGGGGGAATGACAACGAGCGGAGCCCGGCTAAAGAATGCTGTCATGCGGCCGCGTCACCATGGCCGCCATGCAGCCGGAGTTCGCCATGCCGCAGACCTTCACCGTCGGAGCCCGCTCGTTGTTCGTCACCGTGACGGCGTGGATCGCCATCGTGCTGTCCGGCGTGGCCGCCAGCCTGGCGGTGCTGCAGGCGGCGTCGGTGGCGTCGCTGATGCCGTCGCTGCAGGCGCAGGCGCTGCCGCCGCTGACCAGCCTGCTCGCCACCTACTCGCCCTGGCTGCTGGCCGCCGGCATCGTGCTGGCGCTGGCCACCATGGCCTGTGCCATCGGCCTGCTGCTGCGGCTGGAATGGGCGCGGCGCGCCTTCATCGGCGTGCTGCTGCTGACCCTGGTCGCGCACGTGGCCGGCCTGTGGCTGCAGCACGAGCTGCTGCAGGCGCTGATCGATTCCACGCTGCGCCGCACCGCGTTGCCCGGGGCGGTGGCCGAGGTGGTCGGCGGCTTCGTCACCGCCACCCGGGCCTTCGCCGCCGCGCTGGTGCTCGCCGCCTGCGCCCTGCTGGGCTGGGTCATCCGGCGCCTGATGTCGCCGGCGGTGCGCCAGGAATTCGCCTGAACTGAAGCCCCCGGCCGTCCGGCGGCCGCCCCTCGCGCGGCTGGCGCGCTAGGGGGCAGCCCCCGTGGCCGCCCGAGGCGGCCTGGCCCGGTGGATCACGTGCGGCGTTGCGACAGCAGCCGCTGCACCAGCAGGTGCACGGCCTGCGGGTCCACCGGCTTGACCAGGTGGCCGGCGAAGCCGGCCTCGGACGAGAGCCGCACGTCCTGGGCGGTGCCGTAGCCGCTGAGCGCGATCACCGGGCAGCGGTCGCCGAGTTCCCGGCCGAGGTCGAGGCCGCTGCCGTCCGGCAGGCCGAGGTCGCTGACCACCGCGTCGAAGTGCCGCTCGCGCGCCAGCGCCAGCGCCTCGGCCCGCGTGGTGGCGTGGGTGGTGTCGTAGCCCAGGTCCTCCAGCCACAGCCGCAGCGCCTCCGCCGCGTCCAGGTTGTCCTCCACCAGCAGCAGCCGGCAGCGCTGGCCGGTGCGGCCGTCGTCGGCCGGTGGGCCGGAGGGTGAGGGCGCCTGCGGGTCGGCGAGCACCGGCAGGCGCAGCGTGAACGTGGCGCCCCGGTGCCGGCCGTCGCTGCGCGCCTCCAGCCGACCCCCGTGTTCGACCACCAGCCCGCGCGCGATGGCCAGGCCCAGCCCCAGGCCGCCGTAGCGCTGCGACACCTCCGGCTCGGCCTGCTCGAAGGCGGTGAAGATGCGCGGCAGCGCGTCCGGCTCGATGCCGATGCCCTCGTCGGCGCAGTGCAGCAGCACCTCGTTGCCGTCGTTCTCGCTGGCCAGCCGCACACGGCCGCCCGGCGCGCTGAACTTCACCGCGTTGCGCACCACGTTCCACAGCACCTGCTGCAGCCGCGCCTCGTCGCCTTCGACCATGGCGCGACCGGCGGCGAGGTCGAACTCGATCTTCAGCTGCTGTTCCTGGATGCGCTCGGCCAGCATCTCCACCACCGCGTGCAGCAGCTCGTGCAGGTTGACCGGCGCCTTGCGCAGGCGGATCTTGCCGGCGGCGATGGAGGTCAGGTCGAGCAGGTCGTCGATCAGCCGCGCCTCCAGCGCCACGTTGCGCTGGATCATCGGCAGCAGGCTGCGGTGCGCCGCCGGCACGTCGGCCGAGCGTTCGAGCAGCCGGGCCGCGGTGGCGATCGGCGTCAGCGGGGTGCGCAACTCGTGCGACAGCATGGCCAGGAAGCGGTCCTTGGCGCGGTTGGCGCGCTCGGCCTCTTCCTTCGCCTGGCGCAGCGCGGCGGCCGCCTGCTGGGCCGCGGTGCTGTCGCGCACCACCTTGCAGTAGCCGTTGAGCGGGCCGTCGTCGGCGTACAGCGGCGTGACGGCGCCCTCGGCGTACAGGCGGCTGCCGTCGGCGCGCTGCATCCAGCGGTCGTCCGAGGCCAGCCCCTGCTCGCGGGCGACGCGCAGTTCCTCCTGCAGCGCGCCGCGCGCGCGGTCCTCGGGCAGGAACAGCAGCTCGGCGCTGCGGCCGATCACGGCCTCGGGCGGATGGGCGAAGATCTCGCTGGCCGCCCGGTTCCAGCTGCGGATGCAGCCTTCGCGGTCGAGCAAGATGACGGCATAACCGCGCAGGGAGTCCACCACCCGGCCGAAGGTCGCGTCGGCCTCGCGCAGCTGGCTCTCGGCTCGCTCGCGGGCGCTGCGGTCGGCCACCTCGCCCAGCGCGCGGTCGATCACCACCGGCAGCCGCGACAGCCGCCCCTTGCTGACGTAGTCGGTGGCCCCCCGCTTGAGCATCTCCACCGCGTTGTCCTCGCCGATGACGCCGGACACGAAGATGAACGGCGTGCGCGGCGCCACCATCTGCGCGATCTGCAGCGCCTGCGCGCCCGAGAAGCCGGGCAACTCGTAGTCGGACAGCAGCACGTCCCAGCCGCCCTGGGCCAGGGCGGCGACGAAGCCGTCCTCGTCCTGCACCCGCGTCATCTCCGCCGCGGGGTAGTGGGCCTTGAGGTGTTCGCCGAGCAGTTCCGCGTCGAAGCGCGAGTCTTCCAGCAGCAGGACCTTCAGGGGCAGCGATCGCCAAGCCAGGGCACCGGTGCCCTCACGCATGGCGTCGACCCGCCTTCAGCGACCCCGGGGGCGGCTCGTTCAGCACCGCCCAGAACACGCCGAGGTCCGCGATGGCGGCGACGAATTCCTTGAACTCGACCGGTTTGACGACGTAGGCGTTGACGCCCAGCTCGTAGCTGCGCAGCACGTCCGACTCCTCGTGAGAGGAGGTCAGCATCACCACCGGCATGCTGCGCAGCGTGTCGGTGGCGCGCACGGTCTTCAGCACCTCCAGGCCGTTGACCTTGGGCAGCTTCAGGTCGAGCAGCACCACCGCCGGGTTGCCTTCGGGGCGGCTGGCGTAGTCGCCCTCGCGCTTCAGGTAGTCCAGCGCCGCCGCGCCGTCGCGCACGACGATCACGTCGTTGGCCAGCTGGCTGCGCTCCAGCGCGACCAGCGTCAGTTCCAGGTCGCGCTTGTCGTCCTCGACGAGCAATATCGGCTTGAGCATCCCCACCTCCTACTTCAATCGTCCTTCGGCCGGCGCGGCAGGGCGAAGCCGAACGTCGCCCCCCGGTCCAGTTCGCCTTCGGCCCACACCACCCCGCCGTGCCGCTCCACGATGCGGCGCACGCTGGCCAGGCCGATGCCCGTGCCCTCGAACTCTTCCGACTGGTGCAGGCGCTGGAGACACCGAACAGCTTGCCGACGTACTTCATCGAGAAGCCGACGCCGTTGTCGCTGATCTCCAGCCCGTCGCCCTCGGCCCGGCTCACGCCGCGCACCCGCACCTTCGGCGGCTGGCGGTCGCGGCTGTACTTCACCGCGTTGCCCAGCAGGTTGCGCACGGCGACCTGCAGCAGGAAGGGGTCGGCCCACAGCATGGGCAGCGGGTGGGCGATGTCCCACACCACGTCGCGGCTGGCCTCCTGCTGGCGCAGCTGGCGCACCAGGTCGTCGACCAGTTCGTTGGCGTCCACCGTCGTGCGCTTCAGCGCCGAGCGGCCCATGCGCGAGAAGTCCAGCAGCGCATCGACCAGGTGGCCGGCGAAGACCGAGGCCTCCTTCACGTGCTGCAGGTAGCGGTGGCCGCGCGGGCTGAGCGCGCCGCCCTCCAGGTCCAGCACCAGGTCGACGTAGCCGGCGATGTGGCGCATCGGCGCGCGCAGGTCGTGCGACACGGTGTAGGAGAACGCCTCGAGCTCCTTGTTGACGCGGCCGAGTTCGGTGGCCACCTCGGCCATCTCCTCGGCGCGGCGCAGCACGATGCCGATCAGCGCCTGGCGCAGTTCCAGCGCGGCGGACACCTCGCCGAAGTTCCAGCCCAGCGAGCGGCCGCCCACCTGTTCCTGCCAGGTGGAGAAGCTGCGCCGCGGGTGCAGGCGGCCGTGGTGGTCGCTGACCTTGCGCCGCGGGTCGCCGGCCCACTTCAGCGTCTGCACCACCTCCGGCCGGAACCACAGGATCTGGTGGCGGTGCACCTGCGAGATCGAGATGGCCAGCAGGCCGGAGGGTAGGCCGTCTGCGGTGGCCGGGTCGGGCCAGACGCTGGGCAGCCGGTCGGTGTGCACCACCTCCTGGTTCTGCAGCGCCACCCAGCGCGACAGCGCACCCACCTGCTCGCGCGACGGCGCCTCGCCGACGGTCCAGCACTCGTCGTCCAGCACCACCGCCGCGCCACTGGCGCGCGCCAGCCGCAGCAGCGGCGCCGGCTGCTGCACCAGCTGCTGCAGGCTGGCGTCGCTCTCGGCCAGGTGGGCGACGATCTCCAGCGTGAGCTGCCGCAGCTCCAGCCGCCGGGCCACTTCCTCGTTGTCCTCCTTGGCCTCGATCTGCAGCGACAGCAGCCGGCCCAGGTGCTCGCTCGCCACCCGGGTGCCCAGCGGCAGGGGCCGCGGCGCATGGTCGTGGCAGGAGATCAGGCCCCACAGCCGGCTGCGCACGACGATGGACACCGACATCGAGGCCGGCGTGCCCATGTTGCGCATGTACTCCAGGTGCACCGGCGAGACGCTGCGCAGCATGGCGAAGCTGAGGTCGATCTGCTGCGCCGCAGCCCCCGGCACCAGCGCCCGCAGCGGCACCGGCTGGTAGTGCGCGTCGGGGATCAGGCGGATGTGGTTCTGCACGTACAGCGCCCGCGCCTGCGCCGGCACGTCGGACGCCGGGAAGTGGTGCCCGAGGTAGGACTCGTAGCCCTCGTCGCCCGCTTCGGCCAGCACCTCGCCGTGGTCGTCGGCGTCGAAGCGGTAGACGACGCAGCGGCCGAAGCCGGTCAGCCGCTTCATCTCGCGCGCCGCCAGTTCCACCAGCGCCTGCACCGTCGCCGCTTCCTGCAGCCGGGGCAGGAAGTCGCGGGCCAGGGCGTAGATGGGCGCGCGCAGCCCGTCCTGGTCGGCGCTGGCGGGCTCGAACTCCAGCAGCAGGTGACCCGACAGCCGGTGGCCGGTCACCTCCTGCAGCCGGCCGTCGACCTGCAGGCGCCCCAGGCTGCTCGGCGCGTGGCCGTCGACCAGCTCCGCGGCGGGGCCGGCCAGCACGTCGGCCACGCGCCGGAGTTCGCCCTCGTCCGGCCAGTTGTCGCTGCAGGCGATGGGCCGGCCGCTGGCGCCGTCCAGCACCAGCAACCGGCCATGGGGCTGGATGGCACCGGGCACGCGGATGGGCTCCTCCGCGCAACGGTCCAGGTCAAGCGCGGTACGGGGCGTCATCGAGCACGTGGCGAAAGGCGTCGGTCAAGGCGTCGAAGGTGGCGTTGGCGGCCGCGCAGGCGGCCGCGATGTCGGCAGGCCGCGGCCCCACTTCCTGTTCCAGCCGCTCCCGGAATTCGCGCCACAGCGCGCCGGTGGCCGTGCCGAACCCATGGAAATAGGCGCTGCCGCGGTCGATGGTCAGCCCCAGCCGCTGGTCCAGGTCGCGCGCGAGCACCTGCCCGCCGAGCGCCGACCCCTCCATCACGTACAGCGAGCCGAACTGCGCGGCGATGTCGGTCAGCACCAGGGAGGCGGTCGGGTCGTGGAACGGCTGGCCGTGGGGCGCGGCAGGCGCCAGGCAGCGGAGGTCACGCTGCGCCAGCGAACGCCGGGAGCGGCCGCGGAACCAGTCGTGCAGCCGTGCCGGCAGGCACTGCAGCAAACGGGATTCCCAGTGGTGGAGGAACCAGTCGAACCCGGCGATGACGCGGCCGTACCGCTGCAGGCTGAGCGGCTGGTCCAATCGCAGGACAACTTCGATGGCGTGGTGGCGCGATGCCGTCGCGGCACGCAACGCCGCAACGACTGGCCGGTCGTCATGCATGCCTTCCCTGAGCTCTTGTGTGGATCGACCGAATGCACAGTCTATTCCAACGGACGCATAACGCCGGTGCTTTCCCCGGGTCTCCGGGGGCGCCGGCGTTTGCTGTCCATCCCCAGAAGCACGGCGGGCGGCCGCTTGCGCAGGCCGCCCGCCGAGGCCGCGTGTCCGCGGCGCCCGCTCACTTGCGGGTGAAGATGCGGTCGAAGGTGCCGCCGTCGGCGAAGTGGGTCTTCTGCGCCTTGGCCCAGCCGCCGAAGGCCTGGTCGATGGTGATGAGGTTCACCTTCGGGAACAGCTTGGCGTATTTCGCCGCCGTCGCAGGATCGGTCGGCCGGTAGTAGTTCTGGCCGGCCAGGTCCTGGCCCTCGGGCGAGTAGAGGTACTCCAGGTAGGCCTGCGCCACCGCGCGGGTGCCGCGCTTGTCGACCACCTTGTCGACGAGGGTCACCGGCGGCTCGGCCAGGATGGACAGGCTGGGCACGACGATGTCGAACTTGTCCGGTCCCAGCTCCTTCAGCGCCAGCAGCGCCTCGTTCTCCCAGGCCAGCAGCACGTCGCCGAGGCCGCGTTCGACGAAGGTGGTGGTGGAGCCGCGGGCGCCGGCGTCCAGCACCGGCACGTTGGCCAGCAGCTTGCCGACGAACTCCTCGGCCTTGGCGTCGCTGCCGTACTTCTTGGCGGCATAACCCCAGGCGGCCAGGTAGTTCCAGCGCGCGCCCCCCGAGGTCTTCGGGTTGGGCGTGATCACGCCGATGCCCGGCTTGACCAGGTCGTCCCAGTCCTTGATGCCCTTCGGGTTGCCCTTGCGCACCAGGAAGACGATGGTCGAGGTGTAGGGCGCGCTGTTCTGCTTCAGTCGCTTCTGCCAGTCGGCGGGGATGAGCTTCGCCTTCTCGGACAGCTCGTCGATGTCGTAGGCCAGCGCCAGCGTGACGACGTCGGCCTCCAGGCCGTCGATCACCGAGCGGGCCTGCTTGCCAGAGCCGCCGTGCGACTGCTTGACGCTGACGTTGTCCCCCCGTCTTCGCCTTCCAGTGCGCGGCGAAGGCCTTGTTGAAGTCCTGGTAGAACTCCCGCGTCGGGTCGTACGAGACGTTGAGCAGGCTGATGTCCTTGGCCAGGGCGGCGCCGCCGGCGAGGGCGAGGGTGGCGGCCAGGGCGGCGTGGCGGAAGAGACGGAAGCGGCTCATGGACGTCGGTGCATGGGTGGAAGCGATGGCCGCCATGCTAGGCAGCGGGCGGTCCTTGCCGAACGAATCAAAGCGGCTTTGCTCATGCGGCCACCGGATATCAGACCGCGAAGGACCACTCCGCCACCGTGCGGCGCGCCGGCCGCTGGTCGCGTGCCAGGCGCCGGCCCATGGCCAGCACCCAGCGACGGGCCAGAGGCAGGGGACCGAAGCCGGCCTCGGTGTTGATGTGGCCGGCGTCGCCCAGGTCGAGGCAATGGGCGCCCCACAGCCGGCCCCAGTGCAGCGCGCGGTCGGCGCTCATCCACGGGTCGGTCCGGCTGGCCACCACCGTGGCGTGCGGCCCCAGCGCGCGCTGCGGCAGCGCCGCCTCGACACCGAAGCGGGCCGGGTCGGCCGGCGCCACCAGCAACACCGCCCGCAGCGGCGAGCCGGGCCGCGTGGCCACGTGGTGGGCCAGCGCCAGGCAGCCGAAGCTGTGGGCCGCCGCGATCCAGGGTGCCGGGCCGGCCCGTTCCAGCGTCTGGGCGATGCGCGCGCTCCAGCCCTCGAGGTCCGGCCGTGCCCAGTCGTCCTGCACCACCCGCACGCTGCCCGGCACCAGGCGCTGCAACCAGCTCTGCCAGTGCTCCGGTCCGCTGTCGTGAAGACCCGGGACGATCAGGAGCCTCGGCGCGTGCGATGTTCCAGCGGGCCGGGCCATGGCCTCACAGCGTGGCGATCGAGACCTCGGTGGACTTGACCAGCGCGACGACCTCGCGGCCGACCTGGAGGTCAAGCTCCTTCACCGATCGGGTGGTGATCACCGAGGTGACGATGAGGCCCCCGGCGGTCTGCACGTCGACCTCGCTGACCACCGGGCCTTCGATGATCTCCTTGATGGTGCCGCGGAACTGGTTGCGGACGTTGATGGCGGTGATGGTCATGGCGACTCCATAGGGGTGTGGACGAAGCGGTGGTCAGATGGCGAAGCGCACCGCGGACAGCGGCAGCGGCTCGGGCCGCGGTTCCTCGGCCGACGGCTGCTGCAGCACCCGGGCCAGGATGTCGGCCTCGTGGCGGGCGAAGCCGGGCGAGCCCTGGACGCGTGGGCGGGCGAGTTCGATGCGTCGGTCGAGCGCGATGCGCTGGTCCTCGATCAGCAGCACGCGGTCGGCCAGCGCCACCGCCTCGCTCACGTCGTGCGTCACCAGCAGGGCGGTGAAGCCGTGCCGGCGCCAGAGCTGCTCGATGAGGCGGTGCATCTCGATGCGGGTCAGCGCGTCGAGCGCGCCCAGCGGCTCGTCGAGCAGCAGCAGCCGCGGCGCGTGCACCAGCGCCCGGGCCAGCGCCACCCGCTGGCGCTGGCCGCCGGACAGCACGGCCGGCCAGTCGTGGGCGCGCTCCGCGAGGCCGACCTGGGCCAGGGCCTCGAGGGCCCGCGCCTTCGCCTCGCGGCCCTCCAGGCCCAACGCGATGTTGTCGATGACGCGCTTCCAGGGCAGCAGCCGGGCGTCCTGGAACATGATGCGCAGGTCGGTCCTGCGCTCGGCCAAGGCCTGCCGGCCGTCCGCGGTCAACTCGCCCGCATCGGGCTTCTCCAGCTGCGCCAGCAGCCGCAGCAGCGTGCTCTTGCCGCAGCCGCTGCGGCCGACGATGGTGACGAACTCGCCCGGCGCGATGTCCAGGTCGATGTCGCGCAGGACCTGGCGTTCGCCATAACGCTTGCCGATGCCGCGCAGCTGCAGGGCGAGGCCCGCCGGCGCCGTGGCGTCGGCGCGGCGCTCGACGGCGGGGGCGTCCCGCCGCGCGATGCCGGGCCCGAGGGTGAGGGAGGAGGTCGACATCGATGAAGGTCCTCGTCAGGCCACGACCTGGTAGCCCGGGTGCCAGCGCAGCCACCAGCGTTCCAGCCCCTTGGCCGCCACGTCGGCCAGCTTGCCGAGCAGCGCGTAGAGCAGGATGCCGACCAGCACCACGTCGGTCTGCAGGAACTCGCGGGCGTTCATCGTCAGGTAGCCGATGCCGGCCTGGGTGGAGATGGTCTCGGCGACGATCAGCAGCACCCACATCAGGCCCAGGCTGAAGCGCAGGCCGACCAGGATGGACGGCAGCGCGCCGGGCAGGATGACCTGGCGGTAGAGCTGCCAGCCCGACAGGCCATAGCTCTTGGCCATCTCGATCAGCCCCTTGTCCACCGAGCGGATGCCGTGGAAGGTGTTGAGGTAGATCGGGAAGAACACGCCCAGCGCGACGAGGAAGAGCTTGGCCGTCTCGTCGATGCCGAACCACAGGATGACCAGCGGGATCAGCGCCAGCGCCGGGATGTTGCGGACCATCTGCAGCGTGCTGTCCAGCAGCGTCTCGGCGTGGCGGAAGGTGCCCGTCAGCAGGCCCAGCACCAGGCCGAGCCCGCCGCCGATGGCGAAACCCACCGCCGCCCGGCGGGTGCTCACGGCCACATGGGTCCACATCTCGCCGGAGGCGGCCAGTTGCCAGAAGGCCTTGAACACCGACAGCGGCTCGGGCAGCACGCGGGTGGACAGCCAGCCCAGGCGTGACGCCGCCTCCCACCCCAGGAAGATGGCGATCGGCACCAGCCAGGGCCCGATGCGGCTGGCGCTGCGTTGAAGCACTTCGCGCATCAGCGACCCCCTCGTGGCAAGACCCCGTCCGGTTCAAGCTGAACACCGCGGATCTGGCTCCGCCAGTCCGCTGGTGTTGCCCCTCGTAGGCGGCGCGCGAAGCGCGTAGGGGGTGGGCCGTTCCCGGCAGGATGTCGTTGGCGACGATCTCGCCGAAGGGGCCGGTCAGCGTCGGCTGCACCAGCCTCTCGCGGGTCTGCACCGGCAGCAGCGGGAACACCAGCTCGGCGAAGCGGTAGGCCTCTTCCAGGTGCGGGTAGCCGCTGAGGATGAAGTGGGACAGGCCCAGGTCGGCGTACGCCTGGATGCGCGCGGCCACCTGCTCGGGCGTGCCCACCAGCGCGGTGCCGGCGCCGCCGCGCACCAGGCCGACACCGGCCCACAGGTTGGGCGCGATCTCCAGGCCCTTGCGCACGTCGCCCGGGTCCCACTGGCCGCCGTGCAGCGCGGCCATGCGGCGCTGGCCGACGCTGTCCATCTGCGAGAACTTGCGCTGGGCGGCGGCCACGGTGTCCGGGTCCAGGTGCTGGATCAGTTCGGCCGCGGCGGCCCAGGCGGCGTCCTCGGTCTCGCGCACGATGACGTGCAGGCGGATGCCGTAGCTCAGGCTGCGGCCGCGGGCGTCGGCACGTGCCTTCACGTCGGCCACCTTCTCGGCCACCGCCGCGGGCGGCTCGCCCCAGGTGAGGTAGGTGTCCAGCTGCTCGGCCACCAGGTCGTGCGCCTCGGCCGACGAGCCGCCGAAGAACAGCGGCGGGTAGGGCCGCTGCAGCGGCGGGTAGACCAGCTTGGCGGCCTTGACCTGGAGGTGCTTGCCGTCGAAGTCGAAGGGCCGCCCCTCGTGGCTGCGCGCC
The DNA here is from genome assembly GCF_024666615.1 of Aquabacterium sp. J223. Taxonomy (NCBI): domain Bacteria; kingdom Pseudomonadati; phylum Pseudomonadota; class Betaproteobacteria; order Burkholderiales; family Sphaerotilaceae; genus Aquabacterium; species Aquabacterium sp. J223. The sequence goes on along the minus strand of NZ_CP088297.1, from coordinate 2,831,055 downwards.
ATGATCTCGCGCCACACCGTCATGAACTCGCGCGAGAGTTCGTAGCGCTCTTCGTGCGGCAGGAACAGGCCGTCGCCTTCCAGTTCGTCGCGGTCGCCGCCGGTGACCAGGTTGATCAGCAGCCGCCCGCCGGACAGCCGGTCGAAGGTGGCGGCCACCCGCGCGCCGAGGGCCGGCGTCATCAGCCCCGGCCGCAGCGCGACGAGGAATTTCAGCCGTTCGGTGGCGTCGATCAGGCTGGACGCCACCGTCCACGGGTCCTCGCAGGAGCGGCCGGTGGGAATGAGCACGCCTTCGTAGCCCAGCCGGTCGGCGGCCACCGCCACCTGCTTGAAGTAGCCGAAGTCGGCCTGCCGCGCGCCCTTCGACGTGCCGAGGTAGCGGCTGTCGCCGTGGGTTGGGATGAACCAGAAGATCTTGAGGGACATGGTCGCGTGAAGCCGTTCCGGGGTCAGGGCGCCGGCGCCGGCAGCGCGTCGGCGATGCGGACCGGTTTCGGGAGGAGCTTCAGCTCGGCGAAGGCATCGGCCAGCTTCTGCTGCTCGGCGGCAACCTGCGGCGACAGCGGCTGCACGCCGAACTGGTAGCGCCGCAGCGCCTGCTCGACCACCGCGACGTCCAGCCCCTGCAGCGGCGCGATCAGCGCGGCCGCCTGCGCCAGGTTGGCCTTGATCCAGCGGCCCTGCTCGACGCTGTCCTCGAACAGCGTGCGGATGACCTGCGGCCGGCGCTGCGCGTAACCGCGCTCGGCGACGTAGAAGGCGTAGTTCTGCGCCACGCCGTGGCGGCCGTCGGCGACGATGCGCGCGCCGGTCTGCTTCTCCACCGCGGAGAGGAACGGGTCCCAGATCACCCAGGCGTCGACGCTGCCGCGCTCGAAGGCGGCGCGCGCATCGGCCGGCGGCAGGAACACCGGCTGCACGTCGCTGTACTTCAGCCCCGCCTTCTCCAACGCGCGCACCAGCAGGTAGTGCACGTTGCTGCCCTTGTTCAGCACCACCTTCTTGCCCTTCAGGTCGGCGACCGTCCTGATCGGCGAGTCCTTCGGCACGACGATGGCCTCGGCCTGGGGCGAGGCCGGGTCGTGGCCGATGTAGACGAAGTCGGCGCCGGCGGCCTGCGCGAACACCGGCGGCGCCTCGCCGACGTAGCCGACGTCCACCGCGCCGACGTTCAGGCCTTCGAGCAGCTGCGGGCCGGCCGGGAACTCGACCCACTTCACGCCCACGCCCTGCGCGGCCAGCTTCTTCTCCAGCGTGCCCTGCGCCTTCTGCAGCGTCAGCAGGCTGGCCGACTTCTGGAAGCCGATGCGCAGCAGGTTGTCCTGGGATTGCGCATGGGCCGGCACGGCCAGCGACAGGCCGAAGGCGAGGGCGGCGATCAGCCCGTGGCGGCGGGAGATGGAGGACATGGCGTGCGGCATCGTGGTGTCGAATGGCCGCACGATAGGCAGCACCGCGGATGCGGTGAACGAAGCAAAACGCGATTGGTCAGTCGGCCGCCGAATGACCGCCGCCGGGCCGCGGGGCTCAGGCGGGCGGTGCCAGGGCGGCCGCGCGCTGCAGCAGCAGCGCCTTCTCGCGGGCGTTGCCCGCCATCGCGGCCGCGCGTTCGAACTCGGCGCGCGCCTCCTGGCGCCGGTCGAGCCGCGCCAGCAGGTCGGCGCGCACGCTGGGCAGCCAGTGGTAGCCGGCCAGGCGCGGGTCGTCGCGCAGCGCGTCGACGATGGCCAGGCCGGCCGCCGGGCCCTGCGCCATGGCCACCGCCACCGCGCGGTTGAGCTCGACCACCGGCGACGGCGCCAGGCGGGCCAGCGCCTGGTAGAGCGCCGCGATGCTCGGCCAGTCGGTGGCGTCGGCGGTGGGTGCCCGGGCATGGCAGGCGGCGATGGCGGCCTGCAGCGCATAGGGGCCGAGGGGTCGGCCATGCGACGCGGCCAACGCCTCGGCGCGCTGCAGCGCCGACAGGCCGGCCTCGATGAGGCTGCGGTCCCAGCGGCCGCGGTCCTGGTCGGCCAGCAGCACCGGCTCGCCGGCGGCGTCCACCCGCGCGGCGTTGCGCGAGGCCTGCAGCTGCATCAGCGCGAGCAGGCCCGACACCTCCGGCTCCTCGGGCGCCAGCGTGGCCAGCACCCGGCCCAGGCGCAGCGCCTCCTGCTGCAGCTCGGGCCGCAGCCACTGCTCGCCTTCGGTGGCGGTGTAGCCCTCGTTGAAGACCAGGTAGACCACCTCCAGCACCGACGCCAGCCGCTCGGCCAGCTCGGCCGCGGGCGGCAGCTCGAAGGGCACGCGGGCCCCGGCCAGCGTCTTCTTGGCGCGCACGATGCGCTGCGCCACGGTGGGCTCGGGCACGAGGAAGGCGCGGGCGATCTCGGCGGTGGACAGGCCGGCCACCACCTTCAGCGTCAGCGCCACCCGCGCGTCGGTGGACAGCACCGGATGGCAGGCGGTGAAGACCAGCCGCAGCAGGTCGTCGCCGATCGGGTCGGCCTCAAGCGCCATGACCTGCTCCAGCACGTCGGGCGCGAGGTGGGACTGGCGGGCGTCGGCGTCCAGGCCCAGCGCCTCGTGCTGCCGGTGCGCCTGCGTGGCGTGGCGCAGCCGGTCGAGCGCGCGGCGCTTGGCGGTGGTGGTCAGCCAGGCGCCGGGGTTGTCCGGCAGGCCCTCGGCCGGCCAGTGCTCGAGCGCCGCCACCCAGGCCTCCTGGGCGCAGTCCTCGGCCAGGCCGACATCCCGTGTGACGCGGGCGACGGCGGCGACGATGCGGGCGCATTCTTCGCGCCAGACCGCGGCCAGCGTGGCGTGCAGGTCGCGGTCCGGCACCGTCATGTCAGGGTTGCGAGGCCGGCGGCGGCGCCTCGCTCATCCACACCAGTTCCCACTGGTGGCCGTCGAGGTCCTCGAAGCCGTGGGCGTACATGAAGCCGTGGTCCTGCACTGGCATCGGCGCCCGGCCGCCGGCGGCCAGCGCCTTCTTCACCAGCGCGTCGACCTCCTCGCGGCTGTCGCAGGACAGGCAGACCAGCACCTCGGTGCTCTGCGTCGCGTCGGCCACCGGCTTCTTGGTGAAGGTCTTGAAGAAGTCGGTGTGCAGCAGCATGGCGTGGATGCCGTCGGCGATCACCATGCACAGCGCGGTGTCGTTGCTGAACTGCGGGTTGAATTCGAACCCGAGGGCCGCGAAGAAGGCCTGGGTGCGGGCGACGTCCTGCACGGGCAGGTTGACGAAGATCTGGCGGGGCATGGTGGCGGGGGCTCCTGGTCGTGGGTGGCGGCCTTCAACGGCGCCGCACATCCAGACGACGGTCGGCGGCGCGCGATTTCGACATCGGCACGCGCCGCGCGGCCCGGGGCGGGCTCACAGCCAGCAGGGACCGGTCTCCCGCACCTCGACCGTGGCCCATTGCGCCGCCGGGCACTCCGCGGCCAGTTCGAGGGCCTGCTCTCGGCCCGCCACGTCGATCAGGAAGAAGCCGCCGATCATCTCCTTGGCTTCGCTGAAGGGGCCGTCGAGCAGCCGCTTCTCACCCTGTCGTCGCTGCACCCGCACGCCCTGGTCGTCCGACTGCAGCGACGCCACCGCCCGCAGCACGCCACGGGCCTTCAAGGCGTCCGCATAGGCCAGCATCTCGTCGTAGGCCGCGCGGCCCTCGGCCTCGTTGCGCGCTTGGCGCTGGCCACGGGGTTCGGCGATCAGCAGCAGGTAGGACGGCATGGTGACGGTCGGTCAGGGCCGGGGCGGCGGAATCGGCTCATGTTAGCCGCGCCAGGGCGACGGCCTGCAGCAGGGGCGCGGCCAGTTCGGGCCGGCACACCAGCAGGTCGGGCAGGAACGGGTCCGCCCGGTTGTAGACCAGGGGCGAGCCGTCGAGGCGCGAGCAGTGCAGCCCGGCCGCCAGCGCCACCGCCACCGGGGCGCAGGAGTCCCATTCGTGCTGGCCGCCATCGTGCAGGTAGGCCTCGGCCTCGCCGCGCACCACCGCCATCGCCTTGGCGCCGGCCGATCCCATGGGCCACAGCTCGGCGTCCAGCGCCCGGGCCACCGGGTCGGTCCAGGCCGGCGCGCGGCTGCGGCTGACGACCAGGCGGTGGCGCCGACCGGCGGGCGCAGCCGCCGGCGACGGGCCGCCGCCGCTGTCCAGCACGAGGCCCAGCGGCGGCAGCGCCACGGCGCCCAGCGCGGGCCGCCCGTCCACGGCCAGGCCGACGTGGACCGCCCAGTCGTCGCGGCGCTGTTCGTATTCGCGGGTGCCGTCCAGCGGGTCGATGACCCAGACGCGGCGACACGACAGGCGTGCCGCGTCGTCGACCTCTTCCTCGCACAGCACCGCGTCGTCGGGCCGGTGCTGGCGCAGCGCCGCCATCAGCACGGCGTTGGCGGCCTGGTCGGCCGCCCGGCCCAGCGCGGCGCCGTCGAGCAAGGGCGACGCCCGCAACAGGAGCAGCAGCCGGGCCGCCGCATCGGCCATGGAACGGGCGAGTTCGAGGTCGGTCATGGTGGACATTCGATTCGCCCGCATTTTCACTGCGTTAGCATTCGAAGCTTTTTCTCTGAAACCGGTTTCGGTTTTGTTTCATTTTGAGCTGAGGAGATTTGAATGGCGCGAGGCAAGAAAACGCTGGAGCAACTGGACAAGCAGATCGAGGCGCTGCAGCGCGAACGCGAAGCCATTCGGCATCGCGAGATTGCCGGCGTCATCGAGCGCATCAAGGATGCGATTGCCCATTACGATTTGACCGCCGACGACCTGGGGTTCGGCGGAGCGCGCAAGCCGCGGGCGCAGGCCCCTGCCGCCAAGCGGCGCGGTCGTCCGGCCAAGGCCGCGCGCAAGCCCGCGGGCGTCGTGCGTTTCCGCGACCAGGCCGGCAACACCTGGTCCGGCCGCGGCAAACGGCCGAACTGGCTGAAGGCCGCGTTGGCCGAGGGCAAGACGCTGCAGGACCTGGCGGTCTGAAGCGCCCGCCTCGATATTCAGCCCGGCCCGGTGCCGGGCTTTTTCTTTAATGCGATCGCATTGACCGCCCGTCGATTCGGCCGCGTTGCCGTCAGCGCCCGTCGATCGCCGACCCGCTGTGCCCGCCGCCGCTGTTCTCGCCGATGCTGGTGCTGGCATTGGCGCCGGTGCCACCACCCTGGTGACCGCCGGTGGCACCAAGGCCACCGGCCGGCGACGCGTCAGGCTGCGGCGACGGCCGGCCGTCGGGCAGCCCGGCGGGCTGCCCGTGCGTGCTGCCGCGATGCGCCGCCGCGCGCTGGCTGTCCGGTCCCGCACCGCCGCCTGCCGCCTCGCCCACCGGTCCGCCGTCGGCCGCCCGCTGCTGGTTGCGCCGCCGGGCCTCGCGCCAGTCGTTGAACTCCTGCGAGAACTTCTCGTAGCGCTCGCGGCGCCAGTGGCCGTAGTCGGTGTCGAGCTCGCGCATCTGCTGCTCGCGCCACTGCTGGTACTCCGGGTCGAACATCGGCTGGCCGTGCTGGCCCTGCTGCTGCGGCGACTCGTAGCCGTAGACCCCGGAATGTTGCCCATGGCCCCCGCCGAAGCCCTGCGGCTCACGGTGGTCGGCGTCGGGGCCGGGCCCGCCATGCACGCCGCGGCTGCCCGCGGGCTGGAGGTGGTGGCCCGGGCCGCCGTGTCCGCCGCCGTGCCCCTGCGACGGTCCGGCGCCGCCCTCGAAGCGCTCCATGCCGCCGACGTAGCCGCCCGCGCGTCCGCCGGCCGGCCCACTGCCGCGGCCGCCGCCCCAGGCGCCGTGCATGCCGCCCCCGTCGCGCTGCGGCCCGCCGGGCCGGTTCCCGGGCGGATGGCCTGCGTCCTGGCCAGCGCCGAGGGACGGGCCGTCCTGGCCGCCCCATTGCGCGCCGCCGAACTCGCCGCCGCCGAAGCGGTCGTCGCCGCGCTGCGCCCCGCGGGCGCTGCCATAGCTGCCGCTTTGCGTTTCCCAGCTGCCACCGCCGGTGGCACGGCCGTAGTTGCTGTAGGCCGCAGGCTCCCGCGGGACCTCGGCGTTGCCGCCGGTGTAGTGGTTGCCCGTGCCCGCGCCGGCCTCGCCGCCGCGGAACTCACCACGCTCGGCCTCGCCCTGGAAGCCCTGCGGACCGCCGAAGCCGGCGCTGCTGTCCGCTGCACTGTCGGCGGGCCCGCCGCCCCAACCGCCGCCCGGCCCGTCGCGGGTCTCGCGGTAGCCGCCGGCGTTGCCGCGACCCTGCACCGCGGAGCGCCGCGACCAGTCACCGTCCTGCAGGTGGCTGTCGCCGCCCGCACGGTCGCGGAAGTTGTCGGCCTGGCCGCCCTGGCGGGCAGGGGCGGGGTTGCGCTGCGGGTCCTGGCCCGGGCGACGGTCGCCGTGTTCACGGTCTCGGTTCATGGCGTTCTCCTTCGGCAGGGGCGCCGCGCCGCGGCTGGCCCGATGCAGCAGGCCGGCAAGCCCTGTTCCCTGGGTCCTCTCGCCACGGGAGCGGTCAGACGGGTTTCGCCACCATCAGCCAGAACACGATGACCAGCGCGATGAACGCCGGCCAGCCCAGCCAGAACCAGATGCGCAGGTAGCGCCAGTAGGGCGCGGGCAGCTCGGTGCGGCCTTCACGCACGGCCGCCTGCGCGATGTCGCGCATGCGCAGCTGCAGCCACACCACCGGCAGCCAGCACGCACCGGCCAGCAGGTAGAGCGCGAAGGTCCACATGATCCACTTGGTGGTCCACGGGATCTGCGCCAGGTGCAGCAGCCAGAGCCCCGACAGCGGCTGGAAGACGATGGTGGTGGTGGTGAACAGCCAGTCCGCCATCACCACGTAGCGCACCACCACCGCGATGGCCCGCGGGTCGCGGGTGCGGCTGGCGAACCACATGTAGTAGGCCGAGCCGAGCCCCGTGCCGAACAGCAGCGTGGACGACAGGATGTGCAGCCACTTGACGACCTGGTATTCCATCCGTCCGGTCCTGCCATCCACGTGCCCGCTCGGTTCATCGCCGGCGGTCGTCGGCCCACAGCAGCAGCAGCACGGCCAGCAGCGGCAGGTTCTTCAGGATCGGGCCGTAGGGATGGAGCCAGAACTCCGGCAGCCGGACGGTGACGATCAGCGTGTAGGCGCCCATCAGCGCGATCTGCGCCAGCCACACCCAGGCCTTGCGCTTCAGCGGCCACAGCGTCAGCACGCCGAGCAGCAGGTCCAGCGCGGCCGCACCGTACAGCGCCCATGGCCGCAGCGACGCCGGCACGCCGGCACGGGCGAGCAGCGCGTGGCTCTCCTGCACCGGGTAGAGGCCGAACGAGACGAGCGCGGTGACGAACCACACCAGCGCCACCGACACCACCAGCGCCGGGCGCAGCCAGCCCCATTCGCCACGCCGCCTCAGGTCGCGGGCCAGCGCGGTCGGGATGAAGGTCTCGGCCGCGCGTGGTGCCCGGCCGAGCAGCCGGCGGGTGTCGGCCGCGTCCGCGGTGTTGCCCCGCTGCAGCATCGACCAGCCGTCGCGGTCCAGCATCATCCCGGGCACGTGGTCGCCGATGGCCGCCGTCATCGCCACCAGCGGTGCCGGCACCGGCAGCGTGAGGGCGGGCCGCAGGCCGACGCCCTGGCGCAGCGTCTGCAGGTAGTCGGCCAGCGTCAGCGGCCGCGGGCCGACCACCGCGAGGCGGCGGCGGGGCAGGGGCTCGGGCTGCTCGACCAGCCGCAGCAGCACCGCCACCAGATCGTCCACGTGCACCGGCTGCACCCCCTGCTGGCCGCCGGCGGGCAGGCCCAGCACCGGCAGCGTGGCCAGGGTGAGGAAGAAGCCGGTGCTCTCGCCCTCGACGCCGAAGACCAGCGACGGCTGCACGACCGCCGCGTCCAGCGGCAGCCCCAGCAGGTGCTGGTCGGCGGCGCGCTTGCTGCGGTGGTAGGCGGTGGCCGCCGCTTCGTCGGCGCCCAGCGCCGACAGCTGCACCACCCGCTTCACGCCGGCTTGCAGCGCGGCATCGAAAAGGGCGGCCGGCGCCCGGTGGTGCAGGTCGTCGAAGCGCTGGCCTGCGGTCTCCTTCAAGATGCCGACGGCGTTGACCACCACGTCCACGCCGTGCAGCCGTGGCAGCCAGTCCTCGGCACGGTGGTCCCGGGAGAAGTCGGCGCGGTGCCAGCGGGTGCCGTCGGGCGGATCGGCCGGCGGGGTGCGCACGGCGCAGCTCACCGTGTGGCCGGCGTCCAGCAGGGCCTTCAGCAGATGGCCGCCGATGAAGCCGGTGGCGCCGGTGAGCAGGATGTGCATGCGGTGGGGGTCGGGAACGGCGGCAGCCGCCGGAACGGCGCTTGCCGCCTCGAACGCGAGCAAACGCGGCGCCGGGCCGCATCCTGCCCGATACGGGCGACCCCAGACCGAGGATCACCGCCGATGAGCCAGGACGACGCCATCCCGAGACCTGACGCTTTCCACGCCGACCGCGGCCATGGCCTTCGCAAGGGTCACCTGAACGGCCACGCCGGGCACGGGCTCGACACCTCGCGCCTGCTGAGCCAGGGCGCGCCGGTGGTCAAGCGCGGGGCCCTGGAGGGCCTGATCGCCGCGCTGCTGTCCACCGCCGTGCTGGCCTGGCGCGGTCGCGTGGACACCGGCTCGGCGGCGGCGCCGATCAACGCGCCCAGCCAGTGGCTATGGGGCGACGACGCGCTCGACCACGACGAGTTCGACTGGAAGCACACCGGCGCGGGACACGCCATCCACCACCTGTCGGCGCTGCTGTGGGGCCTGGTCTTCGAGGGCCTGCAGCGTGCGCGTCGGCGGCGCTCGGTGACGAGCGTGGTGACCGACGCCGCCGCGGTCACCGCGCTGGCCGCCGCCGTCGACCTGAAGCTGGTGCCCGACCGCCTGACGCCCGGCTTCGAAAAAGCGGCTGAGCCCGCGCAGCGTGGCGCTGGTCTACGGCGGCTTCGGCCTCGGCCTGGCGGCGGCCGGGCTGTGGCTGCTCAAGCGGCGCTGAACCCGCAACGCCCGTCGCAGCTCCATCAGGAACGGCAACACCACGCCGAGCGCGCCGGTCGCCGCCACGCCGACGACATAGCGCACATCCAATGGCGGCTCGCGCCAGCGCCAGCCCCAGTCGGCCGTCGCCTCGCCCATCCCCAGCAACGCCAGCGCGGCCTGCGGGTGCAGCAGGGCGACGGCCACGCCGCCGGCCCAGGGCAGCACGCTCTGCAGGCCGTGCACCCACTGCTCCGGCACCGGGATCTCGCGGCGCGACTCCGCCCAGGCCAGGTCGGCCCACATCGTCAGCTCGTGCGCGACCAGGCAGGCCAGCAGCAGCAACAGAACGGCCGAGGTGACCTGCAGCAGCAGCACCGCCATCAGGCCGAGGCCGAGCTGGGCCAGCATGACCAGGTGCAGCAGCGCTTCCGGCACCCCGGCGCTGTGCTCGATGCGCTGCCACCGATGGCAGCACCAGTCCAGCCAGCCGGCCAGCAGCCACAGCGGCACCAGGCCGAACAGCAGGGACAGCGTCAGTCGTTCCGCGGTCGCGTCCATCGCTTGGTGCGAGGCAAGCGACGGGCCGCGGGCACAGCGTCTGCCGCCGGAGCGCCCATGGAACAGAAATGGCCGGACCGCCTGTGGGTGGTGCGGCACGGGCAGAGTGCCGGCAACGTCGCCCGCGACGCGGCCGAGGCCGCCGGTGTGCCGCTGATCGACATCGCGCTGCGCGACATGGACGTGCCGCTGTCGGCGCTCGGCGAGCGCCAGGCCGAGGCGCTGGGCCGCTGGTGGGCGGCCCAGCCGGTGCACGAGCGTCCCAGCGTGCTGCTGAGCAGCCCCTACCGCCGCGCGCGCCAGACCGCGGAGCACCTGCGCCAGGCGGTGTCGGTGCAGTCGGAGGAACTGGCCGTGGTCGTCGACGAACGCCTGCGCGAGAAGGAGTTCGGCCTGCTCGACCGGCTGACGCGCACCGGCATCCGCGAGCGGCACCCGGAGCTGCACGCACAGCGTGCGCACGTGGGCAAGTTCTACTTCCGGCCGCCCGGTGGCGAGAGCTGGTGCGACGTCATCCTGCGGCTGCGCAGCCTGCTCGACATGGTGGTGCGCGAGTACCGCGGCGAGCGGGTGCTGGTGGTCGGGCACCAGGTCATCGTCAACTGCATGCGCTACCTGCTGGAGCGGCTGGACGAGGAGACCATCCTGGCCATCGACCGCGCCGGCGACGTGCCCAACTGCGGCGTCACCAGCTACGCCTTCGACCCCGGCGTCGGCCGACGCGGCAAGCTGGTGCTGCGCCAGGCCAACTTCGTCGCGCCGCTGGAGGCCAGCGACACGCCCGTCACCGCCGAGCCCGACGCGCCGGCCGCACCCAAGCCATGAGGGCGCCGCAGGGGCCGTCGGCGACGCCGGCAGCGAAGGTCGACGACGACCTGTTGCGGCAATGGCCGCTGCCGCAGCCCGACGGGGCTGCCGACAAGGAGGCGCGCGGCCGGGTGCTGATCGTCGGCGGCAGCACCGAACTTCCCGGCGGCGTGGTGCTGGCGGCGGAGGCGGCGCTGCGCGCCGGTGCCGGCAAGGTGGCGGTGGCCACGGTGCGCAGCGCCGCGCCGTTCGTGGCGGCGGCCCTGCCGGAGGCGCGGGTGGTGGCCCTCGACGAGGACGGGCAGGGCCGGCTGGCGATCCACGCCGCCGAGCGGCTGCGGCCGCTGCTGGCGCGCACGGCGGCGCTGCTGGTCGGCCCCGGCATGCCCACCGACGACGCCGTGCTGCCGCTGGTCGACGGCCTGCTGCAGGCGCTGGCGGACGAGGCGACCGTCGTCCTCGACGCGGCGGCGATGGTGCCGGTCGCCAGGGGGCGCGTCGGCGCGCGGCGAGGACCGGCGACCGTGGCGGCATGACATGCTGCTGACGCCGCATGCCGGCGAGATGGCCAAGCTGTGCGGCCGCGACAAGGCCGAGGTGCTGGCCTCGGCCGGCGAGCAGGCGCTGGCCGCGGCGGCGCGCTGGTCGGTGCACGTGGCGCTGAAAGGGCCCGTCACCCACCTGGCCGCGCCCGATGGCCGGCACTGGCGCCACCAGGGCGGCAACAGCGGGCTGGGCACCTCCGGCTCGGGCGACGTGCTGGCCGGCCTGATCGCTGGCCTGGCCGCGCGCGGCGCCCCGTTGGCGCAGGCCGCGGCGTGGGGTGTCGCCCTGCACGCGCGCGCCGGCGAGGCGCTGGCGCGCCGCATCGGGCCGCTGGGCTACCTGGCGCGCGAACTGCCCGCCGAGGTGCCGGCGCTGATGGCGTCGCTCGGACCGCCGCCGGAGCGCTGAACCGTCGCCGGCCTCAGGCAGCAACCGGCGGGTAGCCGGCCTCCGACAGCGCGTCGGCGAAGCGTCGGCGCAGCGTGTCGGCCTCCGCCACCACGGTGTCCCCGGGCTGCACCCGCACCTGCTTGGTCGGCAGGTCGACGTCCACCCAGGCCGCGCCGTCCACTTCCTGCACGGCCTGGGTCACCGCCGTGACACAGTGGTCGCAGCTCATCGCCGGGATCTGGAACTCGAACATGGACGCCTCCAGGAGTGCTTCGGCGCCATCATCGCAGGCCGTCGGCGGCTTTGCTTGCGCCGCAGCAAAAACTTGGGGGGTGCGCCTTGCCATGATGCGAGCGGACCCCACGCCATGAACGCCGGACCGCCTTTCGCCGCCGAGACCCCGAACCTGGAGCTCCAGGTGCAGGGCATGACCTGCGCGGCCTGCGTCGGGCGGGTGGAGAAGGCGCTGGCCGCGGTGCCCGGCGTGCGCTCGGTGTCGGTGAACCTGGCCACCGACACCGCCGCGCTGGCGCTGTCGCCCGCCGCCGAGGCCGACCGGGTGGCGACGCGCGCGGCGCTGGCGGCCGCCCTGGGACGCGCCGGCTACCGGCTGGTGGAGCCGGTGGCGCAGGGCGCCGACGCGCCGGCCCGCCGCGGCCCCGACCGGGAGACGGTGGCGCTGGGCCTGGCCATCGTGTTGTCGCTGCCGCTGGCGCTGCCGATGCTGCTGCCGTCGGCGGACCACGCGGCGCTGCTGCCGGCATGGGCGCAATGGCTGCTGGCCACGCCGGTGCAGTTCGGGCTCGGCGCGCGGTTCTACCGCGCGGCCTGGTCGGCGCTGAAGGCACGCAGCGGCAACATGGACCTGCTGGTCGCCATCGGCACCAGCGCCGCCTACGGCCTCAGCCTGTGGCAGTGGTGGCGGCAGGGCGACCACGGCGAGCTGTACTTCGAGGCGTCGGCGCTGGTCATCACGCTGGTGCTGCTGGGCAAGTGGCTGGAGCGCCGGGCCAAGCACCGCACCACCGCCGCGCTGCGCGCGCTGGCGGCGCTGCAGCCGGGCGTCGCCGTCGTGCGGCGCGCCGACGGGTCCGAACAGCCGGTGCCGGTGTCCGCCCTGAAGGTGGGCGACCGCGTGGTGGTGCGGCCGGGCGGCCGGCTGCCGGCCGACGGCCGCGTGGTCGAGGGCGACAGCCATGTCGACAAATCGCTGATCACCGGCGAGTCGCTGCCGGTGGCGCGTGGCCCGGGCGACCGGGTCATCGGCGGCGCGGTCAACGGCGAAGGCCGGCTGCTGGTGCAGGTGACGGCGCTGGGCGCGCAGTCGATGCTGGCCCGCATCGCCCAGGGCGTCGCGTCGGCCCAGGCGAAGAAGGCGCCGATCCAGCGGCTGGTGGACCGAGTCAGCGCCGTCTTCGTGCCGGCGGTGCTGGTGCTGGCGCTGCTCACCTGGACGGGCTGGTGGTGGGCCAGCGGCGACGGCACCACCGCGCTGCTGCATGCGGTGGCGGTGCTGGTCATCGCCTGTCCCTGCGCGCTGGGCCTGGCGACGCCGGCGGCGCTGATGGCGGGCACCGGCGCCGCGGCACGGCAGGGCATCCTCATCCGCGACGCGGAGGCGCTGGAGGTGGCGCACCGGGTCGACCTGCTGGCGCTGGACAAGACCGGCACGCTGACGGAGGGCCGGCCCGTGCTGGTGGCCTGCCTGCCGACCGTCGGCGACGAGGACGGCCTGCTGCGGCTGGCGGCCGCGCTGCAGGCCGGCAGTGAGCACCCGCTGGCCGGCGCGGTGCGCCACGCCGCCGCGGCGCGGGGCCTGGCGCCGCCGGCGGCCACCGCGGTCCGCGCCGTGCCCGGCCGCGGCGTGCAGGGGCGGGTGGCCGGCACCGACGGCAGCGCCCGCGAACTGCGCCTGGGCAGCGGCCGCTGGATGGCCGAGATGGGCGCCGACCTGGCACCGCTGGCCTCGGCGGCCGAGGCGCTGCAGGCGGCGGGCCGCAGCGTCGCCTGGCTGGCCGCTCGCGACGGCACCCGCCCGCCGCCGCCCTGGCAGGTGCTGGGGCTGCTGGCCTTCGGCGATCCGGTGAAGCCCGGTGCGGCGCAGGTGCTGCAGCGCCTGCGGGCGATGGGCGTGCGGCCGGTGCTGCTGAGCGGCGACCACCACGGCGCGGCGCAGGCGGTGGCCGAGGCGGTGGGCATCGAGGAGGTGCATGCCGAGGTGCTGCCGGAGGACAAGGCCGCCCGGGTGGCGGCCTGGCGGCGGCGGGGGGTCGGTGGTGGCGATGGCGGGCGACGGCCTGAACGACGCGCCGGCGCTGGCGGCGGCCGACGTCGGCATCGCCATGGGCACCGGCACCGACGTCGCCATGCACACCGCCGGCATCACGCTGATGCGCGGCGACCTCTCGCTGCTGCCCGATGCGCTCGACATCGCCCGACGCACCCGGCGCAAGATCGTGCAGAACCTGTTCTGGGCCTTTGCCTACAACGTGGTCGGCCTGCCGCTGGCGGCCTTCGGCGGCCTGACGCCGGTGGTGGCCGGCGCCGCCATGGCGCTCAGCAGCGTCAGCGTGGTGGCCAACTCGCTGTGGCTGTCGCGCTGGCGCGGCGGGGGGCGACGGCGCCCGGTGGCGCCGTCCGGCGGCGGTGATCGCCGGTGAGCCTCAGCGGGTGACGAGCAGCCGCGACGCGCCGCCCAGGGCCTGCCGCTCGGTCTCGAACAGCGACCAGGGGTCGTGCTCGCGTCGTTCGGCCAGCAGGTCGCCGATGGTGGCGATGGTCCAGGGCGCCGGGCCGGGCAGGGTGACCAGTTCGTCCCAGGCCAGCGGCACCGACACCGGCAGCCCGAGCCGCGCCCGCGGCGACCAGGCCGCCACGGTGGTGGCGCCGCGGTGGTTGCGCCCGTGGTCGACGAAGATGCGGCCGACCCGCTGCGCGGCGCCTGCGCGCGCGACGAACACCTCGGGATGGCGCCTCGCCAGCGTCTCGGCCGCCATGCGGGCGAAGCGGGCCACGCCGTCCCAGCTGTGGCAGCGGCGCAGCGGCAGCACGATGTGCAGGCCGTGGCCGCCGGAGGTCTTGAGGAAGCCCCTGAGCCCGAGCTGGTCAAGCAGCTGGCGCACCAGCTCGGCCGCCTCGATGACGTGGTTCCAGTGCAGGTCCGGGTCGGGGTCGAGGTCCAGCACCAGGCGGTCCGGACGGTCCAGCGAGTTGGCCTTGGCGCCCCAGGGATGGAACTCGATGGCGCCCATCTGCAGCGCGCCGATGACGGCCTGCACCGACTCGACGGCGATCAGCGGCGGGTGCGGCGCGTCCAGAGCCGGGTCGAGCAGCGTCAGCCCGGGAATCGCGCCGCGGCCGGCGTGCTTCTGGAAGAAGCTTTCGCCGTCGAGCCCTTCCGGCGCCCGCACCAGCGACACCGGCCGCCCCTTCAGGTGCTTGAGCAGCAGGTCGGCCACCGACTCGCCGTAGCGCACGAGGTCGATCTTGCGCAGGTCGCGTCCGGGGTCGACCACCCGGTCGGGATGGGTGATGCGCACGCCGGCGACCTCGAGGTCGCCGGCCGGCGGGGCCGCTGCGGTGTCGGGCGTGGCGGTGCGGGCCGCGGTGTCGTTGGAAGGCGAGGTGGGCATCGACTTGGTCAAACTGCGGCCAAGGCGGTTGGCGCTGGCTGAGGGGGCGGAGGGAATCAGGCGCGTTTTCGGGGAGCGGACCGCTCGTCCGCCGCCGCCGAGGGCCGCGATGGCGCGGCCTCGACGCGGGGCCGCTTTGCAGCCGGATACAGGGCCACCGGGATGTGCACGAGGCCGACGGTGATGGCACCTTTCCACGGGGGGCGCGGCATGGCATGTCCTCTCGGCTGACGCCGGAAAACCGGAACGGGTGCAATCCACGTGCCTTGATGTTTCAGAGCGCGATCGCCCGGCATGCGGGCTGCCGCCGCCCCCTCACCGCCCTAGGACCACCATGACCGACGCCACCCCGCAAGCCACCCGCCTGGAACACGACACCTTCGGCGAGATCGCCGTGCCCGACCGCGCGCTGTGGGGGCCCAGACCCAGCGCTCGCTGCAGTTCTTCGCCATCGGCGCCGAGCGCCAGCCGCCGGAGCTGATCGCCGCGCTGGCGCTGGTCAAGCGCGCGGCGGCGGAGGTCAACCGCGACCTGGGCCTGCTGCCGGCGGACGTCGCCGGCGCCATCGTCGCCGCCGCCGACGAGGTGCTGGCCGGCCGCCACGACGACCAGTTCCCGCTGTCGGTCTGGCAGACCGGCTCCGGAACCCAGACCAACATGAACTTGAACGAGGTGCTGGCCAACCGCGCCAGCGAGCTGCTGGGCGGCGCGCGCGGCCAGCAGCGCCGGGTGCACCCGAACGACGACGTGAACCGAGGCCAGTCGTCCAACGACGTCTACCCGACGGCCATGCACGTGGCGGTGGCGCAGGCCATCGAGCGGCGGCTGAAGCCGGCCGTGCAGGCGCTGCGCGCGACGCTGGACGCCAAGGCGCGGGCCTTCGCGCAGGTCGTCAAGATCGGCCGCACCCACCTGCAGGACGCGACGCCGATCACGCTGGGGCAGGAGTTCTCCGGCTACGTGGCGCAGCTCGACCAGAACCTCAGGCATTTGGACACCGCGCTGCCGCACCTGCACGAGCTTGCACTCGGCGGCACCGCGGTGGGCACCGGCCTCAACGCCCACCCCGAGTTCGCCCACCGCGTGGCGGCGGTGATCGCGCGGTTGACGGGGCTGCCCTTCGTCAGCGCGCCGAACAAGTTCGAGGTGATGGCCGCCGCCGACGCGCTGGTGTTCGCCCACGGGGCGCTGAAGACGCTGGCGGCCAGCCTCTTCAAGATCGCGAACGACGTGCGCTGGATGGCCAGCGGCCCGCGCAGCGGGCTGGGCGAGATCGCGATTCCCGAGAACGAGCCGGGCAGCTCCATCATGCCGGGCAAGGTCAACCCCACGCAGTGCGAGGCGCTGACCATGGTCTGCGCGCAGGTGTTCGGCAACGACGTGGCGGTCAACGTCGGCGGGGCGTCGGGCAACTTCGAGCTGAACGTGTTCCGGCCGATGATCGTGCACAACGTGCTGCAGTCCGTACGACTTCTCGCCGACGCGGTGGCCAGCTTCGACGCCCACTGCGCCGCCGGCATTGAGCCGCGGCACGACCGCATCGCGCAGCTGCTGGAGCAGTCGCTGATGCTAGTCACCGCGCTCAACCCGCACATCGGCTACGACAAGGCGGCCGCCATCGCCAAGAAGGCGCACCGGGAGAACACGACGCTGAAGCAGGCGGCGCTGGCGCTCGGCCACGTCAGCGAGGCCGATTTCGACCGCTGGGTGCGGCCGCAGGACATGGTCTGAAGCCGGCGTCAGGGCGCGGGCTGCAGGAACAGCCGCACCGTCTGGTCGGCCATCTCCTCCAGCCCGATGCTGCCGGCGGCGCGCGAGCGGGGTCGGAACCAGGTGGTGTAGTTGATAGCGCCGAGGATGAGCCGGCGCGCCAGCTTGGGATCGGCCCCGAGCCGGCCTTCGGCATGCAGGTCGTCGATCACCTGCTGCCACAGCCCGTCGTAGCGCTTCTTCAGCGGTCGCACGGTGGCCTGCTGCTCGGGGGTGAGCGAGCGCCATTCGAGCAGGATCACCAGGTTCGCGTCGCTGCCGTGGTCGTGCAGGATGCCGTACTGGGCCCGCACGAGCCGGGCGAAACGCTCGGTGGGCGGCAGCGCGGCGGCGGCGCCGGCCACCGCTTCCTCGGTGCGCTGCAGTGCGCTGGTGACCGCCTCCTCGATGACCGCCAGCAGCAGGTCCTGCTTGCTGGCGAAGTGATAGAACGGGCTGCCGGAACGCATGTCCGCCGCCTGGGCGATGTCGCGCACCGTCGTCCCCTTGAAGCCCTTCTCGCGGAACAGCCGCGCGGCCACGCGCACGAGCTCGTCGCGGCGGTTGGGAGCACCCCCGGAGGCGGGGACGGCCGAGGTCGATCTGGGGGGCATTGCGGGTTTCCACGCTCGCGGCAACGGGCCGCTCCGGCTTGAAATCGCGTCCTCACCAAGCAAGTGCTTGGTTGAACACTCACCCAGCCAGCGGCGGCGGCTGGGTGCCAAAACGCCAAGCAAGCGCTTGGTGGTTTGAAACAGCATAGCGGGCCCGCGGCGGGCGCGCATCGGCGGTCACCGGGGGGGCGAGCGGTTTGCAGGCGCTACAGATCGTCATCAGCGGCATCGCGCAGGGCTGCATCTACGGCCTGATCGCCCTCGGCTTCGTGCTCATCTACAAGGCCACCGAGACGGTGACCTTCGCCCAGGGCGAGCTGATGATGCTCGGGGCCTTTGCCGGGCTGGCCGCGGTGACGGTGATGGGCCTGCCGTTCTGGGTCGCGGTGCCGCTGGCGGTGGCGGCGATGGCGCTGCTCGGCCTGCTGATCGAGCGGGTGACCATCCGGCCGGTGCTCGGCCAGCCGGTGTTCAGCATCGTCATGCTGACGCTGGGCCTGGGCTACATGGCCCGCGGCGCGGTGACCATGATCCCGGGCATCGGCACCGACACGCATGCCCTGCCGGTGCCCTACAAGGACGTGCTGTGGCGCGCCGGCGAGCTGGTGGTCAACGCCGAGCAGCTGGTGGTGATCGGCACCACGGCGCTGCTGTGCGCCGGGCTGTACGGGCTGTTCAGCCGCAGCCGCGTCGGCATCGCCATGCAGGCGGTGTCGCAGAACCAGCTCGCGGCCTACTACATGGGCATCCCGGTCAAGCGGCTCAACGGCATCGTCTGGGCGCTGGCGGCGGCGGTGGCCGCGCTGGCCGGGCTGCTGCTGGCGCCGATCACCTTCGTGCACGCGAACATGGGCTTCATCGGGTTGAAGGCGTTGCCGGCGGCGGTGGTCGGCGGCTTCGGCAGCCTGCCGGGCGCGGTGGTCGGCGGGCTGGTCATCGGGGTGGTGGAGTCGCTGGCCGGCTTCTACCTGCCCGAAGGGGTGAAGGACGTGGCGGCCTACGTGGTGGTGCTGGTGATGCTGATGGTGCGGCCCAACGGGCTGTTCGGCGAAACCTCGCGCAAGAAGGTCTGACCGCGGACCGACCGACATGCGCTTCATCTTCAAGACCGACTACGCCCAGGACGTGGCCCTGGCCAAGCACGGCGGCCACCGCTTCTGGTACGGCCTGCTGGGGCTGGCGCTGCTGGCCGCGCCCTGGGCGCTGCCCGACTACTGGCTGTCGCAGCTGACCTTCATCTGCATCTACGGCGTGGTCGGCCTCGGGCTGATGCTGCTGTCGGGCTACACCGGGCTGTTCTCCATCGGCCATGCGGCGTTCCTCGGCGTGGGCGCCTACACCGAGGCCTGGCTGCAGGCGCGCGGCTGGCCGTTCCCGCTGTCGATGGTGGTGGCGGCGCTGCTGTCGGCCGCGGTGGGCGCGGTGGTCGGGCTGCCGGCGCTGCGCGTCAAGGGCGTGTACCTGGGCATCGCCACGCTGGCCTTCGGCTTCATCGTCGAGGAAGGTCTGGCGCGCTGGGAAAGCGTGACCGGCGGCAATGCCGGCAAGTCGGTGGGCAGCCTGACCGGCTTCGGCTGGACCGCCGACACGGCCACGAGCTTCTACTTCGTCTGCCTCGTCGTGGTGGTGGGCAGCACGCTGCTGGTGCTCAACCTGCTGCGCTCGCCCACCGGCCGGGCCTTCGTGGCGGTGCGCGACTCGGAGATCTCGGCGCAGAGCATGGGCATCCACCTGGCGCGCACCAAGACGCTGTCGTTCGCGTTGTCGGCGGCGCTGGCCGGGCTGGGGGGCGCGCTGTACGCGCACCAGCTGCGCTTCATCTCGCCCGACCAGTTCGGCATCCTGCAGTCGGTGGACCTGCTGCTGATGGTGGTGGTCGGCGGCCTGGGCTCGATCCACGGCGTGTTCTTCGGCGCCGCCTTCCTGATCACGCTGCCGCAGTTGATCGCGCTCGGCAAGGACGTGCTGCCGGCGGCCATCGGCCAGGCGGCCGGCCTGCAGCCCTTCGTCTACGGCCTGGTGCTGGTGGCCTTCGTGCTGTTCGAGCCGATGGGCCTGTACGGCCGCTGGCTGAAGGTGCGGACCTACCTGCAGCTGTTCCCGTTCTACCGCGCCGGGCTGTTCAAGCGGCAGCGGTCGTTCCAGAAGTCGGACCGGGTGAAATGAAGCCCCCACGCTCACTTTCGTTCGCTGCCCCCCGAGGGCGCGTTCAGTGCCTTCGGGCGGCCGGGCGGCACTGAAATGACAGATCAGGTCCTGCTCCAGGCGCGCCACCTCGGCGTGCGCTTCGGCGGCGTGCACGCGGTCAAGGACGTCAGCTTCGAGGTCCGCCGCGGCGAGGTGTTCACGCTGATCGGGCCCAACGGCGCCGGCAAGACGACGGTGTTCAACCTGATCAGCCGGCTCTACGAACCGACCAGCGGCGAGCTGTTCTTCGAGGGGCGGCGCCTCAACGACCTGGCGCCGCACCGGGTGGCCGCGCTGGGCATCGCGCGCACCTTCCAGAACATCGAGCTGTTCGAGCACGCCACCGTGCTGCAGAACCTGCTGATCGGCCGCCATGTGCACGCCCGCAGCCGGCTGTGGCAGGAGCTGCTGTTCACCCGCCGCGTGCGCGACGCCGAGCTGGCCGCGCGCCGCAAGGTCGAGGAGGTGATCGACTTCCTCGACCTGCAGCACCACCGCGACGCGCTGGTCATGGGCCTGCCCTACGGCGTGCGCAAGGTGGTGGAACTGGCGCGGGCGCTGTGCACCGAGCCCAAGCTGGTGCTGCTGGACGAGCCGTCCTCCGGCCTCAACCCGGACGAGACCGGCGACATGGCGTTCTGGATTCAGGACATGGTGCGCGAGCTGGGCATCACCGTGCTCATGGTCGAGCACGACATGGGCCTGGTGTCGCGGGTGTCCGACCGGGTGCTGGCGATGAACCAGGGCGAAGTGCTGGCCACCGGCAGCGCGCGCGAGGTGCAGGCGCACCCGGGTGTCGCGGAGGCCTACCTCGGGCGCAGCGAGGACCTGAGCGCGCTGCGCAGGAGGGCGGCATGACCGCGCCCGCCATGGCGGCGCAGGCCGTCGCGCCGACCACCGACTCGTCGGTGCTGCGCCTGTCGAACGTGGAGAGCGCCTACGGGCCGGTGAAGGCGCTGCGCGGCGTCTCGCTGGCGGTGCAGCCGGGCGAGATCGTCACCGTGCTGGGTTCCAACGGCGCCGGCAAGACCACCATCCTGAAGACGGTGAGCGGCATCATCGAGCCGCGCAAGGGGTCGATCCACTTCCGCGGCGAGGACATCACCGCCGCCGACCCGTCGCGCATCGTGCAGCGCGGGCTGTGCCACGTGCCCGAGGGCCGCGAGGTGTTCCCGCTGCTGTCGGTGCGCGACAACCTGCTGATGGGCGCCTACACCCGCCGCGACCGCGACGCGGTGGCGCGCGAGATGGCGCAGGTGTTCGGCTACTTCCCCATCCTGAAGGAGCGCGCCGACCAGGACGCCGGCCTGCTGTCCGGCGGCCAGCAGCAGATGCTGGCCATCAGCCGCGCGCTGATGGCCGCGCCCCAGCTCATCCTGCTCGACGAGCCCAGCCTGGGCCTGAGCCCCAAGCTCACGCAGGCCATCTTCGAGATCGTGGTGCGCATCAACCGCGAGCGCGGCACCACCTTCCTGCTGGTCGAGCAGAACGCCAACCTGGCGCTGCACGTGGCCGACCGCGGCTACGTGCTGGAGAACGGCCGCATCGTGATGGAGGACAGCTGCGAACGCCTGCGCGAGAAGGACGACATCAAGGAGTTCTACCTCGGCATGCGCGACGCCGGAGAGCGTGGCGAGCGGCGGTGGAAGCGCAAGAAGACATGGCGATGAGGTGGCCGACATGACCTCGTTGTGGAACGCCGGGCGGCTGAAGCCGGGACCGGAGAAGGTGCTGGAGGGCGAGACCCTGCCGCAGCTCTTCCGCCACGCGGTGCGCCGGCGCGGCGACCGCACCTTCATGCGGCAGAAAGCATTCGGCGTCTGGCGCGCCTGGAGCTGGCGCGAGGCCGAGCAGGCGGTGCGCGAGATCGCGATGGGGCTGGTGGCGCTGGGCCTGCAGCCGGGCCAGTGCGCCTCCATCCTGTCCAACACCGTGGTCGACTGGGTGCTGGCCGACCTCGGCATCCTGTGCGCGGCCGGCGTGTCCAACGGCGTCTACCCCACCGACTCGGCCTCGCAGCTGCAGTACCTGTGCGAGGACTCCGCCACCGTGGTGCTGTTCGTCGAGGACGACGAGCAACTGGACAAGGCGCTGGCCGTGCGCGCGCAGTGCCCGACGCTGCGCCGCATCGTCGTCTTCGACATGGAGGGCCTGCGCGGCCTGGACGACCCGATGGTGATGGGCCTGGACGCCCTGCGCGCGCTGGGCCGCGAGCACGACGGCCGCCACCCCGAGCTGTTCGACCAGCGCTGCGCGACACCGAAGCCCGACGACCTGGCCATCCTCATCTACACCAGCGGCACCACCGGCCGGCCCAAGGGCGCGATGCACAGCCACCGCGCGCTGGTCCACACGGTGCACGGCTACGACCAGATGACGGCGCAGGACGAGCGCGACGAGCGCATGTGCTTCCTGCCGCTGTGCCACGTCGCCGAACGGCTGGGCGGCGAGTACAGCGCCATCTACACCGGCGCGGTGCTCAACTTCGTCGAGAACCCGGACACCGTGCCGGAGAACGTGCGCGAGATCGCGCCCACCGTCTTCACCGCCGTGCCGCGGGTGTGGGAGAAGTTCTACTCCGGCGTGCGCATCGCGCTGGCCGAGGCGACGCCACTGCAGCGTGCGGCCTACGCCTGGGCCATCGGCGTCGGCCAGCGCGTGGCCGAGCGGGTGCTGGCCGGGCAGCCGGTGCCGGCCAGCCTGAAGGCGCGCTTCCAGCTCGCGCGCTGGCTGGTGCTGGACAACGTGCGCAAGCTCATCGGCGTGCACCGGGCGCGCTACCTGGTCACCGGCGCCGCGCCCATCTCGCCGGACCTGGTGCGCTGGTACCTGGCGCTGGGCCTGCCGATGCTCGAGGCCTGGGGCATGACCGAGACCTGCGGCGCGTCCACCGCCATGCCGGCCGGGCGCATCAAGCCGGGCTCCATCGGCAAGCCGGGGCCGCACAACGAGGTGAAGGTCGACCCGGCCACCGGCGAGCTGCTGGTGCGCGGCGCCAACGTCTTCATGGGCTACCTCAACCAGCCGCAGAAGACGGCCGAGGCGATCGACGCCGACGGCTGGCTGCACACCGGCGACGTGGGCACGGTGGACGAGGAAGGGTACTTCCGCATCACCGACCGCATGAAGGACATCATCATCACCGCGGGCGGCAAGAACATCACGCCCAGCGAGATCGAGAACGAGCTGAAGTTCTCGCCCTACATCACCGACGCGGTGGTCATCGGCGACAAGCGGCCCTACCTCACCGCGCTCGTCCTGATCGACCAGGAGAACGTCGAGAAGTACGCGCAGGACCACGACGTGCCGTTCTCCAACTACACCAGCCTGACCCGCGCCCCCGAGGTGGTGGCGCTGATCGAGGCCGAGGTGGCCAAGGTCAACGCCAAGTTCGCCCGCGTCGAGCAGCTGAAGGCCTTCCGGCTGCTCGAGAACCAGCTCACCGCCGAGGACGAGGAGCTGACCGCCACCATGAAGCTCAAGCGCAGCCTGGTGCAGAAGAAGTACGCACCGCTGATCGAGTCGATGTACGCACGACAGACGACCCCCTGAGGAGAACGACGATGAAGCACAAGCAACTCGCCGCCGCCGCGCTGCTGGCGCTCGGCACCACCGGGTTCACCAGCGCCGCCCTGGCCCAGTCGCAGGGCGTCTCGAAGACCGAGATCGTGCTCGGCAGCATCCTCGACCAGTCGGGGCCGCTGGCCGGCTACGGCAAGCAGATCCGCATGGGCCTGCTGCTGCGGCAGGACGAGATCAACGAACAGGGCGGCGTCAACGGCCGCAAGGTCCGGCTGGTGATCGAGGACGACGGCTACGACCCGCGCAAGGCGGTGCTGGCCGCGCAGAAGCTGGTCAACCAGGACAAGGTGTTCGCGGTGGTCGGCCACCTGGGCACGGCGCAGAACATGGCGTCGATGCCCATCCAGTTCGAGAAGAACATCCTCAACTTCTTCCCGGTCACCGCGGCGCGCGAGATGTACGAGCCGCTGCACCGGCTGAAGTATTCCTTCGCCGCTACCTATTACGACCAGATCCGCACGTCGCTGCCGGCGCTGGTGAAGGAGAAGTCGGCCAAGAAGCCCTGCATCCTGTACCAGGACGACGACTTCGGCCTCGAGGTGCTTCGCGGCGCCGAGGCGGGGCTGAAGGGCACCGGCATGGAGCTGGCCGAGAAGACCAGCTACAAGCGCGGCGCCACCGACTTCTCCAGCCAGGTGGCGCGCATGAAGTCGGCGCAGTGCGACGTGGTGGTGCTGGGCACCATCATCCGCGAGACCATCGGCGCCATCGCCGAGGCGCGCAAGACCGGCTACGCGCCGGTCTTCGTCGGCACCAGCGCCGCCTACACCGACCTCATCCACAAGCTGGGCGGCAAGGCCATGGACGGGCTATACGCCACCCACACCGTGCAGCACCCCTACCTGGACGAGGCGTCGGAGCCGATCCGCTTCTGGGCCAACAAGTACAAGACCAAGTTCAACGAGGACCCGACGGTGTTCTCGGTCTACGGCTACATGGTGCTGGACAGCTTCATCCGCGGCGCGCAGGCGGCGGGCCCGAACCTCACCACCGACAGCTTCATCGCGGCGATGGACAAGATGACGCTGCCGGCCGACATCTTCGGCGGCCCGCCGATGAGCTTCACCGCGACCAAGCGGCTGGGCTCGCCGGCCTCGCGGCTGTCGATGCTGCAGGACGGCCGCTGGAAGGTCATGTCGGGGTATGTGAGCCCGGCGAACTAGTTCAGGCCCAGCCCCGGCGTGGCCAGCGGCGCCGGCGTCGCCGGCCGCACCGGGCCGAGGGCCTGTTCCAGCTCCCGCTCGGTCTTGGGCGGGGCGTCCTGCCCGCGCAGGGACTGCATGCCGGCGGCGTCGCCGATGGCCGTGCTGCCGCCGACGCGCTGCACGATGACGCCGGCCGGCACCGTCGGCGCCATGCCGGGCGACGCGCCGCTCCACAGCGGCGGACCGGCTTCCGGTGGCGGGTGGCCGGGGTCGACCTCCAGCAGGTCGTCCTCGGGCCGCGGCGGCGGGGCCGGCGGGCGCAGCGGCGGGGGCAAGGTGGCCTTGGCGTCCAGCCAGCCCTGCTTCAGCGCCTCGCGGGTGAACTCGCCGACGATGCGCAGGGCGCCGTGCCCGCCCTGGCCCCAGTGGTCCGAGCGCATGGTCACCCGCTGGTCGTTGAAGCCGACCCAGGCACCGGCGACCAGGTCGCGGTGCATGAGGATGAACCAGCCGTCGGTGTTGCGTTGCGTGGTGCCGGTCTTGCCCGCGACGTCGGCGTTGATGCCGTAGCGGCTGCGGATGGCGGTGGCGGTGCCGCTGCGCACCGGGCCCCGCAGCATTTCGATCAGGTCGTTGGCCGTCTCGCGGGCCAGCGCCTGCACCGCGTCGGGCGGGGCGTAGGCGGCCAGCACCTGGCCGTGGCGGTCGCTCACCTGCTGGATGAACCAGGGCGTGCGGCGCTGGCCTTCGGTGGCCAGCGTGGCGTAGGCGCCGACCATCTCCAGCAGCGTCACCGGGCTGGTGCCCAGCGCCAGCGACGGCACCGCGTCGAGCCGGCTCTGCACCCCGGCCGCGCGCGCCACCTGCACCACCCGCGGCAGCCCGGCGGCCATCATGGCCTGCGCGGTGATGGTGTTCTTCGACTGCGCCAGGCCCTCGCGCAGCGTCATCCAGCGGTAGCTGGGGCCGCCCATGTCGGTCGGGCGCCAGGCGTTGCCGTCGGCCAGGCGGATCTCCACCGGCTCGTCGACGAAGCCGCGGTCGGGCGTGAGCCCGGCCTCGAGCGCGGCGCCATAGACGAAGGGCTTGAAGGTCGACCCCGGCTGGCGCTGCGCCTGGGCGACGTGGTCGAACTGGTCCTCGCCGAAATCGCGGCTGCCGACCCAGGCCCGCACCGCCCCCGTGCCCGGTTCGACGGCGACGAAGCCGGCCTCCAGGCGGGTGAAGTCGGCCTTGGCGCGGGCGACGGCGCGTGCGTCCTGCCGGAGGTGGCCCAGGGCCGCCGCCTCGTCCAGCCCCTGCTGCCGTGCCTCCCGGTAGGCGCCGCTCTGCCGCAGCGCCTCGTCGAGCAGCTGCGGACGCTGCTGCCAGAACCAGTCGAAGCCGGCGGCGCGGCGGGCCCAGGCGGCATAGGCCTGCGGGTCGGTGGAGAAGGGCGGCCGGGCGCGCGACCATTCCACCGCGGCGACGTCCTGCAGCAGCCGGGCCTGGCCGGCCAGCGCCGACTCGGCCGCCCGCTGCAGCCGGCTGTCGAGCGTGGTCTGCACCACCAGACCGTCCGCCGCGGGGTCGAGCCCACGCGCCTCGGCCCAGGCGTTGAGCCAGCGCCGCACCAGCACAGCGAAGTGCGGGGCACCGCCATCGCCGTCGCGCGGCCGCTGCAGCGACACCGCCATCGGCCGCGCCTGCAGCGCGCGCAGTGCGCCGTCCTCGATCAGGCCGTGGCGGGCCATCTGCAGCAGCACCACGTTGCGCCGCTCGCGGGCGCGCTGCGGATGCAGCACCGGGTTGTAGTAGTGGGTGCCCTTGAGCATGCCGACCAGCGTGGCCACCTGCGCGGTGTCCAGCTCCTCGGCGCCGCGGCCGAAGTAGGTGCGCGCGGCCATCTCCACGCCCATCACGTTGTAGAGGAAGGGCACCGAGTTCAGGTAGCGCTCGAGGATCTGCTCCTTGGTCCACAGCCGCTCGATGCGGCGCGCGGTGACCATCTCCTTGACCTTGCGCTCCAGGCTGCGCGCGCGGCCGATCTCCTTGGGGAACAGGTTGCGCGCCAGCTGCTGCGTGATGGTGGAGCCACCCTGCACGTCGCCGGTCGCGGTGTGCAGTGCCGCGCTGACGGTGCGGCGCCAGTCGATGCCGTCGTGCTCGGCGAAGCGGCGGTCCTCGGTGGCCACCAGCGCGGACGGCAGCAGCGGTCCCATGCGGTCCAGCGGCAGCGGCTGCAGGTGCACGCGGCGCAGCGTGGCCAGGGTCTGGCCGTCGGCCGAGACCAGCACGCTGGGCTGGGGCAGGCGCAGGGCGCGCAGCTCGGCCTCGCCCGGCGCCGAGGCCGCGACGCGCGCCACCCACGCCGCCAGCGCGCCACCGGCCAGCGCCAGCGCGAGGAGCGCGACGGCGGTGATCGAGCGCCAGGGCACGGCGCGTCGGCGGTCGGTGCCGGGGGCAGGGTCGGGGGGCGGCGGCGGGTTCGGTCGGCATGTCGGGAAACCCCGGGATGGGCGGCTGGTCAAGGGCAAGGCCTGTACCCAGCGCCGGTGCCGCAGGCCCGGGGCCAGCGCACGCCGATTGCCATGCCGCTCCATCCAAGCAGGAGGACCCCCAATGGCCCTGAACGAGACGGACATTTCCACGCTGAAGCAGCGGCTGACGGACCGCCAGCGCGAACTCGGCGAGGAGGTTCGCGGCGCCCACGAGGCCCAGGAGGACCAGCGCGACCGCATGGCGGGCGAGGTGCTGGACAGCGGCGAGAGCGCCGAGGTCGGCCGCCGCGCCGACGTCGGCCATGCCGAGGCCGAGCGCGACGTGGCCGAGGCGCTGGACGTGCAGCAGGCGCTGGAGCGCATCGAGCGCGGTGAGTACGGCGACTGCACCGATTGCGGGATGGAGATCCCGGTGGAGCGGCTGAGGGTGCAACCGGCCGCCGCCCGCTGCATCGACTGCCAGCAGGCCTGGGAGCGAACCCACGCGGTGACGGCGACCGCCGCCGGTCACCCCCTGATGCAGAACCGCTAGCGGCGGCGGCGCTTCGGCGCCGCATCGGCCGCGGGGGCCGGTGTCGGGGCCGGCGCGGGCCCCGGCGCGCCCATGGGCCGGCCGCGCCGCTGCGCGGCCAGCTCGATCTGCTGCAGCATCCAGCGCTGCGGCGCCTCGCCCTCGTGGCGGCGGTGCCAGCAGACCTCGACGTGCACCGTCTCGAGGGTGAGCGGCAGCGGCTTGACCACCAGTTCCCGCTCCATGCCGGTGGCCGGCAGGAAGTCCAGCGGCAGCACGGTCAGCAGGTTCGATCGGGCCACCACCTGGCCCGCGGTGAAGAACTGGTTGACCGTGAGCACGATGCGGCGCTTGCGCCCCATCGCCGCCAAGGCCTGGTCGACGAACCCGTGCGCCCGGCCGGAAAAGCTGACCAGCAGGTGGTGCGCCGCGCAAAACGCGTCCAGCGTCAGCGGCGCGTCGGCGAGCGGATGGCCGCGGCGCATGGCGCAGACGTACTCGCCGTCCCACAGCCGCCGGTGGCGGATCGACGCCGCCTCGCCGGCGGCGGTCAGCTCGGCGATGGCCACCGGGAAGTAGCCGATCGCGAAGTCGAGCTCGCCGCGTTCCAGCATCGGCCGCGGATCGCGGGTGGTCAGCGGATGCAGGCGCAGCTGGGCCAATGCGCCGGCGGATTCGAGCAGTTCCACCAGTGGCGGCATCAGCGTCAGCGCGCTGGCGTCGGCCATCGCCAGGCGGAAGGCCGATTCGTCGCGCCCCGGGTCGAAGGCCCGCGGGTCGATGGCGCCGCGCAGCTGCGACAGCGCGGCCCGCACCTGCGGCCACAGCGCCTCGGCGCGTGGGGTCGGCCGCATGCCGGCGGCCGTGCGCACCAGCAGGTCGTCGCCCAGCGCGCGACGCAGCCGGCCGAGCGCATTGCTGACCGCAGGCTGCGTCATCGCCAGCCGCTCCGCGGCCCGGGTCAGGTTCTGCTCCGCCATCACTTCATCGAAGACGCGCAGCAGGTTCAGGTCGAGCGTGCGGAAGTTCATGCGTCATTCTCACGGTGAATCGGCTTTATTCGCACAATTCAGTTCCGCGATATCAGTGGAATCCCTATAGTCACGCCATCGAAAGTTTCCCTGGGTCTACGGACCCACCACAGAGGAGGTCCCCATGACTGCTGTCACCGTCAACATCCCCGCCGACCACGTGGCCGTGCCGCGCGGCGCCGCCGTCCTGGCCCGTCTGGCCGCTGCGGTGCTCCGCCTGTCGGGCCGTGCCATCGGCACCATGGTTCAACCGGTGTCCCGTGCGGTCACCCCGCGCGACGTCGCGGCGGTGCTGCGCGCCGCGCGCCGCGTCGAGCGCATCCAGCCGAACCTGGCCGCCGAGCTGCGCGCCGTCGCCTGCCGCGACGAGTGAGCGCAGGGCGCTTCGGCGCTCCGCATCGAAGGGCCGGCGTTTGCCGGCCTTTTTTGCGTCCCGTCGCAGAGCGGGTCGCCGGGTCCTCGCGTGACATGCGTCACGTCTAAGGGTAAGTACTTATCCTTCGTTCGGAGGACACGCGCTTCACCGTCCGCTTGCTTCGCCGAAGAAAACCAACGGTTCGACTTTGGAAGCTGGCGGAACCCATGTCCCTGCGTCACCTCACCATCGGCCGCAAGCTGGCCTTGTCGTTCGGCCTGCTGGCCGCGCTGGTCCTGCTGGTCGCTACTGCGTCCATCCTGTCGCTGGGCACCGAGCACCGCCACTTCTCGGCCTACGTGCAGGAAACCGGCGCCCGCATCACCCTGGCGCGTGACCTCCTCGACCGCGCCAACGCGCGCGCCATCGGCGCGCGCAACTTGGTGCTGCTGCGCGACGCGGCCGACCGGGAACGGGAGCGGCAGGTGGTGGTTCGCGACCATGAGCGGGTGCAGGTTACGCTGAAGAAGCTGAAGGACGCCGTCGCCGGCGCCTCGTCCGCCCTGGAGGAGGAGCGTCGCCTCGTCGCCGACCTGGAGACGTTGGAGTCGCAATACGCGCCGGTCGCGCTGAAGGTCGTCGAACTGGCCACGTCCGGTGCGCTCGACGAGGCGGCGACGGTGATGAACACCCAGTGCCGGCCCCTGCTGGCGAAACTGGTGACGTCGGCACAGGCCTATGCGGACCTCGGTGCCCAGAAGGCGGCCGCCGAGGTGGCCGCCGGTGACGACGCCTTCCGCACCAACCTCGTCCTGATGCTGGCCTGCGGCGTGGCCGCGCTGGCGGTCGCCATCGTCCTGGGCATCGTCATCCACCGCGCCGTCGTCGGGCCGATCCGTCAGGCGGTGTCGGTGGCGCAGGCGGTGGCGGCGGGCGACCTGACCTCGGCCATCGAGGTCGGGCGGCGCGACGAGATGGGCGCGCTGCTGGTCGCGCTGAAGGCGATGAACGACGGTCTGGTCGACATCGTCGGACAGGTGCGTTCCAGCAGCGACCACATCGCCATTGGCTCGGCGGAAATCGCCAGCGGCAACGCCGACCTGTCGCAGCGCACCGAACTGCAGGCCTCCAGCCTGCAGCAGACGGCCTCCTCGATGGAGCAGATGCAGGCCACGGTGCACCACAACGCGCAGACCGCCAGCCGGGCGGCGCAGTTGGCGAGCGCCGTCAGCACGGCGGCCAGCGAAGGCGGCGAGACGGTGCGCCGCGTGGTGACCACCATGGAGGGCATCAGCTTGAGCTCACGCAAGATCGCCGACATCATCGGTGTCATCGACGGCATCGCCTTCCAGACCAACATCCTGGCGCTGAACGCCGCCGTGGAAGCGGCACGCGCCGGCGAGCAGGGCCGCGGCTTCAGCGTGGTGGCGAGCGAGGTGCGCAGCCTGGCGCAACGCAGCGCCGAGGCCGCCCGCGAGATCAAGGACCTGATCGGCAGCAGCGTCGAGCAGGTCGAGGCCGGTTCGGTGCTGGTGGGCGACGCAGGCAAGGCGATGGACGAGCTGGTCGCGCAGGTGCGGCGCGTCGCCGACCTGATCGGCGAGATGGACGGCGCCACGCGGGAGCAGACCCAGGGCATCCAGCAGGTCGGTCGGGCCGTCGCGGACATCGACCAGGTGACGCAGCAGAATGCGGCGCTGGTCGAACAGAGTGCGGCCGCTGCCGAGAACCTGAGCAAGCAGGCCGTGCGGCTGGCCAGCGTGGTGTCAGTGTTCCGCGTGGCGTGATGAGCGCCGGCGCGGTGCCGCGTCGAGGTCTGGAGAACGTGGTCGGGTGAACAGAGAAGAACCGAAGCATGATGTGAGCGATTGGCGGCTGTGCGTGGCACCCATGCTCGACTGGAGCGATCGCCACTGCCGCTTCTTCCACCGCCAGCTCACCCGCCGCACCCGCCTGTACACCGAGATGGTGACCACCGGCGCGCTGCTGCACGGCGACCAGCGCCGGCACCTGGACTTCGACGCCGCGGAGCACCCGCTGGCGCTGCAGCTCGGCGGCAGCGAGCCGCCCGACCTGGCGGCGTGTGCAGCGCTGGCCGAGGCGTGGGGTTATGACGAGGTGAACCTCAACTGCGGCTGCCCCAGCGAGCGGGTGCAGCGCGGCGCGTTCGGGGCCTGCCTGATGGCCGAACCGCGGTTGGTGGCGCAGTGCGTGAAGGCGATGCGCGATGCGACCTCGCTGCCGGTGACGGTCAAGCACCGCATCGGCATCGACCGCATCGAGTCCTACGACTTCGTGCGCGACTTCGTCGGCATGGTGGCCGACGCCGGCTGCGAGGTCTTCATCGTGCACGCCCGCAACGCCTGGCTGAAGGGCCTGAGCCCGAAGCAGAACCGCGAGGTGCCGCCGCTGCGGCACGAGCTGGTGCACCGGCTGAAGGCCGACTTCCCGGCGCTGACCCTGGTGCTCAACGGCGGCCTCGACAGCGACGAGGCGATGGCCGCACCGCTGGCCGGCGACGTTCCCCTCGACGGCGTGATGGTGGGCCGGCGGGCGTACCACGAGCCCTGGTCCCTGGCGGGCTGGGACCACCGCTTTTCGGCGAGGCGGGCCCGGCCGCCTCGCGCGAGCAGGTCGAGGAAACGATGGTGGCCTACATGGAACGCCAGGCCGCCGACCACGGCACGCCCTGGTCGCACATCGCCCGCCACCTGCTCGGGCTGTACAACGGCCTGCCCGGCGCCCGGCGCTGGCGACAGGTGTGGTCGGACCACCGGTTGAAGGGGCTGCCAGCAGTGGAGGTGTGGCGGCAGGCCACCGCCGCGCGCATCGGCGGGCTGGCGCAGGCCGCCTGACCGCGGACGGTCAGCGGCCCCGGCTCGCGCGGCGTGCCCGCGCCGCCTCGCCGTACGCGGTCAGCAGCCGCCGCGACACCGCGTTCTCCGCCGCCTTCCATTCCGGATGCCACTGCACGCCGACGGCGAAGGCCGACGCGCCGCCGACGCTGACCGCCTCCACCAGGCCGTCCGGCGCCCGGGCCTCCACCTGCAGCGCATCGGCCAGCCGGTTCAGGCCCTGGCCGTGCAGCGAGTTGACGGTCAGCCGCGTGCCGGCGGGACCGAACCAGCCGGCGAAGCAGCCGTCGCCGACCACCTCGATGGGATGCGCCGGGCCGTACTGCACGTCGATCGGGTCGGCGTCGCGGTCGCGGTGGTCGGCATGGCCGGGCACCTGGTGCACCGCCTGGTGCAGGCTGCCGCCCAGCGCCACGTTCATCTCCTGCACGCCGCGGCAGATGCCGAACAGCGGCACCCCGCGCTCGATGGCGCGCGGGATCAGCGGCAGCGTCCAGCGGTCGCGCTCGGGGTCGAGCGGCAGCGCCTCGTTCAGCACCGCCTCGCCGAAATGCGACGGGTGGACGTTGGAGGGCGAGCCGGTGAGCAGCACACCGTCGGCGATGTCGAGCAGGGCATCGAGCTCCTCGGGCAGCGCGCCGGGCACCATCAACGGCCGGCCGCCGGCCAGGCGCACCGCCTCCACATAGGGCGCCAGCACCAGCCGCTGGCGCTCACCGTCGCGGCGGGTTCGGTGGTCGGCGGGCAGCAGGATGAGCGGGGCGTCGTGGGGCAGCGGCGTCATGCCCGAGAGCATGCACCAGCCATGCCGGGTCGTCGGTTCAACAAGCGTCCACGCGTTCGTATAGGACCCAGCCGTCGTGCGCCGTCCACTTCACCTTGGGCATGCAGGGCGCGCCCTTGAAGATCTCCTCGGGCGTCTTCTTCGCCCGGTAGACCAGGAAGTAGCGGTAGTCGCCGCCGCGGAACTCGTTCCACTCGAAGCGCCAGGGCTTCCATTCGAAGCCCGGGTTCACCGGCGGCAGCTTGTCCGGCTTGAAGCGCACGACCTGCGGCGGGAACCAGGCGAAGTTGTAGTCGACGAAGCCGCCGCGTTCGGCCTGGTACCAGGCGCCGTACTGCATGTAGATGACCGGGTTCTGCGCGTCGTGGCTGTGGAACTCGTAGGCCATCATCACCAGCCGCTGGTTGGGCTCCAGGCTGCGCAGGCCGGCGTTCAGCTCCCGGGTCTCGAGGTCGAAGCGCCAGGCCCGGTGCGCCTGCAGCGCGGGCAGCACCAGGCACAGCGCGAACAGCAGCCGCGCCGCGGCCGGCTGCCAGCGCGGCGCCGGGCGCGAGGCCGGCTGCACGAAGGCCAGCGCCCACAGCGGCGGCAGGTACAGGCAGAAGCGCTCCCACAGCAGGGCGGTGTCCAGCGCGAAGGACGGGCCGGCCAGCAGCAGCACCAGCAGGCAGGCCACGGGGATGGTGCGCGGCTCGAGGCGCCAGCGCGGCCGCAGGCCCATGACGAAGGGCATGGCCAGCAGCGCCAGGCCGAGCGGCAGCAGGTGCTTGTCCTCCAGGCTGCCGACGATGTAGATCATCGCCTTGGGGATGCGCTTCCAGCCCCAGTCGTAGATCGGCACGTAGTCGTACGGCGCCTTGAACTCCGCCTGCAGCAGCCGGTTGATGGCGAACAGCGCGACGAAGCCGGCCAGCGGCAGCAGGTACGGCGCCACCTGGGGCCAGAAGCCGCCGCGCCGCTGCCAGGTGCCCCACAGCGCATAGGCCAGGCCGGTGCCCACCGCGAACAGGAAGGCCAGCCCGTGCGAGAACAGCAGCGCCACGGCAAGCCCTGCCACCGCCAGGCCGCGCCGCAGCGTCGGCGCCTGCGCCTGCTTGCTGGCCAGCAGGAGCAGCAGCAGCACCACCGGCGCCGCCATCATGAAGGTGATGAGCCCCCACTTGTAGGCGTAGCCGAGGAAGGAGAACAGGAACAGCGGGTCCAGCCGCTCGTCGGCGCCATGGTGCTGGCGCAGCCTCACGCTGACCAGCACGAAGGCCAGGTAGGCGACGGTGAGCAGGACCTTGAACGCCGTGACCAGCGGCAGCACGAACGACAGCGGCAGTGCCAGCCCGTAGCCCAGCAGGTAGGGCGTGAGCAGGTTGATGCGCACCAGGTCGGCCCAGGCCGAGCGGCCGAGGATGAGGTCGCGCCACAGCGCCACCTGGCCGGAATGCTGGGCCAGGTCCGCCATCGGCGGGTGGTCGGCGATCCAGAAGACCGACGCGCCGAAGGCCACCGCCAGCCAGAACAGCCAGCGTGGCCACGGCACGGCCGGCGCGTCGCTGCGGGCGTCGCCGCCCACGCCCAGGGGGCCGGGGCGACGGCGCTCACCGCCGTCGCCCGGCGGGGGAAGAGGCGACCGGTGCGACGCCGGCCTCACAACGACTGCTCCACGATGAAGCGTGGCCGCTGCTTGGTCTCGGCGTACACCCGCGACAGGTAGCCGCCGATGATGCCCAGCGCCATCAGCTGCAGCCCGCCGAGGAAGGAGATCGGGATCACCGTCGACGCCCAGCCGGGGATGCCGAGGTCGGTGAACAGCCGCACGCCCAGCGCCCACAGCGCGAAGCCCAGCGCGCCGAGCGAGATCACCACGCCGCACATCGAGATCCACTGCAGCGGCACGGTGGAGAACGAGAACACACCCTCCATCGCCAGCGCCAGCATGCGGCGGAAGGGGTACTTGCTCTCGCCGGCGGTGCGCTGCTGCCGCTCGTAGGTGACGATGGCGCGCTTGAAGCCGAGCAGCGGGATGATGCCGCGCAGGAACAGGTTGACCTCGCGGAAATCGCGCAGCGCCTCCAGCGCCCGCCGGCTGAGCAGCCGGAAGTCGGCATGGTCGGGCACGATGTCCACGCCCAGCTTGCGCAGCAGGGCGTAGTAGCCCTGCGCGGTGGTGCGCTTGAACCAGGTGTCGGTGTCGCGCCGCGAGCGCACGCCGAGCACCACGTCGGCGCCCTCGCGATGCGCCTGCAGCATGCGCGGGATGGCCTCCAGGTCGTCCTGCAGGTCGGCGTCCAGGCTGATCAGCACGTCGCCGCTGGTGCTCATCAGCCCGGCCAGCAGGGCGTTCTGGTGGCCGCGGTTGCACGACAGCTTGATGCCATGCACACGGCGATCCTCCAGGTGCGCGCGCTCGATCATCGACCAGGTGGCGTCGCGCGAGCCGTCGTCGACGAAGGTGATGCCGCTCTCGTCGTCGACCAGGCCCTCGCGCTGCAGCCGGTCGAGCAGCGCCAGCAGCTTGGCCAGCGTCTGCGGCAGCACTTCCTGCTCGTTGTAGCAGGGCACGACGAGGCCCAGCCGCAGCGCCTGCTGCGGCCGGGAGAAGGGCACCGCCGTGTTCAGCGGGAACTGCGATCGCTGCGGGTCGAGCATGGCGGGGACTCCTTGAAGGCGAAGAAGCGGCTGCCGGTGAAGCTCACGGCGGTGTAGGTCACCATCGCCAGCACGTGCGGCCAGAAGGGCTGCGGCCCGGCCCAGCCGCGGGCGACCTGCAGCACCAGCAGGTTCATCGCGTAGGCCATGGCGCAGACCAGGGCGTAGCGCAGCAGGTGCTGGTCGGCCCGGCCGGCCGGGCGGCCGAAGGTCCAGTGGCGGTGGGCGAAGAAGCTCCAGACGAAACCGACGGCGTAACCCAGCACGTTGGCCGGCAGGTCGGCCCAGCCCCACCAGCGCCAGGCCAGCCAGATGACGGCCAGGCCGAGCACCGTGTTGCTGATGCCGACCAGCCCGAAGCGCAGCGCCGACCGCCACAGCGGCAGCGGCAGGGGGCGGGCGGGCGCGATGCTGTTCACCGTGTCGCCCGCAGGTAGTACTGCGCCCCCAGCGGCAGGCGGACCATCAGCCGTTCCAGCGGCCGGGCGAAGCGCAGGGCGTGCGGAAAGAACAGCCGGTAGACGATGCGCGGCGACCGCCACCCCGTGGGCGCCGCGCGGCGGGCCATCTCGCGGCCGTGGATCAGCACCGCGTTGGCGTCGAACGGGCAGTCGCGCACCGCCTTGCAGGTCAGCGGGTTCAGCGGGTTGTGCTCGAACAACATCAGCAGCCCGCCGGGACGGGTGACCCGCCGCAGCTCCCGCAGCCAGTGGGGGTGCTCGGCCTGCGGGATGTGGTGGAAGACGCAGGCGGTGAAGGCGAGGTCGATGCTGCCGTCGGGCAGCGGCAGCCGCTGGTCCTCGATGCGGTGCAGCGTCAGCCGGTCCGAGCCGGCGCGCTGGCGCGCGATGTCCAGGCTGCGCTGCGAGACGTCGGCGCCGACGACCTCGGCCGTCGGAAAAGCGGTGTGAAGAAATGGCAGGGAATTGCCGATGCCGCAGCCGAAGTCCAGCACCCGGCGCACCGGCACGCCGGCGCGGGCCGCTTCACGGGCGGCGTCCTGCACCTTGTAGCGGGCGAAGAACTCCAGGCTCTCGCCCGACGCGGCGACGCTGCGCGCGTGCATCGCGGCGTATTCGTCGGCGACGAGGTCGAACTCGGCTTCCTGCATCCCTGCCCCTGGGGTGTTCCCGGGGGCCCTGCAGGCAGTCAGCGTGCCGGGGGTGACGTTGTCGGCATCAGCCGACACGGTCCAGCGCCCGCCCGAGGGCGGCCACCAGCGCCTGCAGCTGTTCCGCCGAGGCGATCAGCGGCGGCGACAGCGCGATGGTGTCGCCGGTGGTGCGCACCAGCACCCCTTCGCGGTGGAAACAGTCGAGGAAGACGTCGAAGGCGCGCTGCGCTGGTGCACCGGGCCGCGGCGCCAGTTCCACCGCGCCGACCAAGCCGAGGTTGCGGATGTCGACCACGTGCGGCCGCCGGCGCAGGCTGTGCAGCGCCTCGGCGAAGCCGGCCTCCAGCGTGCGGGCGCGGGTCAGCAGGCCTTCCTCCTCGTAGGTGTCCAGCGTCGCCAGGCCGGCCGCGCAGGCCAGCGGGTGGCCGGAGTAGGTATAGCCGTGCGGCAGCTCGATCAGGTGCTCGGGCCCCTGCATGAAGGCGTCGTGGATCGCACGCTTGGCCAGCACCGCGCCCATCGGCACCGCGCCGTTGGTCAGGCCCTTGGCCACCGTCATCAGGTCGGGCGTGACGCCGAAGCGCTGCGCCGCGAAAGGCGCGCCCAGCCGGCCGAAGCCGGTGATGACCTCGTCGAAGATGAGCAGGATGCCGTGGCGGTCGCAGACCTCGCGCAGCCGCTGCAGGTAGCCCTCCGGCGGCACCAGCACGCCGGTGGAGCCGGCCACCGGCTCGACGATGACGGCGGCGATGGTCGAGGCGTCGTGCAGCGCCACCAGCCGCTCCAGGTCGTCGGCCAGCTCGGCGCCATGCGCGGGCTGGCCGACCGAGAAGGCATTGCGCTGCGCGTCGTGGGTGTGGCGCAGGTGGTCGACGCCGCCCAGCAGCGGGCCGAAGGGCTTGCGGTTGCCGACGATGCCGCCCACCGAGGTGCCGCCGAAGTTGACGCCATGGTAGCCGCGTTCGCGGCCGACGAGCCGGGTGCGGGCGCCGTCGCCGCGCAGCCGGTGCCAGGCCAGCGCGATCTTCAGGGCGCTGTCCACCGCCTCGCTGCCGGAGTTGGTGAAGAACACCCGGTCGAGCCCGGCGGGCGCCAGGGCGGCCAGCCGCTCGGCCAGCGCGAAGGCCTTCGGGTGCCCCATCTGGAACGGCGGCGCGAAGTCCATCTGCCCGGCCTGCTCGGCGATGGCCTGCGCGATGCGGGGCCGGCCGTGGCCGGCGTTGACGCACCACAGGCCGGCGGCGCCGTCGAGGATGCGCCGGCCGTCGTCGGTCCAGTAGTGCATGCCCTCGGCGCGCACCAGCAGCCGCGGCGCCGCCTTGAACTGCCGGTTGGCGGTGAAGGGCATCCAGTAGGCGTCGAGGGCGGCGGTCATGGCGGCGACAGGGTGGGCGTGGTCGTGCATCTTGCCTGCAGCCCACGACCCTGCGGCGGATGGGGCAGGGTCGCACCTATCATCGCCCGCCTATGCCGCCGGCACCCACTTCGGCTTCGTTCCCATCACCACGCGGCCGACCCTGGCGCCGCGTGGCGGTGGCCACCGCGGCGCTGCTGCTCGTCGTCCTCGGGGTGCTGCCGCTGGTGCTGTGGGCCGGCGCCGACGCGCTGCTGCGGCCGCCGCTGCAGGCCCGTGCCAGCCAGGCCCTGGGCCGGCCGCTGCAGGTGGATCGGCTCTCGGTGGTGCCGTGGCGGCTGGTGGTGCAACTCGACGGCGTGCGGCTGGCCGGACCGCCCGGCATCGATGCCCCGGCGCTGAGCGCCGATCGGGTGTCGCTGCGGCTGTCGCCGCAGTCGCTCTGGCAGCGGGCGCCGGTGGTGGCGGCGCTCGAGCTCGAACGCCCGGTGCTGCGGGTGGCCCGCCATGCCGAGGGCTGGGACTTCGACGACCTCGTGCGGCGACTGGCGGCACCGACCCCCGAGCCCGGACGCCCGCCGGCCCGCTGGGCGCTGCAATCGTTCACCGTGCGCGACGGCCGCCTGCTGTTCGACGACGGCGGCCCGGTGCGGCGGCTCGACCTGGCATCGCTGCAGGTCGAACTGCAGGGCCTGTCGCGACTGACCTCGCCGACGGCGGACGACGTGCCGGCCGCGCGGCTGTCGGCCTCGGCCCTGGCCTCGGGCGCCCAGCTGACGGCGAAAGGCACGCTCGCGCCCTTCGCCGCCCAGCCGCAGGCCGCGCTGTCGGTCCGGCTGGACGACCTGTCGCTGCCGGACTGGCAGGCCTGGTGGCCGACCGGTCTGCCGTTGACCCCACGGGCCGGCCGGCTCGGGGCGAAGGCCGACCTGCAGCTGCACTGGGGCGGCGACCGGCCGCCCCGGCTGCAGGGCCGCGGCGAACTGCAGGGCGCCGACCTGCGCCTGCAGGCGGCCGATGGCGGCGCACTGTCCTGGCGCCAACTGGTGGTGCCGGTGAGCGCGATCGACAGCGAGGCCCGGCGGCTGGTGCTCGGCCCGGTGCTGCTCGTCGGCGCCGAGGCCGGCCTGCAGCGCGACCCCGACGGCAGCCTGCGCTGGCCGGGTCGCCCGGCGGAAGCCCGCGCCACCGCCGCAGGGGCATCGCCACCACCGTGGACGCTGCAGGGCGAGGGCCTTCGGCTGGACGACGCCCGCCTGACCCTCACGGACCGCACCCGCCAACCCGCGGCGCAGGTGTCGCTGCACCTGCCGCAGGCCCGGCTGGGGGCCTGGCGCTGGCCGCAGCCGACGCCGGTGACCCTGCAGGCCGACAGCCGCTGGCAGGTCGACGGCCGGCCGGCCGCGCGGCTGTCGCTGCAGGGGGAGGCCGCGCCGGCCGCCGGGCGCCTCTCCGCCACCCTCGACGAGCTGGACCTGGCCGCCTTCGCGCCCTGGCGCCCGGCGGGCGCGGCGGCCCAGCTGGACGGGCACGGCCAGGCCAGCGCCACGCTGCGCTGGCAGGGCGATGCCTGGCAGGCCGAGGTGCCCTCGTTGCGCCTCGACGCACTGGCCTGGCGGCCGCCGGCGCTGGCCGACGGCGGCCCGCCTGCGGCACGCGCTGAGGGCCGGACACGCGGCGCCACCGACCTCCCGCCGCAGCTCGGGTGGCGACGCCTGGCCCTGACCCGGCTGCAGGTCGACGGCGCCGCCCGGCGCATCGCCATCGGCGGGGTGTCGCTGGAGGCGCCGGTGGCCGTCGCCCGCCGGGGCCGCGACGGCCGGCTCGACTGGGCCGTCGCGCTGCAGGCGCTTCGGCCGCCGCCGAATGGCGCGGCGACCGGGACGCCCGCCGCCGCGCCCGCAACGGCGGCGCCGGGCTGGTCGGTCAGCGTCGACGACGCGCGGGTGGAAGGCGGCCGCCTGCACTGGACCGACAGCGCCCCGACCCCGCGCGGCGCCCAGCGCAGCCTGCGCAGCCGCTGGGAGGCGCTGAACGTCAGCCTTCGCCGGCTGCAGTGGCCGCCGCCGGCCGGCACGCCGGCGCCGGCGGAATGGAGCCTGTCGGCGCGCGTCGACGACGGGCGGGCCAGCGCCGGCGGGCGGCTCTCGGCAAGCGGGCTGTGGAGCGGGACCGCGGCCGCCGACCCGGCGCAGGGCCGGCTGCAGGCCCGCTGGACCGCCGAACGGCTGCCGCTGCACGGCTGGGAGCGCTACGTCGAGTTGCCGTCGGCGCTCAGCCTGCAGCGCCTGCTGCTCGGGGGCACCGGGCGGGTCGACATGGCGCTGGCGGGCGACGGCCTGCGCCTGGCCGGCGACGGCGAACTGGTGCTGGGCGAACTGCAGCTGATGGCCCCGGACGGCACCGACGGCGCGCCCAGCCCACTGCTCGGCTGGAGCGCGCTGCGGCTGCCCGGCCTGCAGGTGCAACTGGCGCCCGGCGCCGCCCCTCGCCTCAGCCTCGGCGAAGCGGTTCTGAGCGACCTCGACACCCGCCTGGTGATCACCGAGCAGGGTCGCTTCAACCTCACCGACGTGGCCGCACCGCCCGGCGTGCCGCCGGCGCCGCCCGGCGGCTTCGGCCCGGCGCCTCGGCGGCTGTCGCCGGCACCGGCCACCGACGCTCCCGCCGCCGCCCGGCCGGCGGTGACCCTGGCCGTCGGTGGGCTGGTCCTCGACAACGGCCGCATCAACTTCACCGACCGCTTCGTGCGGCCCAACTACAGCGCCGTGCTCAGCGGCCTGCAGGGTCGGCTGGGCGCCTTCGGCACGGCGCAGCGCGAGCCGGCCGCGCTGTCCCTCGACGGGCGCATCGCCGGCACCGGGGAGCTGAAGG
Organism: Aquabacterium sp. J223; assembly: GCF_024666615.1. NCBI lineage: Bacteria > Pseudomonadati > Pseudomonadota > Betaproteobacteria > Burkholderiales > Sphaerotilaceae > Aquabacterium > Aquabacterium sp. J223. The sequence continues at coordinate 2,790,912 of NZ_CP088297.1, read as the reverse complement.
TGCAGGGGCAGCTGAACCCGGCGTTCAGCCCGCCGCTGCTGGACATCGAGGCCTCGGCGCGCGAGATCGAACTGGCGCCGCTGTCGCCCTACGCCGGCAAGTACATCGGCTACGAGATCGACCGCGGCAAGCTGGCGATGGCGGTGCACTACCGGGTGCGGGAAGGCGGCGAACTGGAGGCCAGCAACCGGGTGGAGCTGAACCAGTTGCAGTTCGGCGAGCGGGTGGACAGCCCGGACGCCACCCGGCTGCCGGTGAAGCTGGCGGTGTCCCTGCTCACCGACCGCCAGGGCCGCATCCAGCTCGACCTGCCGGTGGCGGGGCGGCTGGGCGATCCGCAGTTCAGCCTCGGCGGGCTGGTGCTCAAGGCCCTGGGCAACCTCATCGTCAAGGCGGTCACGTCGCCCTTCGCGCTGCTGGCCGGGATCGGTGGGGAGGGCGGCGGCGAGCAGGTGAACGTGCGCTTCCTGCCGGGCCGCCCGATGCTGGCCCCCGACGCCGCGGCCGAGCTGGACCGGCTGGCCCGCGCGCTGCAGGACCGGCCGGCCGTGAGCCTTCGCATCGCCGGTGCGGTGGACGTGGAGGCCGAACGCGAGCCGCTGCGGCGCGCGGTTCTGGAGGCGCGCCTGGCCGAGGAGCAACGCCGCCGCGGCGTGCAGGCCGCGGCCGGCGGCGGTGCAGCGGCCACGCCGGCCGGCGAGGAGCGGGTGCGCCTGCTGCGCGCGCTGTACCGCGCCAATCCGCCGCCGCAGGCGCCGCGCAATGCGCTGGGCGGCCTGAGCGACCTGCCTCCCGCCGAGCTGGAGGCCCAGGTGCTGGCCCGGCTCGCCGTCGACGAGGACGACCTGCGGGAGCTGGCCCTGCAGCGCGGCCTCGTGGTGCGCGAGGCGCTGGTGGCCCGTGGCGTCGCCAGCGAGCGGTTGTTCCTCACCGCGCCGCGATTGGGAACTGCCGGTGAGTCCACCCCCGGGCCGACCGGCGCCGTGCTCACCGTCGCGGCGCCGTGACCGCCGCACGGCCCTGCCCATCTCATCATCAGAAAACGGCGTTTCGCGATGCGGAATGCGGCGCTGACGCACCGCAGCAATTTTTCCCATGATGGAAGAGAGCATTCCGCATCAAGAAAAATCGTCCTAACTGTTTGATTTGTAAGGAGGAAGATTTTTGTCTTCTATAAGACAGAAGTCTTCCGCCGTCGCGACGACGCCGATACGCTGGAGCCCATCGAATCCCCCTCTTCAACCGTCCCCAAGGAGCCCCAGCGATGAGCCAGACCCGCGAACAACAGATTGCCGCCCTCGAGAAGGACTGGGCCGAGAACCCGCGCTGGAAGGGCATCAAGCGCGGCTACAGCGCCGCCGACGTCGTCAAGCTGCGCGGCTCGCTGCAGATCGAACACACGCTGGCCAAGCGCGGTGCCGAGAAGCTGTGGAACCTCGTCAACACCGAGCCGTTCGTCAACTCCCTCGGCGCGCTCACCGGCAACCAGGCCATGCAGCAGGTCAAGGCCGGGCTGAAGGCGATCTACCTGTCGGGCTGGCAGGTGGCCGGCGACGCCAACAGCAACGGCGAGATGTACCCGGACCAGTCGCTGTACTCGGTGGACTCGGTGCCGAAGGTGGTCAAGAAGATCAACGCCACCTTCCAGCGCGCCGACCAGATCCAGTGGAGCGAAGGCAAGAACGACGTCGACTTCTTCGCCCCCATCGTGGCCGATGCGGAAGCCGGCTTCGGCGGCGTGCTCAACGCCTTCGAACTGATGAAGGCGATGATCGAAGCGGGCGCTGCCGGCGTGCACTTCGAAGACCAGCTCGCCGCCGCCAAGAAGTGCGGCCACATGGGCGGCAAGGTGCTGGTGCCCACCCGTGAAGCGGTGAGCAAGCTGGTGGCCGCCCGCCTGGCCGCCGACGTGATGGGCACGCCGACCATCCTGCTGGCGCGCACCGACGCCGAGGCCGCCGACCTGGTGACCAGCGACGTCGACGACAACGACAAGCCCTTCTTCACCGGCGAGCGCACCGTCGAGGGCTTCTACCGCAGCCGCAACGGCCTCGAGCAGGCCATCAGCCGCGGCCTGGCCTACGCCGAGTACGCCGACATGGTCTGGTGCGAGACCGGCACGCCGGACCTGGCCTTCGCCAAGAAGTTCGCCGACGCCATCCACGCCAAGTTCCCCGGCAAGCTGCTGGCGTACAACTGCTCGCCCAGCTTCAACTGGAAGAAGAACCTGGACGACGCGACCATCGCCAAGTTCCAGCGCGAACTGGGCGCCATGGGCTACAAGTTCCAGTTCATCACGCTGGCCGGCTTCCACGCGCTGAACTACTCGATGTTCAACCTGGCCTACGGCTACGCCCGCCAGAACATGAGCGCCTTCGTCGAACTGCAGGAGGCCGAGTTCGCCGCCGCCGACAAGGGTTTCACCGCGGTGAAGCACCAGCGCGAAGTGGGCACCGGGTACTTCGATGCGGTGACCACCACCATCGAACGCGAAGCCTCGACCGCGGCGCTGAAGGGCTCGACCGAGGACGAACAGTTCTTCGACGCCAAGCACGGCTGAGTCGAAGCACGTGCTGCCTCAAGGGCCCGGGACACCGGGCCCTTTTTCCTTGCGGCGTCCGTCCGGCGACCGGGTAGCGGCCGGCGCGTCGCGTTCCACGTCGCTGGCACACTGCGGCAGCCCATGGCTGCCGCGCCCGACGACGATCCTGCCCGCCTGCTGAGCCCGTCCATGCGCGGGCTGCTGGACCGCATCGCCCGCGCGGGCCGGCCACCGTTCCACACCCTGCCCGTGCACGAGGCGCGGCGCGCCTACGCCGCGGCCGCCGAGGTGCTGGAGCCGACCCGGCCGGTGCTGTCACGCGTCGAGGCGCTGCAGGTGCCGGCCGCCGACGGCACTCCGCTCGGGGCTCGGCTCTACGCGCCGTCGCACGACCGCCTGCCGGCGCTGCTGTACCTGCACGGCGGTGGCTTCGTCATCGGCGGCCTCGACACCCACGACGCGCTGTGCCGGCAGCTCGCCGCGCGCAGCGGCGGCGCGGTGCTGGCGCTGGACTACCGGCTGGCGCCGGAGCACCGTTTTCCCACGGCGGTGGACGACACCTGGGCCGCGCTGCGCTGGCTGGCACAGCATGCCGGCCACCTGGGCGTGGACGGCCGCCGGCTGGCCGTCGGCGGCGACAGCGCCGGTGGCACGCTGGCCGCGGTGGCGGCGATCCACGCCCGCGACATCGGCCTGCCGCTGGCGCTGCAGCTGCTCATCACGCCGGGCGCCACGGCGCACGCCGACACCACCTCGCACCGCCGCTTCGCACAGGGCTTCCTGCTCGACGCCCCGGCCATCGCCTGGTTCTTCGACCACTACATCGACCGCGAACAACGCGACGACTGGCGCTTCGCGCCACTGCACGCCGACGACCTGCAGGGCGTGGCACCCGCCTGCGTGGTGCTCGCCGAATGCGACCCGCTGGTCGACGAAGGGCTCGCCTACGCCGACCGGCTGCGCATGGCCGGCGTTCCCGTGACGCTGGAACTGGCCCGCGGCCTGGTCCACGACTTCATCAAGATGGGCCGCGCGCTGCCCGAGGCGCTGGCCGCCCAACAGGCCTGCGCCGACGCGTTGCGCGAGGCCTGGAACCCGACGACATGACCACCACCGACCACCGCTCACGTTTCCGACACCTCGAGAGGCTGCGCGTGCGCTGGGCCGAGGTGGACATGCAGCAGATCGTCTTCAACGGCCACTACCTGACGTACTTCGACACCGCGGTGGGCGGGTACTGGCGGGCGCTGGCGCTGCCTTACCAGGCGACGATGCACACCCTCGGCGGCGACCTCTTCGTGCGCAAGGCGACGCTGGAGTACGAGTCCTCCGCCCGCTACGACGACACGCTGGACATCGGCGTGCGCTGCGCACGGATCGGCAACTCGTCCATGGTCTTCGAATGCGCGGTGCTGCGCGGCGACGAGCGGCTGGTCGGCGGCGAGCTGGTCTACGTCTTCGCCGACGCCGAGGCCCGTGGCGCCCGACCGGTGCCCCAGGACCTGCGGGCGGTGCTCGAGGACTTCGAGGCCGGCAAGCCGATGGTGGAGGTGCGCGTGGCCGGCTGGGCCGAACTGGGCGAGGCGGCGCGGCCGATCCGCACGCAGGTCTTCGTCGAGGAGCAGCGCATCCCCGCCGCCCTGGAATGGGACGAGGCCGACGCCACCTGCACCCATGCGGTGGCCTTCAACCGCTTCGGCGTGCCGCTGGCCACCGGCCGGCTGCTGGAGCACGTGCCCGGCGTGGCCAAGATCGGCCGCATGGCCGTGCTGCCCGCCATGCGCGGGACCGGCGTCGGCCGGCAGGTGCTGCAGTCGCTGATGGACACGGCGCGTGCGCGCGGCGACCGCGAGGTGCTGCTGCACGCGCAGTTGAGCGCCGAGCGCTTCTACCGCCAGCAGGGCTTCCAGCAGCGCGGACCGGTGTTCGACGAAGCCGGCATCCCGCACGTGGAGATGGTGCGGGGGCTCTGACGGGGTGCGTGCGGTCAGGCCACCGGCGGCCAGTCGGTCAGGCGAAAGCGCTGCTCACCGGTGACCGACCGGTCCGGCGCGAAGCTGCGCTCGAGCACGTGGGTCACCAGGCCCTGCGCCGTGCGCTCGGCCACCAGCACCGTCGAGCAGCGGGTGCCGTAGCGGTCGTCGTGCAGGCGGATGAAGACCTTGGCCAGCTCGCGCTCGACGGCCAGCGGCACGCCGGTCTGAGGCAGTCGGTCGTCGGGCACCGGCTCGTCGTTGCGCAGCGCGGCGAGCAGCCGGGTGGTCAGGCGGTCGGCGTCGGCGGCCTCGTCGAGCGCCTGCCGCAGGGCGGCCTTCAGGCCGGTCAGCTTGGGCCAGGGGGTGTCCAGCGCGGCGTTGGACAGGCCCCACAGGCCGGCGGACAACCGGCGCGGCGCCGGCTGGTCGGGCGCGTACCAGTGCCAGGCGCCCGAGGGCAGGTCGGCCATCAGCAGGTTGAAGCCGTTGTGGCCGGCGTTGGCCAGCGGGGCGCAGAAGGCCTCGGCGTCCTGCGTGGCGCCCACCCAGGCGGTGACCAGACCGCCGCGCGACGGCGCGTCGCTGCGCATCGAGTCGGGCCGCCGCACGTTGGTGATCAGCGCCAGCCGGCCGCGTGGCGTCAGCGCCAGCCAGCTGCCGCCGCCGCGCAGGTCGCGACCGGCGAGCACCGGCTCCGCATCCCGCGTGGGCGGCCACCAGTGCATGCGCTCGGTGGGCCGGTCGAAGTACTCGTCGCGGTTGCTCGCCAGCACCAGCGGGAAGCGGGGATGCGCCCCCAGCGCCAGCACCGCTAGGCACATGGACGGAACACCTCGACATGGCGCACGGCCGCACGCACGGCCTGCACCGGCACGTCGCGCGCGGCGCCGGCGATGTCCTCGGCCAGCATCGCGTCGATGCCCACGCCGGCCCGGCGGTAGACCTCCATCAACGTCACCTGGCCCGCGTCCGGTTCGCGCTGCAGCAGTTCGGCCTGCAGGCCGGCGTGCCGGCCGCACAGCGCCTGCTGCATCGCCCGCACCGCGCGCACGGCCGTGTTCGCCGCGGCCTGGGGGACCTTGAAGTAGACGTACAGCCGCGCGCCGTCCGCCGTCATGGGACGTCGTCGCCCGGCGCGGGCAGGGCATAGGGCAGGGCGGCCTCCACCAGCGGCTCGCCGTCCGGCGACCGCAGGTGCCAGCTGCCCTGGCCCAGCGCGGCGGTCTTCAACGACACCAGCAGCGCCAGCCGCTTGCCGTCGGGATGCGGCGCCGCGTTCACCACCAGGCCGGAGGGCTGCGCCGGGTCGCCGCTGTGGAACACCTCCTCGCCGGGCAGGGCGGTGACCGGCCCGGCCTCGAACAGCACCATGCGGCGCTTCAGCGTGCCGCGGTACTGGCTGCGCGCCACCACCTCCTGGCCGGGGTAACAACCCTTGCGGAAGTTCACCCCGCCCAGCAACTCGAGGTTGACCATCTGCGGCACGAACTGGTCGGCCGTGGCGGCGGTGATCACCGGCAGGCCGCCGTGCACCTGCAGCCAGGACCAGGCGGCGGCCAGCAGCAGCGGCAGCGGCGGCGGATCGGCGACCGCCGGTTGGGCCAGCAGGACACGCGGCACGCCCTGCACATCGGCCAGCCGCAGCACCTGCCCCGCGTCGCCCCGGGGCGTGACGCTGCCGGGCGCGGCCGCCGCCCCGTCCAGCCAGGCCAAGGCCGGCGCGCCGGCCAGGCCCCACAGCGCGACGTCGCCGCTGGCATCCGTCAACCGGCACTTGGCGCGCAGCACGAACATCGACAGCCGCTTCAGCGTCGCGGCCAGCAGGTCGGCACTGCAGGCGAGGTGGAACCGCTGCGGGCCGGCGCGCCAGGCGATGAAGCTCGCCAGCAGCCGGCCCTTGGGCGAGCAGTAGCCGGCCAGCCGGTGCTCGCCGTCGTGGAACGCGGCGAAATCCTGCGTCAGCTGCGACTGCAGGAAGGTCGCCGCGTCCTCGCCGTCGGCGCGGATGACGCCCCAGTCGATGAGGCGAAGCGCCCCCTGCCAGGGACCGTCGGGGAGGCCGTGTCGCGCGGTTCGCTCATGGTGGACGATTATCATCAGCCGCATGTCGCGCACCGGCCCTCCGTGGGATCGCCCCGCCCACCGCAGGCCATGCGGGCGGTGAGGCGCGGCCTGCTGGCGCTGCTGCTGCTGGCGGTCCTGATCGGCGCGACGGTGGCGTGGTGGCTGCAGCGGCCGCTGCCCTTGGCCACGCCGACGGTGGAGCTGTCCATCGAGCCGGGCACCTCGCCGCGCGCGATCGCCGAGCAGTGGGTGCAGGCCGGCGTGCAGACCCATCCCGCACTGCTGTACCAATGGTTCCGCTGGTCCGGCGACAGCCGCCGCATCCGCGCCGGCAGCTACGAGGTCGAGGCGGGCGCCACGCCGCGCGACCTGCTGCGCAAGATGGTCCAGGGCGAGGAGGCGCTGGAGACCGTGCGTCTCATCGACGGCTGGACCTTTCGCCAGTGGCGCGCCGAGCTGGCCAAGGCCAAGGCGCTGAAGCCGGCCAGCCAGGGCCTGACCGACGAGCAGCTGATGGCCGCGCTCGGCGCGCCGGGCGTGCACCCGGAAGGCCGCTTCTTCCCCGACACCTACGCCTACAGCCGCGGCGTGAGCGACCTCACCGTGATGAAGCGCGCCTTCCAGGCGCAGCGGCGGCGGCTGGACGAGGCATGGGCCGACCGCGCCCCCGACCTGCCGCTGAAGAGCGCCGACGAGGCGCTGATCCTCGCCTCCATCGTCGAGAAGGAGACCGGCACGCCGGCCGACCGCGGCAAGGTGGCGGGCGTGTTCGTCAACCGGCTCAGGCTCGGCATGCCGCTGCAGACCGATCCGACGCTGATCTACGGCCTGGGCGAGCGCTTCGACGGCAACCTGCGCAAGCGCGACCTCACCACCGCCGGCCGCTACAACACCTACCTCAACCCCGGCCTGCCGCCGACGCCCATCGCCATGCCGGGCCTGGCTTCGCTGCGTGCCGCCGTCCGGCCGGAGTCGACCAAGGCGCTTTTCTTCGTCGCCCGCGGCGACGGCAGCAGCGAGTTCAGCGAGACGCTGGCCGAGCACAACCGCGCGGTCGACCGCTACCAGCGCAGCCCTGCGCGCGCTGCAGTGTCCAAAGGAGGATGACGTGACGCCATGCCGGGTGCCGGAGTGCAGGGACGGGCCGACGTGACCGGCCGCTTCATCAGCTTCGAGGGCATCGACGGTGCCGGCAAGTCCACCCACATCGAGCCGCTGGCCGAGTGGCTGCGGTCGCACGGCCGCACCGTCCGGCTGACGCGCGAGCCGGGCGGCACCGACCTCGCCGAGTCCTTGCGCGCGCTGCTGCTCGCCCAGCCGATGGACGCGCTGACCGAGACGCTGCTGGTCTTCGCCGCCCGCCGCGACCACCTGCAGCGCTGCATCCTGCCCGCGCTGGCGGACGGCGCGGTCGTGCTGTGCGACCGCTTCACCGACGCCACCTTCGCCTACCAGGGCGGTGGCCGCGGCTTCGATCCGACGGTGCTGGGCCAGCTGGAAGCCTGGGTGCAGCAGGGCCGGCAGCCGGACCTGACGCTGTGGTTCGACGTCGCGCCCGACGTCGCCGCCGCCCGCCGCGCGGCCGCGCGCGCGCCGGACCGCTTCGAGCGCGAGGACCTGGGCTTCTTCGAGCGCGTGCGCGCCGGTTATGCCGAGCGGCGGGACGCCCAGCCGCAGCGCTTCGCGGTCCTCGACGCCGGGCAGCCGCCCGAACGGGTGTGGCAGGCCGTTCTGCACGCCGTGCAGACCAAGGCGGAGGCCGAGGCATGGTGGTGAACGAGGCGGCGCTGCCGCTGCCCTGGCTGGCCGCGCCGCTGGCCGACGTGCTCGCCATGCCGCCGCACCATGCGCTGCTGGTCCATGGCGCGGCGGGCAGCGGCCTGTTCGAGTTCGCCGACGGCCTGGTCGCCGCGCAGCTCTGCGAGGCCGACGCGGCGACCGCACGGCCCTGCGGCCGCTGCCCCGGCTGCCACCTGCGGCAGGCCGGGCACCACCCCGACCTGCGCCGCCTGGTGCCCGCGGCCCTGCTGACGTCGCTCGGCCTCGCCGACGCGGCGGAGGAGGGCGCCGACACCAAGGCCAGCAAGGCCAAGCCCAGCCGCGAGATCAAGGTCGAAGCGGTGCGCGAGGCCATCGGCTGGACCCAGCAGAGCAGCTCGCGCGGGCGCGGCAAGTGGCTGCTGCTGCACCCGGCCGAGGCCCTGAACCTCGTGGCGGCCAACGCGCTGCTGAAGACGCTGGAGGAACCGCCGCCGGGCGTGCGCCTGCTGCTCACCAGCGCCGAGCCCGACCGCCTGCTGCCCACCGTGCGCAGCCGCTGCCGGCGCCTGGCCCTGGCCGCGCCCGCCGCCGAGCCGGCCCTGGCCTGGCTGCGGGGGCAAGGGGTCGATTGCCCCGAGGTGCTGCTGCGCGCCGCCGGCGGCCAGCCGCTGCTGGCGCGGTCGATGGCGGCCGAGGGGGTGCAGTCGGCGCACTGGCTGGCGCTGCCCGGGGCCGTGGCCGCGGGCGATGCCGGGCCGATGGCCGGCTGGCCGCTGCCGCGCGCGGTGGAAGCGCTGCAGAAGCTCTGCCACGACGCGATGGCCACGGCCGTGGGGGCGGCGCCACGCTACTTTCCGGCCGACCGCCTGCCGGCCACCGACGGATTGGCGCCGCTGGCCGCCTGGTCCAAGGTGCTGAGGGAGGCGGCACGCCACGACGAGCACCCCTGGCAGGCCGGCCTGCTCGTCGAATCCCTCGTGTTGCAAAGTGCACCGGCGTGGGCCCGGCGCCGTGCCGCCGGCCCGTCGCGCGGCGGACGCGCCACTACACTGGCCGGCCGATGAACGAGCACCGCCCTCCGCGCCGCCCCGCCGGCCGCCGCCCACGCCGGCCGGCCCAGCGTGATCCAGCTCGTCTTCAAGGAGAAGGGCGCGCTCTACGCGGCCTACATCCCGCTCTTCACCGAGGGCGGCCTCTTCGTGCCGACGCAGCGCGAGTACCGGCTGGGCGACGACATCTACCTGCTGCTGTCCCTGCCCGACGACGCGCAGCGCTACCCGGTGGCGGGCAAGGTGGCGTGGCTCACGCCACCCAACGCATCGGGCGGCCGCACCCAGGGCGTCGGGGTGCGCTTCCCCGGCGACGAGAAGACCCGGCTGCTGCGCGCCCGCATCGAAGAGATCCTCGGCACGGCCATCTCGTCGTCGAAGCCGACGCAGACGCTGTAGCCTGGGCCGCACGGTGCCCTTGGGCGCCACCGGCCTGCCACCACCCGCTCCCTTGCGATGTTCGTCGACTCCCACTGCCACCTCAGCATGCCGGCGCTGCGCGAGCGCCTGCCCGAGATCCTGGACGCCATGGCGGCGGCCAGCGTCGACCGGGCCCTGACGATCTGCACCACGATCGAGGACTTCGACAACGTGCTGTCGCTGGCCCGCGAGCACGCCCACCTCTGGGCGACGGTGGGCGTGCACCCCGACGAGGAGGACGTGCGCGAGCCGACGGTGGACGAGCTCGTGGCGCTGGCCGGGTCGCCGAAGGTGGTGGCCCTCGGCGAGACGGGGCTCGACTACTACCGCCTGAACGGCCGCAGCACGGCCGAGATGCAGTGGCAGCGCGACCGCTTCGCGGCGCACATCCGGGCCGCGCGTCGCACCGGCCTGCCGCTGGTCATCCACACCCGCAGCGCGAGCGAGGACACGGTCGCGCTGCTGAAGGCCGAAGGCGAGGGCGCCGTGCGCGGGGTCTTCCACTGCTTCACCGAGACCATGGCGGTGGCGCGCGCGGCGCTGGACCTGGGCTTCCTCATCTCGTTCTCCGGCATCCTGACGTTCAAGAACGCCGGCGACCTGCGCGAGGTGGCGCGCTTCGTGCCGCTGGACCGCTGCCTGATCGAGACCGACAGCCCTTATCTGGCACCCGTGCCCCACCGCGGCAAGACCAACAGCCCGGCCTACGTGCCGTTCGTGGCGCGGCAGATCGCCGAGCTCAAGGGCGTCACAACGGAAGCGGTGGCCCAGACGACCAGCGCCAACTTCGAGGCGCTGTTCGGCATCCCGCCGCTGGAGAGGCGATGAGGCGTCGCCGGGGCCTCGGGCTGGCGGCGGCGCTGGTCGCCGGCTGGGGGACGGCCGCCGACGTGGCGGCGGGCGCCTGGGACGACTTCTTCCGGGCCCTCATCCGCGACAACGGGACCACCGTCAGCACGCTGCTGCTGCGCGGCTTCGATCCCAACACGGTCAACGAGCACGGCCAGCCGGCACTGGTGCTGGCGCTGCGCGAGGAGTCCTTCGCCGTCGCCGAGGCGCTGATGCTGTCGCCCCAGCTGAAGGTGGACCTGCCCAACCCGGCCGGCGAGACCGAAGCCCCCCTTTTTGGGGGGGCGCTAAGGGGTCCCCCGGGGGGGGGGGGGGGGGGGGGGCCCGCGGCGCGTCGGTCAACCGCGACGGCTGGACACCCCACCCACGCTGGACACCCACTACGCCGCCAGCGGACCGGAACCGGCGGCGGTGCAGCTGCTCATCGAGCGTGGCGCCGACCTGAACGCGCGGTCGCCGAACGGCAGCACGCCGCTGATGATGGCGGCCGGTTACGGCTCGGTCACCGCGGCCGAGCTGCTGCTGGCGCGTGGGGCCGACCCGCGTCTGGCCAACGACCTGGACCTCGACGCCGCGGACTTCGCCCGGCGGGCCGACCGTGTCCGGCTGGCCGACCAGATCGCCGCCGCCCGCGGCGGCGCATGCAGGCCGACGACGCCCGGCGCTGACAGGCCTGTCGGCGCGCTTCGTACAGCGGCTTTGGCCGGGCGTCCAATGGGCGCCGCAGGCGACCCCGCCTAGAGTGCGATCACCCCAACGCACCGCCAGGAGCCGCCGATGGCCGACAGCACGCACGTGATCGCCGCCGACCCCTTCGCCCTGATGCTCGACCCCGACGCCGTGCTGCGGGCCATCGAGGGCTCGGTGCGCCTGGAACGGCTGCAGCGCCGCATCTGCCGGCCGCTCGACCGGATGCCGGCCGAGGGCCCGGCGCAGGGCGACGCACGCGACGCCGACGACGACGAGGCCTGACGGACGCCGTCAGCCGGCGACGAGCACCTCGTCGCTGCGGCTGGCGCCACGGTTGTCGGTCCAGGCCACCGCGAGGCGGTCGCCGGCCTTGGCACCGCGCAGGTTGAACTGCAGGAACGGGTTCTTCGAGACGCTGGGGCCCCAGTGCGCACTCAGCACGGGGCGGTCGTTCAGCTTCACCGTCACCAGCTGGATGTGCCAGGCGGGCACCAGTCGGCCGTTCGCTTCCTTGCGCTGGCCGCTTTCCATCTCGTGGCTCATCAGGACCCGCACGGTGGTGCGGCCGTCGGGGCCCAGCTGGGCCCGGATCCGGGTGGGGTCGCTCACAGCAAGCTCCTCTTCGCCTCAGGCACCGCAGCCCCCCAGGGTCACCCGGACGTCCTTGGTCGCCGCCAGGAGCCGGCCGTCCTGCATCAGCGCCACCGCGTGCACGGTGGACGACTGGGCCATCTTCACCTGCAAGGTGAACACCGCCTCCACCGACTCCGACGGCTCGAACACCGCGCTCAGCACGGCGGGGTTGCGGTCCACCAGCAGCAGCACCCGCCGCACGCCCGGCAACGCGGTGCCGAAGGTGATGCGCACCGACCCGCCGTTCTCGGCGATGTCGGGGGCCTGGAGCAGCACGTCGCGGCTGCTCACCGGCACGCCCAGCCCGAGCGCGCGGTAGGCGTCCGCCGCGCTGCGTGCGTCGAAGGCGCCGGACATGGGCGTCTGGGCCGCCGCCGTCGGAGCGAGCAGCGGGGACACCAAGGGCGACAGCAACAACGCGGTCACGCTGCGGCGACGCCGCCGACCGGAGGTCGATGCCGCTGGCGGGGGAAGGGCGGGGGCAGGCGGGTTCACGCCGGCGATGCTAACGGCCGGGCCGCGGCCGTGCCGGCACATGGTTGGGCCGAGGCGCTCCCGGGGTTACGTCCGCACACCATCCGACACCTTCATGGCGGAACGCCGTGCTTTTTGGCGCATGCGAACCACCGCAGACGGCCGAACATTCCACCCATGCGCACCATCCAACTGCCCGACCTGCCCAGCCGAGCCGGCATGCCGCGGCCGGCCTGGGGCAGCTCGGACTGGGCCAGCGAGTCCTGCCTCAAGGACTGGGACGAGCTGGAGCGCGACTGGCTGGATCGGGAGGCGCAGGCGACGCCGCGCAGCGCGGTGCCCCCGCTGGCGCTGGTGGTGATGGGCCTGGCGGCTGCCGCGCTGTTATGGTCGGTGCTGCGGTTGGCGGAAGCCTTCCTGCTGCCCGGCGTGCTCGGCATGACGACCGCCATGGACCTGCTGCCGGAACTGATCGCGGCCTTCCTGCTCCTGGTCTTGACCGCGGTCGGCTACGCCTTGTCGGGCCCGACGCCCGCCGAGGGCGACGATCGGTCCTGACGGAGACGACACCAGGCCGACGCTCGGCGCCGCCGGAAGGCCCTGTCGCCCGCCCGTGCACTGATAACCCGGTATCCTTGAGGGTTGGACGGCTTCGCCGTCCTGAGCCTCTTGTCCACCACCATCAGCTGCATGAGCAAGACCCTCCAGACCAAGGTTGCCAGCAACGGGCTTCGCTACACCTCCAAGGTCAGCGGCTCGCCATTCCTCGGCAATGGCTCGACCATGTCGTGCTTCCGTTGCGGGAAGCACCGCACGGCCGACCAGTTGCAGACCAAGAAGCTGATCGGTCGCAACCAGCGGGTGTGCAAACCGTCTTGCGCAGAGCTGGACGCCGCACGCGGCTGAACCGATGCTGAAGAAGCCGCCGCGAGGCGGCTTCTTCGTTTAGAGCGCCGCCGACGTCGGTGGACGCTTTGTCGTCACGGTCGCGCGCGACACGTTGCACGATACCTCGCCACGGCCAGCCAGTGGGTCGTTAGCCGTTCTAATGTGCATTATGTTAAGTCAGGATGAACGAGAAAGACGCCGGGGCCATCAGGCCGCGCGGCGTCGGAATACAGGACTTGAACTCACCGCAGCGTCAGGGGCCCGCACCCCGGCTGACGACACCTCAAGCGTGGCGGCGGCGCTTCTCCACGGCGGGCAGCTTCATCATCTGCCGGTACTTGGTGACCGTGCGGCGGGCCACCGACAGGCCCTGGCGCGCGAGGTTGCGGGCGATCTGGGCGTCGCTCAGCGGGTCGGTGGCGCTCTCGGCCTCGATCATGTCGCGGATCATTCCGCGGATTGCGGTCGCCGAGGCGGCACCGCCGCCGGGCGTGGGCAGCGCGCGCGAGAAGAAGTACTTGAGCTCGAACACGCCGGAGGGCGTGGCCATGTACTTGTTGTTGGTCACCCGGCAGACGGTCGACTCGTGCAGCCCCAGTTCTTCGGCGATCTCGCGCAGGCCCATCGGCTTCATCGCCAGCGGCCCGAACTCGAAGAAGTGGTGCTGCCGCCGCACGATGGCGTCGGCCACGTCGAGGATGGTCGAGAAGCGCTGCTCCACGTTGCGCACCGTCCAGCGGGCCTCGCGCAGGTGAGACGCCAGTTCGGCATGGCCGGAGTCCCGGTGCTGCTGGAACAGCTCGGCATACATCTGGTTGAGGCGAACCTTCGGCACCACGTCCGGGTTCAACATCGTGATCCAGCGGTTGCCCTTGGCCTTGCGCACGATGACGTCCGGCGTCACGTACTGCGCGGTGCTGGCACCGAAGCGCCAGCCCGGCCGGGGGTCGAGGTGGCGGATGCGCTCGCACACCGCCTCCACCTGGGCCGGCGTGGCCCCGGTGGCGCGGCACAGGTGCGGCACGTCCCGCATGGCCAGGCGGTCGAGGTGGTGGGTCACGATGCGCTGCGCCAGCTCCCGCTCCGCGTCGTCGACCGTGTCGCGCAATTGCAGCAGCAGGCATTCGCGCACGTCGCGCGCGGCCACCCCGCTGGGGTCCAGGCTCTGCACCAGACGCAGCGCCACGTTGAGTTCGTCGTCGTCGACGGCCGGCTGCACCTCGCACATCTCGCGGATCTCGTCCATCGAGATGCGCAGGTAGCCGTCGTCGTCCAGCGATTCGATGATGACGGCCGTCAGCATGCGGTCGCGTGCCGAGAGCGGGGTCACGTTGATCTGGCCGTGCAGGTGCTGCCGCAACGACACGTCGGCGGCCATCATGTCGACCACGTCCATCTCGCCGTCGCCATGGCCGCGACCGGAGCCGCTGCCCGGTGTCGAGGTCCAGCTGTCGCGCTCCCAGACCTGCTCGGTGGCGCTCACCGTGTCGTTGATGATCTCCGGCGCCGAGTCCCAGGGCGCGGTGATCGGGTCGGCCGCGGCCTCGGCGGCCTGCACGGCGGCCGGGGTCTCGGTCTCCTCCTCGAGGAAGGGATTGGTGTCCAGCGCCTGCTGGACTTCCTGCGCGAAGTCGAGCGACGACAACTGCAGCAGCCGAACCGCTTGTTGCAGGCGCGGGGTCAGCGTCTGGTGTTGCCGGTGCTCGAGGCGCAGCGTGGGTGCGTTCATGGACTCTCCCTGCGTGTGTTGTTCAAGCGGTCCTTAACGCAACACCCATGCCGGGATTCGTGAAGTCCTCACGGCCGGTGAGCCGCGCAACGAGACGTTTCATTCATCGCGTGCTCGCTCAAGAAACCTCTCGAAAGTCGGCGCATTCCCTTCATCCGACGCACCACTTCACGGGGCTCCAGGCGCCGTTTGCAGCAGCACCGGTAAGGCAGGCCTGTGGATTGCCGGCAAGCCTGGCTGGCCTTACCGCAAGAAGTGCGTCGGCGACCGTGCGCTCGCCCGGGTTCAGTCCCGACGCGAGGTGTCGTCCACCCCCCGCCGGTCGTCCACCCTCCCCTGGTCGTCGCGCTGCTGCTCCCGGTAGGCGCGGTCGGTGGCCTCGGCCCGGCTGGTGTCGCGCAGGCCGCGGGCCACGTCCTCGGCAGCCTGCCGGGTGACCTGCGGCACCTGGTGCTGCTGGCTGTCGGCCGACTCGTCCCGTTCATGCGGCAGCCGCGGCTCCGGCGCGTCGTCGCGTCGCTGGCTGCTGCGCCCGTCGATGTCCGCCGTGCCGTGCCGGTCCTCGCCTTCGCCGGCGCCGTCCGCCCGGCGTCCCGGCGGGTTGCCGGGCGCGGCGGGGGCGACGGGCGGCGTGGGTCGTTCGGTCCGGGTCATGGGCATTCCCAAATGCGGCGAGTCGTGCCGCCACCAGCGCGCGGCAAGGCCCGTGCCCCCGCCCGACGTGCTTCTGATGTTTTGGTGCGGTGCGGTACGCCAGTTGCCCAAGGGTGCCGGTGCCTCCACCGACCACCCGCCAGACCTCCATGCGCCTGACCCGTCGCATCGGCCCCATCACCTGCCCGGCGGAGGCGTGGCGTTGAGCGGGCCGCCGTCCCTGCAGTCGTTCTGGATGGCCGGCTTCGAAGGCGCGGACCATCGCAATGGCAGCGGCCACCCACTGGACATGGTGGCCCTCACCGACCACCTCGATCGACTCGAGGCCGACTACGCCCGCTGTGCGCGGCAGGGCCTGCGCAGCGTGCGCGAGAGCATCGGCTGGCGGCTGGCGGAGCCGAGTCCCGGCGCTTACGACTTCGCCCGCTTGCACCGCATGGCCGAGGTGGCCCGGCGGCAAGGCGTGCAGCCGCTGTGGACGCTCATGCACTACGGCATGCCGGACGACCTGCACGTGATGCACGAGGACTTCGTCGACCGCTTCGCGGCCTTCGCCGCGGCCGTGGCCCGCGAACTCCAGCCG
Source organism: Aquabacterium sp. J223 (assembly GCF_024666615.1). Taxonomy (NCBI): domain Bacteria; kingdom Pseudomonadati; phylum Pseudomonadota; class Betaproteobacteria; order Burkholderiales; family Sphaerotilaceae; genus Aquabacterium; species Aquabacterium sp. J223. The sequence goes on along the minus strand of NZ_CP088297.1, from coordinate 2,774,600 downwards.
TTGCACGACGACGCCCTGCCGCCCATCGTCACGCCGGTCAACGAAGTGAGCTTCGTCGCCTGGGTGCTGTCCGAGACCGACAACATGGCCGGCGGCCCCCCGGCGGCCGCAAGCTGGCCGATGGCGAGGTGGCCAGTTCGGCGCGCAGCGGCTATGCCATCAAGTGCCGGCTGGTCGAAGCCTCGTTGGCCGCCATGAAGGCCATGCGCCAGGTCGATCCGCGCGTGCGTTTCCTTCAGATCGAGCCGGTGGTTCACGTGGCGCCGCCGGCCGACCGACCCGACCTGCAGCCGCTGGCCGACGAGGTGGCCGGTTACCAGTGGCAGGTGTGGGACATGCTCGCCGGCCGCAGCGAGCCCCAGCTCGGCGGTGGCCCGCAATGGCTGGACGTGCTGGGCATCAATTACTACCACTCCGGCCAGTGGGAGGTCATGACCGAACGGCGCCTGTACTGGCACCTGAAGGACCCCCGCCGCAAGCCGCTGGGCGACCTGCTCACCGCCGCCTGGCAGCGCTACGACCGGCCGCTGCTCATCGCCGAGACCAGCCATGTCGGCGTCGGCCGGGCCGAATGGCTGGAGGAGGTGGCGGCCGAGGTCGAGCGGGTGCGCCGCCAGGGCCTGCCGCTGGCCGGCATCTGCCTGTACCCCGTCGTCGACCGCCCCGACTGGGACAACCTCGACCACTGGCACCGCAGCGGCCTGTGGGACGCCGCGGCCACCGAGCACGGCAAGCCCCCCGGCCCGCCCGGCCGCGTGCTCTGCCGGCCCTACGCCCGGGCGCTGCAGCAGTGGCAGCGCCGCCTGCCGCACGACCTCACCCCCGATTCCACCGACCCAGGAAAGCCCGCCATGAGCACCTCGCTGATCGTCTTCTCGCACCTGCGCTGGGACTTCGTCTTCCAGCGGCCGCAGCACCTGCTGACGCGGCTGGGCCGGCAGCACCCCGTCTACTTCTTCGAGGAGCCGGTGCACTGCGAGGGCGACGCCTGGCTGGAGCAGCTGCCGGTGTGCGACGGCATCACCGTGCTGCGGCCGCACACGCCGCTGGCCGGTGGCGGCTTCGACGACGCCCAGATGCCGGTGCTGCGCCGTCTGCTCGACCAGTGGCTGGTCGACGAAGGTCCCGCCGAGCACCTGGCCTGGTTCTACACGCCGATGGCGCTGCCGCTGCTGGACGCGCTCGATCCGCAGGCCGTCATCTACGACTGCATGGACGAACTGGCGGCGTTCAAGCACGCACCGAAGGCCTTGCGCCAGCGCGAGGCCGCCCTGCTCAAGCGCGCCGACATCGTGCTCACCGGCGGGCCCAGCCTGTACGAGGCCAAGCGCGACCTCGGCCGCAACGTGCACTGCCTGCCGAGCTCGGTGGACGTGGCGCACTACGCGCCCGAGCACGTCACCCGCGACTGCGAGCACTACCTGGCCGCCGAGAAGCTGCAGAGCCACCTGCTGGCGCCGCGGCTCGGTTTCTTCGGCGTCATCGACGAGCGGCTCGACCTGGCGCTGCTCGCCCAGGTCGTCGATGCCCGTCCGCAGTGGCAGTTCGTCATGGTCGGTCCGGTGGTGAAGATCGATCCCGAGCAGCTGCCGCAGCGCCCCAACCTGCACTGGCTGGGCCAGCAGAGCTACCAGCGTCTGCCGGCGCTGGTCGCCGGTTGGGACGTCTGCCTGCTGCCCTTCGCCCTCAACGAGCACACGCGCTACATCAGCCCCACCAAGACGCTGGAGTACCTGGCCGCCGAGAAGCCGGTGGTCTCGACGCCGGTGAAGGACGTGGTGACGCTGTACGGCGAGGCGGTGCGCATCGCCGGCACGGCCGAGGACTTCGCCGCCGCCTGCGACGCGGCGCTGGCCGAGACGCCGGAGCAGCGGCAGGCCCGGCTGCGGCAGGGCGCCGCCTGTGTCGCCCGTCACTCGTGGGACGCCGCCAGCCGCAAGGTGATGTCGCTGATCGACGAGGTGCTGGCGCAGCGCGCGGCGCTGCTGTCCGAGCTCGACGTGCCGGACGACGAGGTGATGGCCGTCGACACCCTGCCGGGCGCCCTCGCCCCGGTGGCCGATCCGCTGGCGGCGGCGCGGTTGCAGGCGGTGCTCATCGCGCCCGCCGCGGCCCGCTGAGGGAGGACGCGGCAGCCCGCCGGCGGCCATGATCATCGACGCCCACCTGCACTGCACCGGCGACGAGACGGCCGAGGGCGTGCTGCGTGCGCTCGACGAGGCCGACACCGACATCGGCGTGCTGCTCGCGCCCTTCCTGCACAACGGCTACTCGATGCACGACCCGGCCTCGCTGCGGCGGGCCAACGCGCACCTGGCCGGGCTGGTGAAGGGCCACGAGGACCGGTTGGTCGGCTTCGCGGTGCTGAACCCGGCCGACCCCGGCGCGGTCGCCGACCTCGACCGCTGCCTGGAGACGGGGCTGCGCGGCATCAAGATGGTCCCGAGCGGCTGGTCGCCCGAAGACGACCGGGTGCAGCCGCTGTTCGCGCGGGCCGCGCAGCACCGGCTGCCGCTGCTCTTCCACAGCGGCATCTTCATCGACGGCCGCTCCAGCCGCTTCTGCCGTCCCGCCGGCTTCGAGCCGCTGCGCGACCACCCCGGCGTGCGCGTCACGCTGGCGCACCTCAGCTGGCCGTGGTGCGACGAGGCCATCGCCGTCGGCCTCATCGACCGCATCCACGGCGTGCCGCCGGAGCGCATGGTGTTCCGCTTCGACCTCAGCTTCGGGCCGCCGCCGCCCTACCGGCTGGAGGTCCTGCGCAAGGCGCTCGACGTGCTCGGTGCCGACTGCCTGCAGTACGGCAGCGACTGCTTCTTTCCCTGCGACGGCGCGCACATCGCCGAACGCCGGCGCTGGCTGGTCGACCTGCTCGACCAGCTGGAGGTCGGCCGCGAGGACCGCGAGCGCATCTTCTTCCGCACCGCCGCCACCTGGCTGGGGCTGGTGCCGCCGGCCCAGCGCCTGGTGCGCGAGACGCCCGCCGCCGAGGCGCCGGGCCCGCGCGCGGGCGGACTGTTCTCGTCCCTCACCTCGCGTGGCGCGCAAGCCCTGCGCGCCGCGGGCGGCACGTCGCGGCCCGGGCGCCTGCGCTGGATGCCCACCTGCTGTTGAAAGGCGATGCCGTGAGCCCGACCAGCAGCACGCCGATCGGCCAGGCCGCCGCCGGGCGCGGTGGCCGCATCCACGTGCTCCAGGTCGTCGGCAACGCCATCGTCGGCGGCATGGAGACCTACGTGCAGCGGCTGGTGCGCGCCCTGCCGAAGGACCGCTTCGACGTCACGGTCTGCTGCCCGCACGAGGGCCCGTTCAGCGAGTCGCTGCAGGGGCTGCCCGGCGTGCGCATCCTGGTCATGCCGATGCCCGACGACCCGGCCTGGGCGTCGATCAGCAGCACGGCGTCCTATGTGCGCTCGCAGGGCGTCGACGTCATCCACTGCCACCTCAACAACGCCCACCTCCTGGGCGGCCTGGCCGGGCGGCTCACCGGCGTGCCGGTGCTGTTCACCAACCACGGAAGGCAGCTCGGCAGCCCCGACCTGGAGATGCACCGGCTGGGCCAGACGCACCTCGGCGTGGTCTGCCAGTACAGCCAGCTGCACGCGCTCAACCTCGGCGTGGCACCCGACCGGCTGCACCTCATCCCCAACGGCGTCGACTGCGGCGTGTTCCAGCCGCGCCGGGTGCGCGACGGCGCCCTGCGCCGGCGCTTCGGCATCGCCCCCGAGGCCACGCTGATCGGCTTCATCGGCCGCCTCTCGTGGGAGAAGGCGCCGGAGACCTTCCTGCGCGCCATGCTGCTGGTGCACCAGACCGACCCCGAGGCCCGCGTCGTGATGTGCGGCACCGGCCCGATGGCCGAGCAGGCGGCCGGCTTCGTGCGCCAGTTCGACATGCAGGACCATGTGCACCTGGCCGGGCTGCAGTCGGACATGGCGGCGGTGCTGGCCGAGCTGGACCTCGTGGTGTCGAGCTCGCACACCGAGGCCATGCCGCTGGCGCTGATGGAGGCCATGGCGGCCGGGCTGCCGGTGGTGGGCACCCGGGTCGGCGGCGTGCCGGAACTGGTCCAGCACGGCATCACCGGCTACCTGGCCGGCCCCGGCGACATCGACGCCATCGCCTCCTGCGCCCGTGCGCTGCTGCGCGACCCCGCCCTGCGCGAACGCTTCGGCGGCGCCGCGCGCAGCCGTGCCCTGCAGCGCTTCTCGCTCGACGACTGCGTGGCCCGCACCGGCGAGCTGCTGCAGCGGCTGGCGCGGCAGGGCCGCTTCCACGACGCCGACGGCGCCGAGCCGGCGGCCAACGAGTCGCTGGTGCCGGGGCTGGCCGGCCGCGGCGGCAAGGGCGCCCACGGCCTCGGGGCCAACGGCCTGGTCACGGGGCGCTGAGCGAGGTGGCACCCGGCGGCGGCGCCCTGCCCCGCGTGGCCGCCCCTTCCCAGCCGTCCTGCAGCGCCACCCGCAGCGTGGGCAGGCACTGCGGGCGGGTGCGCTGCAGGAAGGCGATCAACCCCTCGCGCAGTTCGCAGCGCAGGTCCCAGTTCTGGCCGGACGAGGCCGAGCTGACGATCAGCCGCAGCTGCATGGCGCGGGTGTCGGCGTCGGTCACCTGCAGCAGGCAGACCCGGCCGTCCCAGTGCGCGCTGGCCTCGGCCAGCCGCCGGGCCTCCTCGCGCAGCGGCTCCAGCGGCGTGGTGTAGTCGACCCACAGGAAGACGCTGCCGATGATCTGCGCGCTGTCGCGCGTCCAGTTCTGGAACGGGTTCTCGATGAACCACTGCAGCGGGATGATCAGCCGCCGCTCGTCCCACAGCTTCATCACCACGTAGGTGCCGGTGATCTCCTCCACCCGCCCCCACTCGCCCTGAACGATGAGCACGTCGTCGATGCGCAGCGGCTGCGTCAGCGCCAGCTGGAGGCCGGCGATCAAGTTGCTGAACACCGAGCGCGCGGCGATGCCGGCCACCAGGCCCACCACGCCGGCCGACGCCAGCAGGCTGGCGCCGAACTGCCGCGCCGTGGGGAAGGTCATGAGCATGAAGGCGATGCCCGCCACCAGCAGCGCGCTGGCGACGATGCGCGACAGCACCCGCGTCTGCGTGAGGATGCGGCGCGCGTGCAGGTTGTCGGCGGCGTCGACCGGGTGGCGCTTGAGCACGGCGTCGGCCACGCCATGCACCGCCCGCGTCAGCGCCCAGGTGATGGCGGCGATCAGCGCGAGCACCGTCAGGTGGCGCACGCCGTCGAGCCCGGGCAGCGTCGACGGCGCGCCCTGCCACACCGCTTGCAGCGCCAGCAACGGCAGCACCCACTGCATCGGCCGGTCGATGCGCAGCAGCACCGATTCGCCCAGCGGCGCATGGCGCGACAGCCGCAGCAGCAGCGCCCGGCCCAGCCGCTGCACCACCACCGCCAGCAGCACGGCGGCCAGCGCGACGGCCGCCGGCGTGAGCCAGGGGCGCAGCGCCTCCAGGTCCGGCAGCGGGTTCACCGCACGGGGGTCGCCACGCCGCCGGCGGGCGGTGCCTCACCCCGGCGCTCGGCCTCCAGCGCGTCGGCGCGGGCGGCCACCGCCTGCGTGTCCTCGGCCTGCACGCCCTCGATCGCCCAGGTCACCGCCGCGCCCAGCAGCAGGATCTGCGAGGAGTAGTAGATCCACAGCATGATGATGGCGAAGGAGCCCGCGGCGCCATAGCTGTTGGTGGCGCTCACGCGGCCCAGGTACAGGCCGATGAAGTGCTTGCCGATGGAGAACAGCAGCGCGCTCACCAGCGCGCCGATCCACACCGAGCGCCAGTGCGGCGGCGCGTCGGGCAGCCAGCGCAGGAAGGCGGCGAAGGCGGCGGTCAGCACCGCGGTGGACACCACCACGTCCAGCAGCGACAGCACGCCGGCCAGCATCGGCGCCTGGCGCACCAGCGCCGAGGTGAAGGCCGCCAGCGCCGCCGACAGCGCGAGCGACGCCACCAGCAGGAAGCCGAAGCCGAGCACCAGCGCGATGGCCACCAGCTTGGCGCGGACGAAGGTGGTCAGCGCCGACGCGTGCGGCACCACCCGGCCGATGCGGTTGAGCGCGGTGCGCAGCGCCGCGAACACGCGGCTGGCCGCGAACAGCAGCGTGACGATGCCCAGCGCCGCGGCGAGGCCGCCGGAGTTGCTGTTCCAGGCCGAGGCGATCATCTCCTGGATGGCGAGGGCGGCGTCGCGGCCGACCATGTCCTCGATCTGGCCGACGATCTCGCCGCGCGCCGCCTCGGCCCCGAAGACGCCGCTGGCCACCGAGATGGCCACCACCAGCAGCGGCGCCAGGCCGAACATGGAGTAGAAGGCGATGGAGGCGCCCAGTTCGGCGGCGTCCTGCGCGATCCACAGCCGCACGCCCAGCCAGCCGGTGTGCAGCCCCTCGCGCAGGCGCGGCGGCAGCCGCCCCCACAGCCGTTGACCACGTTGTTCCAGGCGAAGTCGGAGTGCGTCGATGGCCATGGAGGCGTTTCGGGCACACCGCATGCCTGAGCGGGGCACCCATGCCCGCTGCATTGCCCCTCGGCTCCTCGGCCACCGACGACGACCGGCGTCAGACCGGGCCGTTTCCCGCCGCCGCCGGCATGGGGCAGACGCCGCCGCCGGCCGACGCCGACGCCATTCCCTCGCCCGGGGGCGTGGCCGATCTCGCGCCCGGGCTCGCGGCGTCCCTGCCGCCCGGCCCGCCGATGGTGGCGCGCAGTTCGCCGGCCAACCGCCGCGGCGTGGCGGTGCGGGTGGTCGGCCTGCCGCCGTGGGTGGGCAAGGGGCTGCTGGCCATCGCCGTGCTGTTCTTCCTGCAGGAGGCGAAGGTCGTGCTGCTGCCGCTGGCGGTGGCGCTGATCCTGACCTTCCTGCTCTACGGGCCGGTGCGCCTGCTGTCGCGGCGCGGCGTGCCGCCGCAGCTCGGCGCGGCCATCGTGCTGGGCGCGGCGCTCACCATCGCCGGCTCGGTGGTCAGCACGCTGGCGGTGCCGGCGGCGGACTGGTGGGCGCGGGCACCGGCCAACATCCAGCAGGTCGCCGACATCCTCGAGCGGCTGCGTGCGGCGCTGCCGATCCCCGGCATGCAGCCGCCACGCCGCGGCACCCGCGAACCCGACCCGGTGCAGCAGCAGATCGCCACCGAGAGCGTCACCGTCACCCGCACGCTGGCCAAGCACGTGCTGGGCTTCGGCGTCACCGCCATCGCCACCATCATCCTGCTGTACTTCCTGCTGGCGTCCGAGTACCGGCTGCTGTCGCGCACGGTGGAGGCGCTGCCCGACCGACGGGCCCGGGCCCGGGTGCTCGGCGGCATGCGGCGGGCGCAGCGCGACATCGGCCGCTACCTCGGCACGATGACGATCATCAACAGCGGCGTCGGCATCGCCGTGGGGCTGGCGATGCTGCAGCTCGGGCTGTCCAACCCGCTGCTGTGGGGCGCGCTGGCCGGGGCGATGAACTTCGTGCCCTTCATCGGCCCGTCGCTGGTGTCCGGCGGGCTGCTGGTGGCCGGCGTGCTGACCTTCAACGACTGGACCAGCATGGTGGCGCCGGCCGCCTGCTACATGCTCCTGCACAGCATCGAGGCCAACCTGGTCACCCCGCTGGTGGTCGGCCGCCGCCTGCGGCTGTCGCCGATGGCGGTGTTCCTGTCGGTCATGCTGTGGGGCTGGCTGTGGGGCGTGGCCGGCGCCTTCATCGCGGTGCCGATGCTGCTGGGCATCCGCGCCGCCTGCCAGCGGGTGACCGGCTGGCGCCTGATGGCCGGCTACCTGAGCGAGCAGGAGGCGCCGCCCACCTCGCTGCGCAAGCTGATGCGCCGGACGCGCCCGCGCATGGGGTTTCCGCCGCGCTGACCCTCGCCGCCTGTCGGACCGATTCCGACACGGCAAACGGTCGGCGACCGACGCGGCAAACCCGCGCCGGCGCCCTACAGTGCCCGCATCGCGGCCGACGTCCTGGCCGCCTGCCGTGCCCCCCGATGTCCCCTGCTGCGTCCGCCTGCGCCGGTCCTTCCTTCGCCGACCTGTACCGCGCGCTGTGGCGCCATGCCGAGGGGGCACGGCCGCGCTTCGTGCTCGCCATGGCGATGCTCGCCACCTCGCAGCTGGTCAAGCTGGCCATGCCGTGGATGGCGGCGCAGGCGATCAACCGCATCCAGGCCGCCGGCGTCGCCGGCCTGCCCGCCGCCGGCTGGTGGATCGCCGGCCTGCTGGCCACCTACTGCGGCGTCTGGTCGCTGCACGGGCCGGCCCGGGTGATCGAGCGCTCGGTGGGCGTGCGCGTGCGCCGCAGCGTGGCCGACCTGCTCTACGCCCGACTGGCCGCCGCGCCCCTGCCCTGGCACGAGCAGCGCCATTCCGGCGAACTGCAGCACCGGGTCGCGCAGGCCAGCGGCGCGCTCTACAGCTTCACCCAGAACCAGTTCATCTACCTGCAGGCCGCCGTCAACCTGGTCGGACCGCTGCTGGCGCTGTGGTGGCTGTCGCCGGCCACCGGCGGCGTGGCGCTGGTCGGCTATGCGGTGATCTTCGCCGTCATCGTGCGCTTCGACGGCTCGCTGATGCGCCTGGCGGCGCAGGAGAACACCGCCGAGCGGCGCTACGCCGCCCGGCTGCTCGACTTCGTCGGCAACATCGGCTCGGTCAAGAGCCTGCGGCTGCAGGGCGCCAGCCGGCGGCTGCTCGACCGCCGCCTCGGCGAGGTCTTCCAGCCGCTGGCGCGCAGCATCGTGCTCACCGAGTGGAAGTGGTGCGGCGTCGACCTGATGGGCGCGGCCCTGACCTGGGGCCTGGTCGTGGTCTACGTGCTGGCCGCGACCGGCGGCGCGGCGCCGGCCGCCGCCGGCACGTTGCTGCTGGGCAGCCTGTTCATGGTCCACCAGTACGCGCAGCAGGCGGCCGGGGTGGTGGGCGCCCTGGCCAGCCACTACCAGGCCTTCGCCCGCGCCCGGACCGACTACGCCCAGGCCGCCGAGATCCTGCAGGCGCCGCAGGCGGCGCCCGTGGCGCCGGCCGACGGCGGCTGGCGGCGCATCGACCTGCACGACCTGGCCTACGACCATGCCGGCGGCGGCGGGGTCGAGGGCGTGCGGCTGTCGCTGCACCGCGGCGAACGCCTGGCGCTGGTCGGGCCCAGCGGCAGCGGCAAGAGCACGCTGCTCAAGCTGCTGGCCGGGCTGTACGAGGCCGGCAGCGGCCACATCGAGGTCGACGGCGTGGCGCTCGCCGGCCGGCGCCACCTGGCCGACCGCGCGACGCTGGTTCCGCAGGAGGCCGAGGTGTTCGAGGCCAGCGTGCGCGAGAACATCGTGCTCGACCCGCAGGCCGGCGACGGCGAGGCGCCGTTGGCCGCGGCGCTGCACGCCAGCAGCTTCGACGGCGTGCTGTCGACGCTGCCGCAAGGGCTGGACACGCCGCTGGCCGAACGCGGCATGAACCTGTCCGGCGGCCAGCGCCAGCGTCTGGCCCTGGCGCGCGGCCTGTTCGCCGCCCGCCACAGCAGCCTGCTGCTGCTGGACGAGCCGACGAGCGCGCTCGACCCGATCACCGAGCTGCGCGTGCACCACCGCATCGACGCCGCCTTTGCCGACGCGACGGTGGTCGCCTCGGTCCACCGCATGTCGTTGCTCGGTCATTTCGACCGGGTGGCGCTGATGGTGGGCGGGCGGCTGGTCGACGTCGGCACGGTGGACCAGTTGCGCGAACGGCAGCCGCTGTTCGCCCGGCTGCTGCTCGGCGCAGCCGCCGACGACGTGGCGACGCCGGCCCCGGCATCGCGAGGGCCCGCCGACGAACGGCCGGCGGCCGTGGCCGTCGCCGCCTGAACGCCCTCCCGCTGCCCTCGCAGGGCCGGCCCCGCCCGGGCACAGGCGTTGCCCGCGTCCGACACGGCATCCCCGCCGTACCCGGATCGCCCATGGCCGTCGTTCCCCTGCTGCCGCGCGCACCCTCGCCACGCCCGGCCCCCCTCCCCCAATGTGCTGCACTGGCCGGTCGGCTCCGCGCTGCCGGCGCTGGACCGTCCGCCGGCCGGCAGTCCCTGGGCCGATGCCGAATGGCGGGCCGGCAACCGCTGGCGCTGGCTGCACGACGCGCCGCAGGCGGCGAAGGCCCAGTTCGCCGCGCTCGACGGCGCGAGAGACCACGTCAACCTCGTCCGCCCGGTGCTGGACGCCGACGGGACCGGCCAGGCGCTGGTGGCCCGGCTGGCGGCCAAGGCGCGCCAGGGCGTGAAGGTGCACCTGCTGGTGGGCGCCGAACGCGGCTGGCCCGCGCACCGGCCGGCGAGCCGGCTGCTGCAGGAGGCCGGCGTGCACCTGGCCCAGTGCCCCTCCCTCGCCGAACCCGGCACCCGCTGGTGGCCGGGCGCGGCGGCGGCCGACGAGCGCGGCGCCTGCTGGCTCGTGGTCGATGGACGCCAGGCGGTGGTCGGCCTGGCCGGCGGCGCGCGCGCGCCGGCGGTCGATGGCCGGCTGCGGCCGGCCCGTCGACAGGAGGTGGCGCTCGCCGGCCCCGCCGTGGCGCTGCTGCAGGCCCGTTTCATCGACGCCTGGCAGGCCGCCAGCGGCCGGCGTCCGTACCTGGCGCGCTACTTCCCGCAGCCCACGCCGCGCGGTGAAGGCCTGGTGGCGCTGGCGGTGGACGACCAGCCGCTGTGCCGCGCCCTGCACGGCGCCCGGCGCAGCGTGCTGGTGGCGGTCGAGCGCTGGCAGCCCACGCCGGCGCTCGCCGCGGCGGCCGAGGGCGCGCTGCAGCGCGGCGTGGAGCTGCGGGTGCTGCTGCCCGCCGACGACGACGGCCGACCGCTGCACCGGGTGCATGGGCGGCTGTCCGGGGTTCGGATGCATGCCATCGCGCGCCGCCGCTGGCCGGGCGAACTCGCCAGCGTGGACGGCCGTTGGGCGGTCTTCGGTCCCACCGGTGCGGACTGCGGTGACGGCCGGCACCCGGCCGCCATGCCGTGGCTGCCCGCGCTGCTGTGCGCCGATGCCGACGCGGCGGCGCAGCTCACCGCCGAGCTGCGGCAGGACCTGCAGCGCGGACGGCCGCTGCCGCCGCCGAGGGCCTGGTTCCTGCGCTGGCTGGGCTGAGGCGCCCTGCCGCCGCCGTCAGGGCGGCGGTCGTTGTGACGACGGTCCCGCCGCATGGCGCGGCGTGGCGCCCGGGCCGACCCAGTCGCCGGGCAGCGGCGTGGGCGCGGCGTTGTCGGGCAACACCGGGCTTTCGGCGCTGACCAGCGGCACGGCCTCGGCCGGTGGGCCGAGGGCGGCGTCGTCCGCCTGTGCGGCGCGCACCAGGCGGCCGCAGTCGCGGGCGCAGTCGGCGAGCGTGGCGCTGCGGCGCACGGCGAGCTGGCGCGCCAGGCAGCGCTGCCAGTGCCGGCGCGGTCCGGCCCGGTCGGCGTCCTCGGGCCGCAGGTCGAGCCGCAGCACGGGGGCGTGGTCCAGCCCCAGCGCCCCGGGAAGGCGCTCGCGCAGGCGTGCCACCAGCCGGGGCCACGGGCCGCCGCAGCGCGGCCCCACCGACGGCAGCGCCAGCCCTTCACCCAACGGCAGCAGCTGCAGCTCGCGGCCGAGCAGCGCGTACTGCAGCGGCATCAGCTGCAACGCCGCTTCCAGTCCAGGCCCGACGGCCCGCGCCGGCGGCACCACGCCATGCAGCGGCCAGCCGCGGGCCGAGAACCAGCGCAGCGCCGCCTGCAGTCCGTTCAGCGCGTCCTCGCAGCGCAGGCGACCCCGTGCCGGATCCGCCGCGGCCAGCCGACGCCAGCGGCGCTCGGCCGGCGGCGCCGCCGCGGCGCGCAGCCCGACCTCGTCGCCGGCGTCGAGCCGCCGGCCGAGCGCGGCCTCGAAGGCCGGGTCGCGGGGCGCGGCCATCACCTCGGCGGACAGCAGCCAGGTCAGCTTCACCGGACCGAGGGCCTGCACCGCCTGCAGCAGCCGGGCACAGGCCGGCCAGCGCAGCGGGGAAACGGGGTGCACCAGCACGACCAGCGTGGGTTCCATGGCAGACAGGGGACGGCGGGGATCCCGTCGGGGTGCAAGGCCCATGCCCCCGCCGGGGCGGCCACCGTGACGTCGCCTGGGCACGGCGTCTGCCGTGAAGCGGGCAGGCCGCCGGCTTCCCTGGCGACCGCCACAGGCGTCCGGATTCCGGCGCCCTGACCAAAGGAACGAGATGGACACGAAGAACACGATTTCGCTGCTGAACGACCTCATCGAGACCTGCAAGGACGGCGAGTACGGGTTTCGCGAATGCGCCGAACACGCCAAGGCGCCGGAGCTGAAGACGCTGTTCACCACGCGCGCCCAGGGCTGTGCCCGCGCCGCGCAGGAGCTGCAGGCACAGGTCGTCGCGCTCGGTGGCAGCCCCGACCAGGGCGGCAGCGTGGCCGGTGCCGTGCACCGCGGCTGGGTGTCGGTGCGCAGCAAGCTGACCGGCTACGACGACAAGGCGATGCTGGAGGAATGCGAGCGCGGCGAGGACGTGGCGGTGGCCAAGTACCGCAAGGCGCTCGAGCAGCCGCTGGACCCTGCGCTGCGCCAGCTGGTGCAGACCCAGTACGAGGGCGCCCAGCGCAACCACGACGAGGTCAAGGCCGCGCGCAACCGCTACCGGCAGGCGGCCGCATGACACGCGTCGCGGCCACCGCCGGCCTGGTCCTGCTGCTGGCCGTGGCCGGCTGCGACCGCAAGCCCAGCACGCCGCCGACGCCCGGCATGAACCCGAGCACGCAGACGGGCAACCCCAAGGGGGTGTTCAGCGACCGGCCCACCGGCGACGTCGCGGCGCCGGGGGCGCGGCCGAGCGGGCCGGGCGAGTCCAGCACCAGCGCCGGGGCGACGCCCGACGTGGTGGGCGTGCGACCGGGCAGCCCGGCGGTGCCCGGCGGCGGACTGCCGCCCGCGCCGCTGGCCGGTGGCAGCGCGCCGGCGGGCGGCGGCGGTGCCGGCCGCTGAACCGCAGCCCGGCACCCCGGCGCCGCCCAGGAGCCGGTCACGCGCCGCGTCGCGGTCCCGCCCCGTCGCCGACGCCGGGCGGGCGCTGGCGACGCTGCTCGCCGACGAGGAACGGGCCGCGATCCGACGCCTGGTCCACGTCGACGACACCCACCTCGACGGCTGGCGTCGCGAACGTCGCGGCGACGGCTTCGAGGTGTTGGACACCCGGGGCCGGCCGGTCGCCGACGACACCGCGTTGCGCCGGGTGCGTTCGCTGGCCATTCCGCCGGCGTGGACCGATGTCTGGATCTGCCCGCTGGCGGACGGCCACCTGCAGGCCACCGGCCGCGACGCCAGGGGCCGGAAGCAGTACCGCTACCACCCGCTGTGGCAGCAGCTGCGCGGCGCCACCAAATTCGAGCGCCTGCGCGAGTTCGGCCTGGCGCTGCCGCGCATCCGCCGCGGCGTGGAGCGCGACCTCGGCCTGCCCGGCCTGCCCGCGCGCAAGGTGCTGGCCACGCTGGTGCGGCTGCTCGACACCACCTACCTGCGCGTGGGCAACGACGAGTACGCGCGCGAGAACCGCTCCTTCGGCCTGACCACGCTGCGCAACCGGCATGCGGCGGTCCGCGGCGGCCACCTGAAGCTGTCGTTCCGCGGCAAGAGCGGGGTGCAGCAGACGGTGGAGCTCGACGATCCGCGCATCGCACGCATCGTGCGCAAGCTGCAGGACCTGCCCGGCCAGGACCTCTTCCAATGCGTGGACGAGGACGGCGAGCTGCACGGCATCGGCTCGGGCGACGTCAACGCCTACCTGCGCGAACTGTCCGGCGGCGACTTCACGGCCAAGGACTTCCGCACCTGGCACGCCAGCGCGCTGGCGCTGGAGCGGCTGCAGCCCTGCCGCGCCGACACGAAGGCCGAGGGCCAGCGACTGGTCAAGGAGGTGATCACCGAGGTGGCGTCGCTGCTCGGCCACACGGTGACCGTCTGCCGCAAGTCCTACGTCCACCCGCTGGTGCTGGCCAGCTTCGGCGAAGGCCGCCTCGAACAGCTGTGCGCGCGCGAGGGCAGGACGCCGGCGGCGTGGCGCGGATTGAAGCCGGCGGAGCGGCAGCTGGTCACGCTGCTGACGCCGCTGCGGCGCCGCACGACCCGCTCGGCCGCAGCATCGGGCGCGACGGCGGCCCGCCTGGCCCGCCGCCCGCGCCTGACCCGCTGCGCGGCTCAGCCGGCCACGGTCCCCGGCGCAGGGTCGTCGCGCAGGCTGGCGTCGTCGGTGCTTTGCAGCGGCGACACCCGAGCGGCTTGACCCTGCGGCGCCGGCACGGCACCGCCTTCGTCTTCCCAGGTCTGCAGCGGTGCCGGCAACGCGGCCGGCCGGCTGTCGTGCAGCACCGCCTGGCGGCGCTGGCGCTGGCGCCAGCCGATGGACATCCCCGCCATGACGCCCGCGGCGACGGCCAGGCCGATCGTGGTCTGAATCCTCATGAACCCTCCTGCGGTGCGATCACCGTGGACCGACACGGGCAACCGCCATGCCTCGCGGTCGCCCCTGGGCCGCGGCACCGCGGTTGCCGCTGGAGGGACACCACCCCAAGGAGATGGCCATGCACCGACAAACGCTCGACCGACACTTCGTCCTCCAGTCCGCCGCCGAGCCGCCGCGCGGCTGGGTGCCGCGCGCCTCGCCGCTGCCGAAGGACGGCCGCGACGGGACACCGCAGGACGCTCCAACCGTCGAGGAGATCAAACAGGGCAAAACCGTGCGCGGCGGCCAGAAGCCGCCGCCGGAATCGCCGGAGCAGGAAACCCGGTCGGGCTTCCCGACCGGCAACAGCTGAGAACGGGGTCGGGCGCCCGCCCGGCTCAGACCGGCGAGGCGCCGGCGACGCGGGGGTCGAGGCCGCCGGCGGCACGGCGTCCGGCAGGTAGGCGCTCTCGGCCGGCGTGGCGGTCGCCGGCGGCAGGTCCGCCGGCAGCGCGGCCGCGGCCGGCGCGCTGGCCGCACGGCGAAGGCGGTCCACCTCGAACCCCTGCGCCGCGGCGATCTCCAGCAGCGCCGGCCAGCGCGCCTCGTCCAGCACCGGGCCGCGGCCGAGCACCCACAGCCGCTGCCGGTCCGGGGTGCCGATGACGAGCACGTCGCCTTCGGGCGCGACGTGCAGCACCACCTCGTCGTGCCAGGCCAGCGGCAGGAACTGCAGCGCGGGCGCGGCAAAGCTCGTCTGCATCAGGCCCGGCTGCGCCGGGTCGGGACGGCGGCAGCGGCCCTGGGTGCGCTGCTCGCGCCCGGCGCCGTCGATGCCCTCGACGACGATGTCCCAGGTCGGCGGCGGCGGGTCGGCGGTCGTGCCGCGATCGGCACTGTCGTCGGCCACCGGCCGCAGCGTCCAGCGGACGTCGGTGTCATGGTGCTCGCGGGTGGGCAGGAAGGCCCACTCGTGCCAGGTGCCCTCCCACTGCGTGTCGGGCAGCGTGTCGACACCGTGCAGCGGCGGGTCGACCGGGCCGCCCACGGGCAGCCCGACCCGCGACATCAGCGATGTCGCGCGTCGGTCGAGCAGCGGCGTGATCAACGGGAGCAGCACCGGCAGGCCGGTCTTCAGCAGCGGGGCGGCGAAGCGGCCGTAGCGCCGCCAGCCGGACCGCGGCACACGGCCGGCACCCCGCGCGGGCCGCAGCACCAGGCCGACCGCGAGCGCCACGCCCCCGGCGAGCAGCTTGCGCTTGGCGGCGGAGGCGCCCGACTGCTTGAGCACCGACCAGCTCACCGACAGGCGCTCGTCCTGCGCCGCGATCTCCGCCCGGGCGGCTTCGATCTCCTGTCGCAGCTGACGCGCGTTCATGGGCTGGTTCCGTTCGATGCACTCGCGCCGCTCAGCGCGCCGGCGGCGGCGCCGGGGGGGTGGGGGTGGCGCGATGCGGCTGCAGCGCGTGCAGCGTCCCCGGCAGGTCCAGCCGGGCCAGCAGCCGCAGCATGACCGTCACCAGCACGCCGGCCACCACGAGGTTGAGCACGACCGCGCCGGCGACCGCGACCGCCCAGTGGGCGCCGGCCTGGATGGCGCCCCAGGTGAGGCCGGCCACCAGCGCCAGCCAGGCGGTGACGAGCAGCAGCCCGGCGACAAGACCGAGCAGCACCGCCTGCGCCAGCGTCAGGCCGACGAGCTTGAGTTCGAGGGTGGCCAGGCGCAACCGCTGGTGCAGCGCACCGCGCAGGTCCTGCCAGGCCAGCCGGGCGGCGTCGCCCAGCCGTGGCGGCAGGCCGTCCGGCGCGATGCCGGCGCGGGTGTGGGCGTCGGATGCCGGCGCATCCGCGGGCGCGGCGTCGGCGGCCGCGCGGGTGGCGGCGACCGGTGGGACGGCGTTCACCGAGCCACCTCCGCCGCCCGCGCGGCCATGTGGGCTTCGACGCGGCACGGGTCGCGCAGCGCCCGACCCTCCGCCCGGCCGCGGACCATCAGTCCCGGCCGCCCAGGCGACCGATGATCAGGCCGGCCAGCGCGGCGATGCCCACCGCGCGCCAGGGGTTCTCACGGATGTAGTCGCGGGCGGTTTCCACCCACTGGTCCTGCAGTTCGCCGAACTGGTCGGCCTTGCCCTGCAGCGTGCTGCCGGCGCTGCTGGCCTGGCTGCGCAGCTTCTCGAGCACCGGCGTGGCCGCCGAAGCAAGCCGGTCGACCGCGCTGTGCGCCGTCTCCGCAGCGCGGTCCACGAACTGCTTGGGATCGCGGGTGACGCCGCCGTTCACGGTGGGATTGGTGGTGCTGGAAGACGTGGTGTCCATGGGAGGCCTCCGTTAGAAGAAATTACCGTAGCACTTGCCGATGCGGCAGCCAAGGTGGTTGCGGAACAACCGCCTTGAAGGTCCTGACGCGTCCCCGTCCACTGTCTCGGAAGCCGCGACTGGCCGACGGTGTGCCCCTGCGGCAAGCGGTGTGCCACAACGCCGCGATCCCCGCGTCCGCCGGTCCGCCCGGGAGGTGGGCACACGCCTTGCACTCAGTCGCGCTTGCACCGGCACCGAACCGGTCGCCACGCATCGCCTGCCATGACGCAGCAGGCCCCAAGGGAAGGACAAACGCCATGCCACCACTGCCAGCCGGACCCGCGGCCACCCCCCTCGACAGCCTGCCCCCGCCACTGGTGTGGCCGCCGCTGCACGAGGTGGAGCTGCGCGTGCGCACCGCCCACCCGGGCGAGCCGCGTCGTGTGCTGGTGTCGGACCGGCCCTCGGAGCGCCGCGAAAAAGGTCCCCGCGAAAGCGCCCGTGGACGGGAGCGCGCTCGCTGAGGCGGCGTGGAAGGGTTGCCAGCCATCCCGCGCGACGGCCTGACGCGGCCTGCCGCGCCTCGCGGCCGGCGGGCACCGCCCGCCGAGTCCGCGTCCTCGCCCAGCGTCGTGCTGACACCGCTGGCCGCGTTGCTGCCGGCGGCGGCCGCGGCGGCGCTGGAGGCCCTGCCCGGCGCGGTGGCGGTGTGCAGCGGGCCGTCGAACCTCGCCCTCAACCGGGCGGCCCGACAGCTGTTCGGTGACGGCGGTGACGCGCCGGCGCCGGGGCTGCTCGCCCTGCACGAGGCCCTGACCGGTGCCGGCGCCGGCATGAACTGCCGTGAACTCCGCCTGCAGGCCGACGGCAGCGGCGTGCGCCGCCTTCGCCTGCAGTGGACGGTCGACGCGGTCGACGGGCTGCCGCCGGACTGCCGGCTGGTGCACATCGCGCTGGTCGAGGACGCCGGCGCGCCGGCGGACCTGCCCGAACACGGCCACACCCTGCGCGCGCTGCAGGACAGCGAACGCCGGTTCGAACAGTTCGCCCAGCGCAGCGACGACGTCTTCTGGTTCGCCGACCTGGCCCGGCAGGAACTGCTGTACGTCAGCCCGGGCTTCGCCAAGTTGTGGGGCCGTGATGTGCCGGCCTTGCTCGCCGACGCGGGCCTCTGGCGCGACGCGGTGCTGGAACAGGACCGCGAGGCGCTGCCGCAGCCCTTCTTCGCCGACCCCCTGCCGCAGCCGCTGCGCGAGTACCGCGTGCGCGCCGCCGACGGCCGCCTGCTGTGGCTGCGCGACCGGCGGTTCGCACTGCCGGCCGCCGACGGGCAGCCCAGCCGCGTCGGCGGCATCCTGGAAGACATCACCGAACGCAAGCGGCAGGAACGCGAGCGCGAGGAACTGCTGACCAGCGAGCGCAACGCCCGGGCCGAGGCGGAGGCGCTGGCGGTGGCCAAGGACGAGTTCCTCTCGGTGGTGTCGCACGAGCTGCGCTCGCCGCTCAACGCCATCCGCGGCTGGGCGCACGTGCTGCGCAAGATGCTGCCGGACGACCCGGGCCAGCTGAAGCCGCTGGACGCCATCGAGCGCAACGTGGCCACGCAGGCGCGCATGGTCGACGACCTGCTCGACACCCAGCGCCTGCTGCGCGGCAAGGTGGTCCTGCACCGCCAGCCCACGCCGCTGGCCCAGCTGACCGAGCGGGCGGTCGACGCGGTGCGCACCGCCGTCCAGGACAAGGGCCTGGAGCTGCAGGTGGAGCTGCCGTCGCCGCCGCTGACGCTGGACGTCGATGGCGACCGCCTGGCGCAGGCGCTGGTCCACCTGCTGTCCAACGCGGTGAAGTTCACCTCCGCGCCGGGCCGCCTGCGGCTGCTGGCCGAACGCCGGGGCGAGGTGGTGGCGTTGGTGGTCAGCGACACCGGGGTCGGCCTGGCACCGGAGCGCCGCGACGCCCTGTTCCAGCCGTTCAGCCAGGCCAACGCCTCGCGCACGCGGCAGCAGGGCGGCCTCGGCCTCGGGCTGACGCTGGCGCGCCAGCTGGTGCAGCTGCACGGTGGCCGCCTGGTCGCCGACAGCGACGGACCGCACCGCGGCTCCAGCTTCACCATCGAGCTGCCCGGGTCGCTGGCGCGCGCGATGGCCGAGCCCCTGGTGCCGCGGGAGGCGGCGGGTCCGTCGCTCAGCGGCCGGCGCATCGCCGTGGTCGACGACGACCCGCAGGCGCGGCAGATCCTGGAGCTGCTGCTGCGCGACGAGGCGGTGCGCATCGAGCTGCACGCCAGCGCCCGCTCCCTTTACGACCGGCTGCGCGACTCGCCTCGCGACGACTGGCCGGAGGTGCTGATCTCCGACATCGCCATGCCCGGCGAGGACGGCTACAGCCTCATCCGGCGCGTCCGCCGGCTGACCCGCGAGCGGGGCCACGCGTCGCTGCCCGCGGTGGCGCTGACGGCCTTCACCGGCACCGTCGACAAGCAGCGTGCGCTGGACGCGGGCTTCGACGCGCACCTGGGCAAGCCGATGGACCCGGAACTGCTGCGGCGCACGCTCAGGTCGCTGTTGTCATCGCGGCCGACGCCCGCACATCGGCCTTGAGGACCCGGTTCATGTACCGCAGCGACTCGGCCGTGGCCTGCGCGCTTTCTGCCGCCACGCAGTCCGCGGGCACCCACAGCTTGAAGCCTCGCAGGTGCGCGTCCATGGCGGTGAACAGCACGCAGATGTCGGTCGCCAGGCCCACCAGCACCAGCTTCTTGGCGCCGAGCTGGCCCAGCACCAGTTCCAGCGGCGTGCTGAAAAAGGCCGAATGCCGGGGCTTGAGGATGGCCAGGTCGGCCGGCCCGGGCTTCAACCGCCGCGCCAGACCTCCGGCATGACCCTGCAGAGACCGACAATGACCCCAGACATCGCGAAAGTTCGAGTGCCAGATCCCATAATTGTCGTTGGCGTATACGGATTGCACACCCTCGGCGGCAAGCCGCGCCTTCAACCGGGCCGTCGCGTCGGCGGCCCTGACCGCGGGCGGCCCCAGTGTTTCGGCACCGGGAAAGTCCAATGGATTGATGAAGTCGATCAGCAGCAGCACCGTCGGGCTGCGCGGCAGCGGCTCGCCACCCCCTTGAATGCTCATCGGGTGCTTGCGGCGGGCCGGGGCAGTCAACTTCATTGTTTTGCTTCATGCGCAAGCGACATGCCCATGAGCCGTAGCTAGACAGGACGAGGGACCACCATGGGACACGCACTCATCGTCGAGGACGATGCCGATTCCGCCGAGATGATGGCCGCGCTGATCGCCAGCGAAGGCTTCACCGCGGCCACCGCCGGCACCCTGCGCGACGCGCGTCGGCACCTGGCCATGCGAGAGCCGGACATCGTCCTGCTCGACCTCATGCTGCCCGATGGCAGCGGCATGGACCTGTTCAAGGAACCGGAGACGCTGGCCAACACCGAGGTCGTGCTGATCACCGGCCATGCCAGCCTGGAGACCTCCATCCAGGCGCTGCGCCTGGGCGCGGCCGACTACCTGATCAAGCCCTTCAACATCAAGCAGCTGCAGGGCATCCTGTCGCGGGTGATGCGGCCGTCGGCGCTGAAGGCCGAGCTGGCGGACCTGAAGAAGGAATTCGAGAAGACCGGCAAGTTCGGCCAGATGTGGGGCCGCGCGCAGCCGATGCAGCGGGTCTACGAGCAGATCTCGCGGGTGGCCGGCACCGCCGTCACCGTGCTCATCACCGGCGAAAGCGGCACCGGCAAGGAAGTCGCGGCGCGGACCATCCACGAGCTGTCGCGGCGGCGCAAGCAGCCCTTCCTCGCCGTCAACTGCGGCGCCATCTCGCCGCACCTGATCGAGAGCGAGATCTTCGGCCACGAGAAGGGCAGCTTCACCGGCGCCGACCGCCAGCACCTGGGCTTCTTCGAACGCGCCCACGGCGGCACGCTGTTCCTCGACGAGGTGACGGAGATGCCGCTGGAGCTGCAGGTCAAGCTGCTGCGCGTGCTGGAGACGGGCACCTTCATGCGGGTGGGCTCGACCAACCCGATCGAGACCGACGTGCGCGTCATCGCCGCCACCAACCGGCAGCCCGAGCTGGCGGTGACCATGGGCAAGCTGCGCGAGGACCTGCTGTACCGACTCAACGTCTTCCCGATCCACCTGCCGCCGCTGAACGAGCGCACCGAGGACATCCCGCTGCTGGCGGAACACTTCCTGCAGGACATCTGCCGCCGCGAGGGCCAGCAGAAGCGCTTCGCGCCGCAGACGCTGGAGAAGATGCGCCAGCACCGCTGGCCGGGCAACGTGCGCGAGCTGCGCAACGTGGTCCAGCGGCTGTACCTGATGGAGGAAGGCCACGTCATCGGCGACGAGTGGCTGCAGCTGGAGCCGCCGAAGGCGGCCACCAGCGACGGCTCCACCATCACCGTGCGCGTCGGCACGCCGCTGGCGGAGGTCGAGCGCACGCTCATCCTGGCCACGCTGCAGCGCTTCGGCAACCACAAGGAAAAGACCGCGGCCGCGCTCGGCGTCAGCCTGAAGACGCTGTACAACCGGCTGAAGGAGTATTCGCAGGAGGGCAGCGGCGCCGCCGCCTCCGCGGTCGACCCGGCGGCCTGAGGGCCGCGGCGGGTCGAGCGCCGGTCAGCGGCTGCGGCCGTTGCCCGCGCTGCCCTTCGCCGCCGGCGCGGCGCGCTCGCCGGCACGCAGCGCCGCCACCGCCTGGCCGCAGCCGCCGGCGTTGTCGCGGTCGCCCGGGTCGATCAGCGGGATCAGCGCCGCCAGCGGGTTGACGAAGGCCAGGGCCACCGCGGCCGCGCCCTTCAGCCCCAGCGTCCTGGCGTCCAGCCGCACCTTCGGGTCGCCGAAGCTGCCCTCCACGTGCAGCGGCGAGCGCAGCGTCAACGGGCTGAAGTCCTTGGGGCGGGCCTGCGCGGTCAGCGCCAGGCGCTCGTCGGCCAGGCCGATGGTGCCGGTCAGCAGCACGGTCGAGTCCGGCGTGTCGAACAGGCCCACCTCGGTGGTCATGCGGCCGTCGCGCACGCCGAACTGCATCACCGCGCAGGTCAGCGGCAGGGACTTGTCCTTGCTCAGCAGCAGCCCCAGGCCCTGCGCCACGTCCAGCCCCAGCGCCTCCACCACCAGGTGCGAGATGCGGCCGTTGCGGATCCAGGCCGACAGGTCGCCGTCCAGGCTCTCGGCCAGGGTGGCGATCGACCGGCCCTGCCCGGCCAGCGTGGTCTTCAGCTGGAGCCGGCCGCTGACATAACCGGGCGCCGGCGCGTCCTCGCCGCCGGCGCGCGCGTTGCGCGCCTTCAGCCAGCGGTCGAGGTCGACGTCGCTGGCGCGCAGGTCCACCGTCCACTGGGGGCGTTTTTCATCGCGGCCGTCGAGGCCCAGCCGGCCCTGCAGGCTGCCGCCGGCGGTGCGTGCCAGCAGCTCGTCGATGGCCAGCACACCGTCCTGCAGGGTGATGCGCGCCTGCAGCGGCGTCAGCGCCTCCAGCAGCGGGGTGTGCAGGTCGGCCCGGTCGAGCCGCACCCGCACGTCGGCGTTCATGCGGCTCAGCGCGGGAATGTTGAACTCGCGCTGCGGCAGCACCCGGTCGCCGCTGCGCCTGACCGGCGCGCCGTCGGGCGTGCGCGTCCCGAAGGCCGGGCCGAGGTCGAGCAGGTCGAGGTTGCGGCCCGAGAGCAGGCCCGTCAGCACCGGCTTGGCGCCGGTCTGGTCGAGCGTGAAGTCGCCGGCCAGGCGGCTGCTGCCCACCGCCAGGCCCGGCACCTTGGCCTGCCAGCGGCCGCCGTCCTTGACCACCCGGCCCTGCAGCGAGAAGGCGGCGGTGGTCGGCAGCGTGATCGACAGCGCGTCGCCCAGCCGCGCCAGCGACGTGCCGGCCAGGGTGACCTGGCCGTCCATGGCCTGGAAGCTCATCACGTCGCGCGCCTGGCCGTCGAAGGTGAAGCGGGTGCCGGGGGCCTGCGCCTGAAGCTGCAGCGGCACCGTCACCCCGGGCTCGCGCGAGATCAGCGGCAGCACGCCCTTGGACTGCAGGCCGAGGGTGAAGCGGCTCTCCTGCCAGCGGCCCTCGCCCTTGATGGCGAGGCGTCCCTCGCCGCCCTCGCCTTCGTCGGTGGTGGCCTCGGCCTTTAAGGCCAGGTCCATCGGCCGGTCGTCCAGGTCCAGCCGGCCGTTGCGCACGACCAGCCGGCCGAAGCCCGGCAGGCCGACGCTCGCCTTCTGCTCGTCCTCGGGCTTGGGCGGGCCGATCTGCCAGTTGGCGCGACGGTCCGACTGCCGCCACAACGAGGCGGCGAAGCGGTCCACCTCGAGCAATTCGATGTCGATCGGGCGTTCGCGGTCGCCGAAGGCGAAGCGCAGCAGCTCCGACCAGTAGACCTTGACCTTCAGTCCCTCGGCGTCGAAGAACGCCCGGCGGTCGGCCGGCGCCCAGGACGGCCCGCCGACATGCAGCCGGTCGGTGGACAGCCGCACCGGGCCGAGCAGGTGCAGCCGGAAGCCCTCGCCGACGCTGAGCTCCCGCTCGAGCCGGGGCCCGAGCTGGCGCTCGATCGGCCCGCGCAGGAATCGCCAGCCCGCCAGTTCGCAGGCCAGCAGCACCACGAGCAGCGCCACCACCGCGGCGAGCAACGACCACCGCACCGGGTGCGCCCGCCAGCGCCGGCGTGGTCCGTTGACGTTCGATGCGGCAGGCGGCACGGCCATGCTGCCGGGTCAGTGCAGCACGACGTGCGGCGGCGGGCCGTGGTCGGCCGGCTCGGGCGCACCCGGCGCCGGCGGCGGCGGGTCGAGCTCGGGCCGGTGGGGCATCTCGTCGCGCAGCGGCATCACCGGCGGGCGCCAGCCGGGCATGTAGGGCGGGGTGGAATGGCAGCGCAGCGGGCTGCCGACGTCGGCATGCGACATGGTGGGCTCCTGGGGTAAGCCCTTGAAGAGCAGCCGGCGTGCCCGAGGGCGGGCCGCCTCGGCTCAATGCACGCCGTCGGTCTCGGCCTCGCGCAGCAGCAGGGGCAGGTCGTCTTCCGCCGGCTCCACCCGCCGGACGATCGCGCTGTGGCACAGCCCGTCGCCGCGCCGGCCGCAGCCGGCCAGCCGCAGCGCCAGCAGCGGCCGCTCCACCGCCTCGCCCACCCAGCCGCTGAGCACCACGAAACGGCCCTGGCCCTGGTGGCAGAGCAGGTCGCTGCCGTCGAAGGCCAGCTGCAGCAGCTGCGCGAAGGCCTGCCACCCCGGCTGCAGCAGGCTGCCCGCACGGTCGTGCAGCCGCAGGTGCACCAGCGCCGACGGCCGGCCCTGGCGCCGGCGCTGGCGCAGCACCGGCCCACCCAGCGCGACGAAGCCGCAGGCACTGAACAGGCCGGTGGCGTCGTCGCGGACGGCGCCGGGCGCCCGTTGGGTGTCGGGCAGCAGGAAGGCCAGCGTGGAGGGCATCGGGACCGGTGGTTGGGGGCTAAAAGCGGAAGCGGGCGTCATCGCCAGGAACAACCGGTGTCACCATAGGCGGCGCGCCCGCACACCAGGGCTTTCCCGGACGTCTGCGCCGTGGGGAATCCTCGATGCGGTCTGTCGGCGGTTCACGCGCTGGCGACAGCCGGCCACCGCCGCCAGCGCATCACGACGCGCCGATCCCCTCGCCGACGTTCCTGCACCGCATGCCCGCCGCCATCTCCGCCCCCCAACACCACTGGCCTGTACGGCGCCGACACCAACGGACTGATCTGCGGCTACCGCTTCGCCCCCCGGGCGGCCGGGCACGGCGCTGGACAGCGCGCAGGCCGCGGCCTGGCTGGCGTCCCCGCCGGACGACGGCAGCTTCGTCTGGCTGCACGTCAACCTCAGCGTGGCGCAGAGCAGCCCCTGGCTGCGCCGCCACGCCGGTCTGCCCGAGGGCTTCTTCGAGGCGCTGGGCGGCGGCTCGCGCTCGACGCGCATCGAGCGCGAGCGCGACGAGCTGCTGGCGGTGGTCAACGACGTCACCTTCGACTTCGCCTTCGAGCCCTCCGACGTGGCCACGCTGTGGGTGGCCGTGGGCGAGCGCCGGGTGGTCACCGCCCGCCGCCAGGCGCTGCGCTCGGTCGACCGGTTGCGCGCCGCGGCCAACCGGGGGGAGGCCATCGGCTCGCCGCTGGCGCTGCTCGACCACCTGCTGCGCGACCAGGCCGACGAACTGCAGCGGCTGGTGCGCCAGGCCACCGAGCGGGTCGACGACATCGAGGACAAGGTGCTGGCCGGCCGCACGGGCGACGACTCGGCCGACCTGGCGCGGCTGCGCCGGTTGATGGTGCGGCTGCAGCGGCTGCTGGCGCCGGAGCCGGGTGCGCTGCTGCGGCTGCTCGGCAACCCGCCGCGCTGGGTGCCGGCGGAGGACCTGCAGCGCCTGCGCGACGCCAGCGAGGATTTCGCGCTGGCACTGCGCGACGTCGCCGCGCTGCAGGAACGCGTCAAGCTGCTGCAGGAAGAGGCCGACTCGCGGGTGGCGATGGAGAACAACCGCATCCTCTTCCTGCTGACCACGGTCACCGTGCTGGCGCTGCCCATCAACCTCGTCGCCGGCCTGATGGGCATGAACGTCGGCGGCATCCCGCTGGCCGAGCACGCGCACGGTTTCGCCTGGGTGGTGGCGCTGGTGCTCGGCGTGACCGGCGGCGCGGCCTGGCTGGTGCTCAAGCGGCTGGGGCGCAAGCGTCGCTGAGTGG